>JAWKNW010000004.1 GCA_041391505.1 Rhodothermales bacterium
TCGGCCGGTGTCGGAAGCGTGAAATCGTTGCGCACGCCCGTGCCGCTGATGTCCAGCCCCAGCCTGAACGCGTGTTTCTTGATGTGAAACACATACGCATCCTCGGGCGGCTCGGGGTAGCCGGTGAAGTAGTACCCGGTCGGGTCCACGGCGTCGAAGCCCAGCTCGGCGCAGGCCTCGATCGCCTGTTCGAGCGTCATGGCGCCGCCGCGCAGCGGCTCGTTGAACGAGAACATGTTGCAACTGAGCTTCAGATGACCGGGCAGCGGTCTGCCGGCGCGAGCGGGTTGCAGCGGCTCGGCGTCGGTCGCGGCGAGCAGAGGCAGGGTGAGGGCACTCTTCAGAAAAGCGCGGCGGTGCATGGGCGCCATGGGGATGATCCGTTCGATGAGGGCGGTGCGGAGCAGATCTTCGCATGCGCTCAAGATACCGCCTGCGGATGAGAGGGACCACCGACGGACTTCACGGAAACTGAAGCGTGAGCGTTTCCCCCGGAGCGACCGCTTCCCAGTCGTCGAGCAGCGCCCGGTAACGCGACAGGATGACCTCGTGGATCGCGGGGTTCAGTCCGGCAGGCATGGGCACGCCCGTGCCGGCGCAGGACGCGCGGACCGCCTCCAGGAAATCGGCATAGGGCAGCACGCCGGCCAGCTCGTACTGGAGGGCCATCACCACGGCCTCGGATTGCAGTCCCTGGGGGCCGATCCAGCTCCGGTCGGCCGTTTCTTCGAATTCCTGGATGCTGCGCCCCTGCGCCAGCAGTCCGTAAAAGCCCCCGTCGAACCCGAGCACCGACTCCACGGCATAGTGGCCGATGTCGTGCAGGGGGCCGAACACATTCTGGATGGAGGTCCAGGTCTTCGATCCGTCGTCCCGAATGCACGAAAGCGTGTGGCGTTTGTCGCGTCCTTTGAGAAATACGATCGTCATGGCAGGCCGTCGGTGGGGTCCGGGCCTGTCTACGGAGCGAATGCGCCGGCGTTGCAGGGAGGGAAGCCGTCGCGGCCGGGCAAAAAAAAGAGACGCCCCGACGGGACGTCTCTTTTCAACCGGATAGGCCGGATCGGATGCTCAAAATTCGATGTTCTTTTTGACCGTCTCGTTGCCGCGTTTGACGACGACCGTGGTCTTGTCGCCCTTTTCGTAGGTCGCGAGCGCCTGCATGTAGGCGTTGATGTCGTCGATGTCGGCATCGCCGAGCTTGATGATCACGTCGCCCTTCTCCAGGCCCGCCGTGGCGGCCGCCCGGCCGTTGACGACGGCGTCGATGCGGACGCCCTTGCCTTCCGCGACATAGTCCGGCATGATGCCCATGCTCACCTTGAACGACGCGGCCGCCCGGCCCTGGTCGTCGTCTTTCGTCTCGGTGAAGGCCAGCTTCCCGGAATCGTCGAGCGAGGCGATGACGCCCATGATGAAGTCGGTAACGGCATACATGCCTTCATAGTTGATTAGCTCGCTGTCGTCCGACGGCTTGTGGTATTCCTGGTGCTGACCCGTGAAGAAGTGGAGGACCGGGATGTTCTGAAGGTAGAACGACGTGTGGTCCGAAGCACCGATGCCGGAGGCGTGTTTCTTGACCTGGATGCCGTTGCCGGCCAGCCCGTCGAGCACGCCATCCCACGCGGGCGACGTGCCGGTGCCGTTTACGGCCAGGACGTTCTCTGCGTTGAGGCGGCCGACCATGTCCATATTCAGCATGTAGCTGACGTTGTCGAACGAGATGGTCGGGTTGTTGGCGAAATATTTGGAGCCGTAGAGGCCGAGTTCCTCACCGGAGAAGGCGATGAACAGGTAGTTGTTGCCGTCGTAGGAGGCGTCCTTGAGCCGGCGCGCCAGCTCGATGAGCATGGCCGTCCCGCTGGCGTTGTCGTCGGCGCCATTGTGCACGGCGTCGCTGTTGGGGTCGCGGGAGCCGAAACCGCCGTGGCCGAGATGGTCGTAGTGGGCGCCGATGATCGCGGTCGTGGGCGCGCCGTTGTCGAGGAAGGCGACCACGTTATGGCCGGTACGCTCTTCGCCGGATTCGGCCGGCGCGTGCGGGTTGGCGCTGTAGCGGAACGAGAACGGCTGGAGCCATCCGTCGGTGCCTCTGGGTTCGAGCCCGATGGCGGCGAACTGGGACGCGATGTATTCGGCGGCGAGGGTCTCGCCGGCCGAGCCGGTCTGCCGGCCTTCGAGCAGGTCGGAAGCGAGGTAGACGACGTCGACACGCAGGGCCTGCAACTCGGCCGGCGTAGGTTGAGCCAGGGCCCCGGTTGCCAGGAGACCCGTCGCAACGAGCGCGAGGATGCGGGGGGAAAAAATGGTTCTATGGATGGTCATCGGACGATTCAGGATTGGGATGTTGAAGAGAGATCACGCAAACGGTCCGCCAGTTGTTTCAAGCGCTTGCGTTGTGTGCGGATCCACAGGCCCAGGGACAGGCGTGCTACGGTGAGTCCGAGCAGGAGGCTGCCGGCGAAAATCAGGGTCTCGACCCACAGGGTATGATGCCGCAGGGGGGCTGAAATCGCGGCGATGAGGCTGAGCGCGATGCCCAGCGAATACGCGAGGGCGGCCGCGTGGGTGAACGTGCGATGCAGGCGGATCGTCGTGTGCGAGTCCGTCGAGTCCACGTGAATATGGAGAGAGCCCGTGAGGTGGGACCGGACGGTGCCGTGGATGTGCCCGTCCCGGCGTTCGTTCATCCGCGGTTTCAGCGCCGCCAGGGCATCCGTCAGCCGCACGGCGCGTGCCGGCGTGAGGGCTCCCGGGGCGATGCGTTTTATCGCGAACTCGAAGGGTCCGCCCCAGAACGTGCGCGTCCCGTGTTCGAGATCCCGCTGCTCCAGCTCGACGGCGGCGGCGCGGAGCACTTCGAGATCGATGCCGAGGCCGCTCGCGAACGATTCGATCTGCGCGTAGGGCAGCCCCTGTCGGACGCCCGCGTCGGCATGATCCTGCAATTCCGAGGCCCGCTTCAGCATCGCGCTCACTTCCCGGTCGCTGTACAGGCGCTGATGACGTAAGTGCTCGGGTATGGTCATACGGTTCGGGTAGTCGATCGTATACAACCGCGCATGGGCGACGCCGGCGTGGGGTCAGTGCGTCGTCGCCGGCTCGTCGATGGCGGCGACGGCCTCGTTTTCGATCGCCTCGTCGTCCTGCCCTTCCGCCTTGATCACGATTTCCCACGGGCCTTCCATGCCGGCCAGCCGCCACCGACCCCACAGGCGCTGGACGCCGTCGTACTGGCCCGAATAACTCACCCGGTGTTTGCCGAGATACTGTTTGTCGATGACCACGTGTCGGTTTTCGCTGAGTGAGCCGGTGAGGACGAACAGGCCTACCATATCGCTGCCGGAGCCTTCGATGTGATCGTTCTCGATCGAGACGATCAATCCATCCATGTACTGCCGGCCCAGATCGGCCTGCTCCCACCATCCCCGGGCGTGTACGTGTCCCATGTCTGGCGCGATGCGGGCGGAGCCGGGGGATGCTCCGCGTTGCGGAATGTAGGTGATCGATCAGAAAGCAACCAGCCTGCCTCGGTGGATATCTGGCAGATCGGCGGCGCGGGGACAGGGTACTCGTTAGCGCGCCAATGGTTCGCCGGCGGTAGGCCGGCGGGGGGCGCGATTTCTACTCAGGAGGCCATGCCGTCGCCGACCGACAGGCTCCGATCCAGTGGAATGTCGACCTGGAAGGTCGTGCCGGTCGTCGTGGATTCCAGCAGCCGCACATCGCCTCCGATCTCCTGGGCCAGCTTGCGCGCGATCGTCAGGCCCAGGCCGATGCCGCCCGTGGCCCGCGTCTGGGAGTCGTCCACGGCCTGGAAGGGTTCGAACACCCGCGAGCCCCACTCGGCCGGGATGCCGCAGCCGCTGTCCTCGATCCGGAAGGCGAGGTGTTTTTCGGCCGGCATCGACACGTGAAGCCGCACGATACCCGCTTCGGTAAACTTCACGGCATTGTCGAGCAGCAACGTCAGGATGCGGCTCAGGTGCCCGGGATAAAGCGGCAACACTCGGCCGGGTTCGAGCGCCCGGTACTCGAACGAGAGGCCCTTCGCCTCGCAGGCATAAATCATCTTGTCCACTACCGGGTCGATGAGCGCGTCGATGGCCTGCTCCGACGCCATCTCCATCGACAGTTCGCCGACACCGGTAAAATCCAGAATCAATTCGATCAGATGCAGGAGGTGCAATGCCGCTTCGTCGACGATGCCGACCATCTCCTGGTTCTCTTCGGACAGCTCCTCGTCTTTCAGGATCGTCGAGGCGCCGATGATGTGGTTCAGCGGGGTGCGCAACTCGTGCGACATCACGGCGAGAAACCGCTGCCGGACTTCAAGCGCCTGCACGGCGATCCGGCGGGCTTCCGCTTCCTTGATCCGCAGGCTTTCCGCCTCCGCGCGGGCGGCTTCCACGATCTCCAGGCGCCGGCGTAATTCCTCCTCGTTTTCGGCGAGCTGCTGCACCGCATAGTCCGCCCCTACGATCACCTGATAAATCTTTCGGACCCGTTCGAAGAGCGATCGGTTGGGATAGAAGGTGAAGGTGTACGATGCGGATCGTTCCGAAATATCGAAGGAAAAATCGCGATACGGCACCTTGAGTTGCCGGAAGGTCGCCTCATAGGCGGAGGCCGAAAGGACGAAAAAGGCGCGGCACGAGGCGAACGGTTCGGGTATGCGGATGCTGGCTGTTGCCCTGCGCGTCGACCGGTCGATCGTGGTGTCGAAGATCAGTCCCGGGAAAAAGGTGCGCATGATGAACGCGTTCATGCGCATGAGAATCGCGGAAAGGTCCGAAAACAACCCGAGGACGCGGAGCAGCAGGATGCCGGAAGGCGCCTTGAAGACGTTAAATCCGATTTCGCGGAGCTGCTCGTCGGAGCCGGCGTGTGCGGCAAGGCGGTTATGAAACAGCACGCAATGATCCCATTCGATCCATTCGGGGCATGAATCGGCGTCGTAGCCCACGCCTTCGAAGAATTGACTTTCAGTCATTCCCGAATCGTAGGCGCACTGGTAAATCATCAATATCGCCCGTCGGCTGATCTTGGGCGTTGGTTGATTTGACATCGCGGTAAACTGCGCTTCATCGCATGTCAATGTGCGCCGCCTTTTCTGCCGATACGGAGGTCCGTCCGAGAGAATACGTACCAGAAAGTGCCACGAAAGGCAGGCCTGTAAACCAGAAGGCCCGCCCGGCATTATCGAGAAAGGTATCAGGGGATGCGCCACGATACCCTGCATCGGGGAGGCGCGAAAAAACAGGCAATTCGTTTACCAGAATCGCGCAAAATAGTTCTGAACCAGCGGGATCGGTCACGTCGTCAGGCCAGGATGTCGAGGATGGCCTCTCCCTTGCCGTCGGGTGTGGTATAAAACGGGCGTCCCTCGATCTCATAACTGGTTTCGGGCGGAATGCCCAGCGCGTGGTAAATCGTCTGATGTATCTGGTCGATTTTTACCGGGTTTTCTACCGCTTCACACGGGCGTTCGTCGGCGGTGCGGCCAAAAACATGTCCTTTCTTGATGCCGCCTCCAAACATCAAAATCGAACAACCGCTTGTGAAGTGGCGATGCATCCCATAGTGCACGAGATCCTCGATAGTATCGGGCACAAACACCTGGTCCTTTACCTTGGCACCAGGCCGGCCCTCCATGAGCATGTCCCGGCTGAACTCGCTCGCGAGGATGATCACGGTGCGGTCCAGGTGGCCGCTCTCTTCCAGGTCCCGCACGAGCTGCGCGATGGGCCGATCGATAAGCTCCTTCATCTTGACGAGCCGCGTGTGCCCGTTTTCGTGGGTATCCCAGCCGTGGAACGGCTCATACTCGGTCGTGACGGTGACAAAACGTGCGCCCTGCTGGGTGAGCCGTTTGGCGAGGAGACAGCCGAGCCCGAAGCGCCCGGTGTTGTAGGTATCGTAGGATTCGGTCGGTTCGAGGGACAGGTCGAAGGCCCGCGCCTCGGGTGAGTTGAGCAGGCGATAGGCCTGCTCCATCGAACGCATGAGGGACTCTTTCTGGTAGTCGCTGCCCTGATCGCCGAGGGGGCTCTGGTTAATGAGTTCGCGATAGAGCTGATTGCGGCGCTCGAACCGGCTTGCCGTCATGCCGACGGGCGGACGCACGCTGTCGAGGCCGGTCTGCGGGTCGGGGATGAGGAAGGGGCCATACTCGGCCCCGAGAAAGCCGGCGGTGTGGAAGGCTTTCAGCTCCTCGGCCTCGCCCACATGAAAACGCTGGCCGATGTTGATGAACGCCGGCAACGCGGGATTGATGGGCCCGAGTTCGCGCGCGATCCAGGAACCGATATGCGGCGCGGCCACCGTCTGGGGCGGCTCGTAGCAGGTGTGCCAGTGGTACTGGTGCCGCGAGTGGAGGATGAAACCGAGGTCGCCGGATTGATAGGAGCGGATCACGGTCCCGCGGTCCATCACGCTCGCGATCTGTTCGAGCCCCTCGCTGAACTGCGCGCCGTCGATCGCCGTGGGGATCGACGGAAACGTGCTGAGCACCTTGTTCGGGTCGATCCCTTTTTCATACGGGATATAGGTTTTCGGGTCGAACGTTTCCGTGTGCGCCATGCCGCCGGCCATCCAGAGCAGGATGACGGTGTCGGCCGAAGCGTTCGCCCGGGCGGACCTCGCGCAGGAGCTCAGGAAGGTGGCGGACGGCAGGGTCGCGGCCATCGCGGCAAGGGTGGCCGCGCCGGACCGTTTGACGAATTCGCGACGGGAGAAGGAATCTTTCATAGTGAGCGCATCCGCGTCAGATCAATGAATACGTGACGTTCCGTACGGTAGCGAGGCGATCGATGGATACGGGATACGCGATGCAGGATGGTTACCGAAAAACCGTGCGATTGATCGTGATCCTGCATCCCTGCATCCTGTATCCTGCATCTTGTAACCTGTTTCGGACGGTCAAACCGTCCGGGCACGTACGTTCGGTCAATAAATCAACTGAAATTCGGGCAGCATGACGACCGCCCACAGCAGGTCCTGGACGCTCGACGTGTCGGGCTCCGTTCCCAGCAGTTCGAGGGCCACGCGGCGTTCGTTGTCGGTGGGCGGCCGGCTGAGCGTGGAGGCGTATACGCTATCCACGAGCGCCGCCGGCTCGTCGCCGAGCGCCGCGAGCCACTGCTCGGCGCCGATCTGCATGGTCTCGTAGAACCGCTCGCCGTTGGTCATTTCGAGCGCCTGCAACAGCGTGGTCTGCGTCGGCCGGCTCGTGATCACCGTCTCGCGGCTTTCGCGCCCGAGCGCCTTGAGGAAATCGTCGTTGTAGACGAGCGAGGCCCTCGCGAAATCGGGCAGCGGGGCGTCGTCGTCGTGTGTGAACCGGAGCAGGTAGCCCCACAGGCTGTGGCTCTTGCGCTGGACGTTTTTCCAGCCGGCATCGTCAAAGCCGGGTTCGTTCCAGCCCGTCGCCAGGCTGTCGAGCGTTTTCCACCCGTCTCCGCTCTCCACGCGCTGGACGGTGCCGCCGCTGTACGCGAGCTGCAGGCTCAGCAGGACGCCGGCCTGGTTGGGGACCGTGCCTTCGTTGACCGCCTCGACGGCGATCAGGTTGCGTCCGGACCGGATGAAAGATCGCACGTCGATGTGCTCGGGCGTCCGCCAGTCGCTGGCGGCGAGGGCTTCCTTGCCGTTGATGAACACGCGATACGAATGGTCCGCCGTGGCCAGGAGGCTGGCCGACTCGAGCGCCCGGGCCGGCGCGTCGAACGTCGCCCGGAAGTAACGGGTGCCGGGATAGGCATTCTGCGACTGGTGGATGTCGGGATACCAGATCCAGCTCGCCTCGGGCGCCTTGCGCTGGGCTTCCGGGTTGAACGCGACACTCACGTACACCGGGGCGATCGAGGCGCTGACGGCGTCGGCGAACTGTTCGGCGGTGAGCCGGCGCACGAGCGGGCCGGCGAAGGCGAACGTCGCGCTCCGGACCACGTCCTCGGAGGGGGCGATGCGAGCCGGCAGCTGGTAGGCTTCGCTCGTCATGATGGTGCGGAGCAGTCCGCGAATATCCTGGCCCTGGTTCGAGAAGTCGGACGCGAGCCAGTCCAGCAGGTCCTGATCCCAGGGCAGCGCATCCATGTTGTCGACCGGCTCGACGATGCCGCGCCCCATCAGGCGGGCCCAGAACCGGTTGACGAGGGTGCGCTGAAGCCGGCCGTTGTCGGGCCGGGTCATGATGTCGGCGAGCTGCACGAGGCGCTCGGTGACCGGCGCCGAGTCGTCGATCGTGCCCAGCTCGGGGTAGATGAACGCCGTCTCCGCCATGCGTCCCGTCGGCTTGTCGCAGCGGTAGATCTCCAGGGTGGTGTCGGCGAAAACGTTGGCGAACGCGTAGGCCTCGTCGAGCTTGGTGTTGCCCACGAAGCTGTCGTGGCAGGACGCGCACTTCAGGTTCAGGCCGAGGAGGGCCTGCGAGATGTTCTGGGCGGCCTGCAGCTCCACGCGCTGGCTGGCGTTGACCGCACCGCGCCACTTGATGCCCTTGATGAAGCCGTCCGACTGCGGGTCGGGGCTGATGAGCGACCGGACCATCGCGTCGTACGGCATGTCGGCCTTCAGGGCGTCGTACAGCCACCGCGTGATCTGCCGGCGGCCGCCGTCGATATAGCCGGGGCCGCTGTAGTCGTTGCGCAGCAGATCGTTCCAGAAGCTGAGCCAGTGCGCGGCATAGTCGTCGTCGCGCGCCAGCAGTTCGTCGACCAGCGCCGCCCGCTTGTCCGGTCGGCCATCGGCCACAAACGCCTCGACCGCTTCGGGCGTCGGCAGCAGGCCGATCGCGTCGAGATAGGCGCGGCGGATGAACCGGCGGTCGTCGACAGGTTTTTCCCAGGTGATGTCGTGTGCTTCGAAATACCGATTGACGATACGATCGATCGGGTGGGTGCGTCCGCCGGCGATGGCGGGCAGGTCGGGCAGGCGCGGCGCGAGCGGGGCCTCCCGGAAGATCTTGTATTCGAGCGTGTCGGGCCAGAAGGCGCCGTCGTCGATCCACAGACGGATCAGGGCGATCTCGTCCGACGGCAACGCGTCGCGTTTTTCGGGCATGGACTCCTCGTCGTGGCGCGGGAGGAGGAGCCGGCGCACCAGTTCGCTCCCTTCGCTGTTGCCGGGCTCGATCGCGGCGCCGGAGTCTCCGCCCAGAAAGGCGAATTCCTTCTCGTCCAGCCGCAGCCCGCCTTCCACCTTGTTCGAGCTGTGGCACTTGTAACAGCTGTGCGCGAAGATGGCGCGAACCCCCAGGTTCAGTTCGACGCGCTGGTCGTCCGTCAGCGCCTCGCCGGCGTCGAGCGCGGCCATGATCGTGGGGTTGAGCTCGGGCAGCGCCGGCCTGTTCCAGGGGAGCACTTCGGTCAGGTAGGTCTCGCCGTGCGTGAGCGACGCCCCGAAATGGCCGGCGACGCCTACGCCGAGCGTGGCGGCGATGAGGACGCCGCGGTACTGCAGCCGGCTGCGGTCCGTGTTCAGCCCCTTTGCGCGCCGAAACAGGGCAAGGCTCGCCAGCGCCAGCACCGCCGTCGCGATGCCCGCCCATTTGTGCCACACCACGGTTTGCCCGGTAAACGATTCGGCGTCTTCCAGCAGGAGCCCGAGGACGGCGGCAACGACGGCCGAAAGGGCGCCCAGGCCCAGCATCATGCGCTTGCCGGCTTCGAGATGGCTTCGCCGGCCGTTCCAGGTCAGGACTTCGATGAGCAGGGCGATGAGCAGCAGCGTGATCGGGAAGTGCACGATCATCGGGTGCAATCTTCCAAGCAATACGGGAATCCAGTCCATACTCGGGCTCGGTGGTCCAGGGTGAGGTTGCCTGCGCGTGGCGTCGCCGCCGTCATCGGTAGGCCGCGGTATGGCGTGCCGCAGGAACCTGTCGGGGGTTACCATGATAACGGGTTGTCCTCACTCCTTCAAGTCCTCTTTCCATGGAAGCCCATTCCTCCATCCATCCTCACGCCTACACGATCGATCCGCGCGTCCGGATGGGCGCGGTCACGCTTGCGGTATCCGACCTCGAACGGATGAGCGGCTTCTACCGGGTCGTGATCGGTCTCGATTTGCTGGTCCGCACGGACGACGAGGCGATGCTGGGAGCCGGCGGGGTTCCGCTGGTGCACCTGGTGCGCCGGGAGGGCGGCCGCGCGGAGCCGGGATCGACGGGGCTGTACCATCTCGCCCTGCTCCTTCCGTCGCAAGCGGATCTCGGCGCGTGGCTCGCGCATCTGGCCGAGACCGGCTACCGGCTCGACGGCGCCGGCGACCACTTCGTGAGCGAGGCGCTCTATCTTTCCGATCCGGAGGGAAACGGCATCGAGGTGTACCGAGACCGCCCGCGCGAGATGTGGGAATATGTGGAGGGCCTCCTCCGGATGGGCACCGAGCGGGTGGATGTCCGCGCCCTGCTCGAGGCCGGCGCTGGCGTAGCCTGGCGCGGCCTGCCGGACGGGACGACGATGGGGCACGTGCATCTACGCGTCGCGGACATCCAGGCCACCCTACGGTTTTACGAGCAGGCCCTGGGGATGCAGACGATGGCGTTTATGCCGGGCGCCGGCTTTTTCAGCGCCGGCGGTTACCACCATCATATCGGTGCGAACACCTGGGAATCTCGCGGCGCAAAGCCACCGTCGCCCGGGGCGTTGGGGCTGGTGGCGGCATCGCTCGTGCTGCCGGACGACACGACGCGCGACGCCTTCCTGCGTCACCTCGACGCGGCCGGCATCGCGCGAACGGTGCTGTTCGATCGGCCGGCCATCCAGGATCCGTCCGGCAATACGCTGCTGCTCACGACCCCTTGACCGCCACGGCGTGGAGGGGCAGATGGATCTCGGCCACGCCGGCCTCGACCTGCGCGACGTTCGCCCCGGCGGCGAACAGGGTGCGAAGCAGGCCGCGCCGGCTGGCGTGGATGTGCATCACGAAGGTGCCGATGCCGTTCGTGGCCGCGATCCGGATCAACTGTTCGAGCAGGAGCGAGCCCACGCCGAGCCGCTGGTAGGCATCGACCACCGTCAGCGCCAGTTCCGCGGCGGCCGGCAGGTCGCCGATCTGGATGTATCGCCCCGTGGCGATGCCGGTTTCGGCGTCGCCGGCCAGGTCGAAGGCCGCGAGGGCCACGTGCCGCTGCTGGTCTACGCGGGTGAAATAGTCGAGCTGCGCCTCGGACAGGGTGAAGGGCATGCTGTGGAAGCGCGCATAAAACGAATCGGTCGAAAGCTGGCCGGCGGCATGGCGCAGGCCCTCGCGATCCGAGGGCATCAGCGGCCTGATCCGCACGGGACTGCCGTTGCGGATGCGGGTCTGTACGGGTAGATGAGCGAGCGCGTGCATGGCGCCTTGGCGTGTAGGGAGCGGCACGGATGCGCCGGTTCAATCCGGGCGGTCAATCCGGGCGCGGGAAGGACTGGTGAACGTGGCGGATATTCCAGGTTTCTCCCTCGTTCACCCACACATACGTCCACGCCGCATCGCGCGCGAAGGATCCGCCGCTTTTCATGCGGGTCACGAACCGGCCGGTCGAAGAGACGACGATCATGTGTTCGGAGACGACGGTGACGGTCGGTTCCCCGAAGTCGATATCCTGGCTTTCCACGCCGGCATAGATGCTCTGGTAGGCCTCGATCAACTCGCGGCGCGTGTACCGCTTGCCGTCGATCAGGAATACCGCGTCGGGGAGCGCGCTGTGGTAGCGAAAGGCGGCTTCGACATCCACCTGTTCTGCGGCGTCGAGAATTTCGCGGGTGAGGCTGAGGACGGTTTCCCGCAACGCATTGCGCTCGGCTTCGTCGGGCTGGCGCATGCGTAAGGTGCACCCGGACCCCTGCAGGGCGAACAAAAGCAACCAGAGAATGGCGGAGCGACGCATAGTCGAAATCTGCTGTGGACGTTCGGATAGACGGGGCAAGATAGGAAACCACCGAGGGCGCCGCCACCGGACCGCGGCCGGCGGGTTTTAAAAAATGCGTTCCGCCGACGATACCCATCACGTGCATGCTGCACCTCCCTGCATGGCGGCTACCGGACCGAATGGAGGCAAATGGCCCATGTGCCGCCTTGCGCGCCAGATCCTTTGTACAGGTAATAATGGATTATGATTGACACCGCCCTGATTCGTCGCGCAGAGATCCTGGAGCCCGACGCCCGGCGCGCCGTTGCCGCCTTTGCCGAACAGGTGCGCCAGCCGGACCTGGCCGGCGTGATCTTCTTTTGCTCGGCCAATTACGATCTCGAGGTCATCGCGGAGGGCATGCGCGAAGCGTTCGATTGCCCTGTGGTCGGGTGCACGACGGCCGGCGAGATCGGCACCGCGTACCAGGCAAATAGCATCGTCGGTCTGGGATTTCCTTCGTCGCACTTCAGCATGCATCCCCGGCTGATCGGCTCCATGCGCGATTTCGGGCTCACGCGCGCGGCCATGCTGTGCGAGGAGGTGGAGCCGGATCTGGTCTTTAACGAACGGATCGGCGCGAAAGGGATGTTCGGGTTGCTGCTCGTCGACGGGCTCTCGCTGCTCGAGGAGCAGGTCACGGCCAACCTCTACAACGCATTCAACGGGATGTCGATCGTCGGGGGCTCTGCCGGCGACGATCTGAAGTTTGTCGAAACCCTGGTGTTTGTCGACGGGAAGTTTCACCGGCAGGCCGCGGTGCTGACGGTCATCGAAACCACGCTCCCGTTCCAGGTATTCCGCTGGCAGCACTTCGAGCCGACCGACGTGGACCTCGTGGTGACGCACTCCGATCCGGAGATTCGCACCATCTACGAACTGAACGGAGGCAACGCCGGCGACGAATACGCCCGCGCCCTCGGGCTCACCCGGGATCAGCTCGAGACCGCGATTTTTTCCTTGCACCCGCTCATGATCCAGATCGGCGACGAGTGGTACGTCCGTTCGATCTCCCGAATGGATCCGGACGGCAGCCTGGTGCTGTTCTGTGCCATCGATACGGGGCTGCCGCTGACCATCGGGCGCTGCGTCGACTATATCGAGGCGCTCGATGCGCAGATCGGCAGGCTCCGGGGGGAAATCGGCCAGCCGGCCCTGACCCTGGGCTGCGATTGCATCCTTCGCCGGCTGGAGATCTTCGAAAAAGGGATCGAGGGGGATGTCTCAAAACGGCTTCAGAGCGTCAATTTCCTCGGTTTCAGCACGTTCGGCGAGCAGATCAACGGCCTGCACGTCAACCAGACGCTCACGGGAGTAGCCATAGGAGAGGGCGACTGAATGGAATCTCCGCTCGATCCGGAAGCGCGTCTGCGCGCGCTCGAGGAAGAACTGGTCAGGCAAAAGAAGATCAACGATGCGCTCAAGGAGCGCGTGAAGCAGAGCATTCGCTCCTCCGGCGATTCGTTTTCGCTTTTCGAGAGCAACATCGCCCTGCAGCGGGAAGTGGAGCGACGCACGCGCGACCTGGTGGTGGCGAAAGAAGCGGCCGAGGCGGCGGCCCGCGCGAAAGCCGAATTTCTCGCCACCATGAGTCACGAGATCCGTACCCCCATGAACGGGGTGATCGGCATGACCAGTTTGCTGCTCGACATGGATCTGGAGGAGGATCAGCGCGAGACGGTGGAGGTCATCCAGTCCTCCGGTCAGGCGCTGCTGGCCATCATCAACGATATCCTGGATTTTTCGAAGATCGAAGCCGGCAAGGTGGTGCTGGAGCGGATCCCGTTCGACCTGCGCGAAGTGGTCGAGGCGGCGATCGATGTCGTGGTCGCCAAGAGCGCCGAGAAGCAGCTGGAGCTGGTCAGCTGCATCGACACGCAGGTGCCGGCGGCCCTCTACGGCGATGCGAACCGTATCCGGCAGATTGTGGTCAACCTGCTGTCGAATGCCGTCAAGTTCACGGACAAGGGCGGCATCGTGGTGTCGGTCCGACCGGTCGCCACCAGCGAGCGCAGTTTTTCGTTTCAGATCGCGGTGCACGACTCCGGCATCGGCATACCGGATGACAAGCTCGCGACGCTTTTCGACGCCTTCTCGCAGGTCGATGCTTCGACCACGCGTAAATACGGCGGCACGGGGCTCGGTCTGTCGATCTCATCGCGGCTCGTCGAGCTGATGGGCGGCAAGATGGGCGTCGAGAGCGCCTCGGGGAATGGCTCGACCTTTTTCCTCAACCTCTCGCTCGATGTCGCCCCGGGCGCGGCGCCGGCGCCGGCGAACCTGGCCGGCAAACGCGCGCTCCTCATCGAGGATCATGACGACGCGCGCGAAACGCTGCGCCAGTACGTCGAGTCCTTCGGTATCCACTGTGTCGTCGCCGCCGATGAACAAACAGGCCTCGCACTGGCCGGCGAGCAATCGTTCGATCTCGCTTTCGTCGATGCCACCCTGCCCGGGTCGACCGTTTCCAGCCTCGTGAAACGGCTGGCGCCGGTTCCGTGCATCGTCACCGGCACCATCCTGCACCGATCCCTGTTCGGCGGGGCCTACCCGTTTATCGCGAAACCCCTGAAGCTGGATGCGCTCCGCGCCGTCGTTCTCGATGTCCTGAAGATCGACGAGGCGCCGGAAAACGTGGAGGGGCCGCTTCGTTTTGCCCTCGTCGAGGCGCACCCGGTCCAGCAAAAGCTCGCGCAGCGGGCGCTCGAGGGGCTGGACCAGACGGTGATCGCGTTCCAGGACACCGCGGCCGCCCGTCCGAGCCTGGACGCCGGCGATTGCGACGTGGTGCTGCTGGCGGCTGCGTCGACCGATGACGCCGCCGAGGCCCTGGAGGGGCTCCGGCCGCACATGCCGGACGGCGTGCAGGCCATCGCCATGGTGTCCGAACTGACCGAGGAGCAGCGCGGCGTGTTGCTCCAGCGCGGGTTTACCTACGCCATCGGAAAACCCATCGCCCGCGACGAATTGCAGGAGGCCCTGCGCCGGTGCCGGCAGGTTTACGCGTCGGCCGCGGCCTGCGTGTAAGTTCTGGGCGCGCGCCCGGCAGGCAAAACATCTTGGCAACCTGGGGCGTACGTAGGTTTCCGCCGGCCGGCGGATCGCGTCCTACCCATCCCTCACCCGGTTGTCATGCCCGCACGTCTATCCGTATGGATGTCGCTCATCCTCCTTGCCGTCGCCTTTTCCGCGTGCGACTTCTTCGACGGCGACCCCCAGGAGCCTATCGATCCGAATCCGTTGCCGCGTGAAGTAGCCGACTCCCTCTACGTCGTCTCGTCGACAGGGCTCAAGTATTACGACTTTTTGTCGGCGACGGCGCCGTCGCCGATTCCGGCTCCGTGGTTCAGGTTCATTACCACGGATGGCTCGTTGACAATACCCTCTTCGATAGCTCGGTTTTCCGGGGCGTGCCGCTGCTCTTTCAGCTGGGGACCGGGAATGTCATCAAGGGGTGGGACGAGGGCATCGAAGGGATGCGCGTAGGCGGCGAGCGACAGCTCGTCATCCCGCCCAACCTCGGCTACGGTGTTCCGGGCCGGGGAGCGATTCCACCGAATGCCACCCTTATCTTCGAAGTCGTCGTCCTGGCCGTCGAATAACCCCTCTATGAAAAACCTTGTCAAGGCACTCGCCATAGTCCTGTTGCTGTCGGTCTCGGCGTGCGACCTGTTCAACTGGAAGGACGAGGAGCCCGAGGTCGTCGTGCTGCCCGACCCGGTTCCGCGCGTCGTGGCGGATTCGCTGTTCACCGTGCTGGAGAGCGGCCTCAAGTATTACGACTTCGTCGTGGGGCAGGGGACGCCTGTCGGCGCCGGCGCCTCGGTGGTGCTGGACTACAATGCGTGGCTGAGCGACAGCACCCTGGTCGATAGTTCGATCCTGCGCGGCGTGCCGGCCTCGTTCACGCTGAACGAGTCGCAGGTGATCCTGGGATGGGTCGAGGGCGTCGCCACCATGCGGCGTGGCGGCGAGCGTCAGCTCATCATCCCTCCGGACCTCGCCTACGGCGATATCGGGTCGTCCGTCGTGCCGCCGGGCGCCACGCTCATCTTCGAGATCAAGTTGTACTGATCGTCTCTTCACCCGCCGTCGTAGGGTTGTTATGCACCAGGTTGCCACGCTCTCCCATGCCGATGCGCTCGCCGTTGTCGACGCGATACGCCGGCGCCTGACGGAAACCGGCAAGGCCGCCGCGATCGCGGTGGTCGACGTCCATGGCGAACTCGTCGCTTTTCTGCGCACGGACGGGTGCCCGCTGCCGTCGATCCAGAACGCCATCAACAAGGCCTTTACGGCGGCGCGCGAACGCAAGCCCTCCGGGGCCATCGGGAAGGCCTCCCGGGTGGATGGCTTTCCGATGACGAACTTTGGCGACCTGCGGTACACGGGATGGGGCGGCGGGGTGCCGATCGTGTGGCAGGGCGCGGTGGTCGGGGCCGTGGGGGTGAGCGGACTCCCCGAGGCGGAGGACGCGGAACTCGCGGCGCTCGGGGCGAACGCGGTCGCCGGCTGAACGAACGATGCTCGAACTGCTCGATCTGATCGGCACCTTCGTGTTCGCCGTGTCTGGCGGTTTAAAAGCGGCCAAATACGAACTCGATCTGCTGGGCATTCTCGTGCTCGCCACGCTGACGGGGGTGGGAGGCGGCATCCTGCGCGACGTGCTGCTCGGCGCCACGCCGCCGGCGGTTTTTCAGGATGAACGGTACCTCGTCGTCTGTATCCTCGGGGGTGTGTCCGTGTTTCTGGCGGCGCCGCACATAGCGCCGCGTTGGAAGGAGATGCTCGTGGCCGATGCGATCGGGCTGGGCGTGTTCGCCGCGATCGGCGCGTCCAAGGCGCAGGCGTTCGGGCTGGGCCCCATCGGCGTGATCATGATGGCCGGGCTGACGGCCACGGGGGGCGGCGTCGTGCGTGACGTCCTGGTCCGGGAAATCCCCGCGGTGATCCAGAAAGACTTCTACGCCACCGCGGCGCTGGCCGGCGGGGTCAGCTTCCTGGCGGCGTCGATGGCCGGCTTGCCGGAACAGGCGCAGCTGCTGGCGGTCGCGATCCTGACGACGGGCCTACGGTCTTATGCTATTTTTGCGCGGCTCAGCCTGCCCCGGGCCCGCCGCATCGAATAAAAAAAGGCGCCTGGCACCGGGCCAGACGCCTGCAGGTCAGGGCAATTCACGGCGACCCGTCAATCAAGCGGCTCTCATCATCGGGGGGCGATACGTGCGGGCGATGAACCGCAACACGATCCCACGCATGAGGTAGGAGGCTTGAAGCTGGGGGTCCAGGGTTTTGAAGTCGGTTACAACGTGCCGGCACGTGGGTTGGCCGCAGAGGCAATTGAGCGTCCAGATGCCGTCGTCCATGGTTGTGGAGTAATCGAAGCGGATTTCTTCGCCCGGTTCGACCGGGGTCAGCGCGACGAGGCGGCGATGTGGAAAGATGCCGGCGTTTGGTTCGCAGGAGTGGTTAACGTAGAGGCCCGGAGCGTCGGGATAGATGTAGGTGTATTTTCCAGTTTGCAGCAGATTGCCCGCGTGCTCCGTGTGATGAAGTGGACTGGTATGGTCGATGCGTGGCCCGGAGAACGTCAAGATCAATTCTCCAGGCTTAAAGTGTCGAGCCGCAAAAACGCCGCGGCCGACGTTGGTTTCGTCAACGTAAACATGCGCACCCATGGTGATGTCTCCAAGGTTAGGGCGGATGCCTGTATAGAGCGCAGCCAGATGTGAAGGTTTGCTGCCGCGAGCGCCTGGAACGTGCCGCTGCGGCGCCGTCTCGCCGCGCGTATCGGGTAGCTGTTCGTGCTCCAGCGATCGCGCGGAAAACGATTCAAAGGCCGGCTCCGTGAACAGAGCGAAATTACGACAGGTGCATGGATTAGTTGCTAGTCTTTCGGGCGCCCGCCGGCAGAATATTTGGGGGCCTCCCGTCGCGGTCTAACATGCGTGTGCGCGGTCGTCCCTAGTGCGTCGAACGCCAGGATGAGGCGGCATCGGGGCGCAGGAACCAATGCCGGCGATTCGCGCTATATGCGGCGATTTCACTCCCGTTCAGGTTGTGTTTCGGCTGGTATGGCCCTGCGGGTTCAATACGGTGTCTTTCAGGCATTACGTTGGGTATCCCATTTGATTTTTCCGGTATCGTCGAGGCGATTGCGACGACGGGTTGGAGTATTTCACGGGGACTTCTGGACGGCGATGTGATCGATCGCATGATCGAGGCCGAGCTGGCCTTGTGGGAGGCCGGGGCCTTTCGCCAGGCCGGCATCGGAGCCGGCGCCGCGGCGATGCGGCCGGAGATCCGCAACGACCGCATCCACTGGCTGGACGCCGAGGCGCTGCCCGAGGCGGTGAAGCCGTACTGGAGCCTCGTCGACGCGCTCCGGCTCGAGATGAATCGGTCGCTCTATCTGGGGCTGCGCGCCTTCGAGGCGCACTACGCCATCTATCCGCCGGGGTCTTTCTACAAGCCGCACCTGGACCAGTTCAGGCACGCCCCCCATCGGATGATATCGTGTATCCTCTACCTGAACCGGGGCTGGACGCCGGAGGACGGGGGACTGCTGCGCATCCATCCCCCCGATGCCCCCGAGCACCTGTTCGTGGACGTGTTACCCGAAGCCGGCACGTTCGTCTGCTTCCGGAGCGATCGCATCGTCCACGAAGTGCTCCCTTCCCGCCGCGAACGCCTCAGCCTCACCGGCTGGCTGCACCGGGAAAAAACGATGTGAGGGGGAATCGCACATCGTAAAACGCAAATCGTCGGTTGCTGGTCGAAGACCCTCCCGGCAGCCCCAATTTGCGATGTACGATGTACCTTTTTCGATCACCGCTGCATGGCCTGCACCAGCCGTTCGATGGTGGCCGGGTCGGCTTTGAGCAGGCCGGCGGCGGGGAGGCGGGGGATGAGGTCGGCCCAGCGGGGATCCTGCCGGTAGGCGCGCTGGAGGTAGGGCAGGGCCTGGTCGGCGTCGCCGGCGTCCAGCAGGGTGACGCCTACCCAGAAGGGCGACTCGCCGTTGGTGGCCTCGTCGGGCAGGATGTCCATGGCATCGGAATAGGCTTCGAGCGCTTTCGGGAAGTTGCCCTGCGTCACCCAGCCGTCGCCCTCATTGAGTTTGAGATAGGCCCGCTGCATGCGGACCAGCCGGCGCAGTTCGGCGACCGGGTCCGGGTTGTCCTCCACGCGGAGGTCGAAGATCCGATCTTCCCAGGAGCGGCCGGTCGGTGTTCCGGACACCACGAGGATGGCGGCGGACTGCCGGCCGCGTATGTCGCCGCCCTCGCCTTCCGCCGCTTCGAGCGCCTTGAGCAACCGCTCGGCGAGGTCGCCCTCGGCGGTCTCGTAGGCCCTCGCCATGGCATCCCACACCGTGGGGTTCTCCATCAGGTTGGCCTGTACGGAATACTGCTTGCCCACGTGCTGGCCGGCCGCCTGGATGGCCCGGTTGCCCGTGTGCGCCTGTACGCGGCCCGCCGCATCGATCATGGCGACCTGCCGCACTTCACGGTCGGCGTCGGCCCGCAGCAGGCCCGCCAGGGCGTCCGGCGCGCTGCGTCCGGCGCGCATCATCGCGAGACCGAGCGGGCCATACGAGGGGTCGATGAACGATTGGGTGGCCACGGCGCCCACGCCGGCTTCCGCCCATGCGACGATCGGGCCGACGGAAAACCAGTGCGACTGGACCGCCACGCCGAGTTGACCCGTCGCCGAGTCGCGGGCGACGATCGAATAGGTGGCGACCGGGCGCCGGTCGGTCAGTTTCTGACCGGAAGCGGGCGCGATAAAACCGACGAGGAGAACGAGGCTGAAGAGGGCGCGCATGGAATCCTGTACGAGCTGATGAATGGGCGGCGGAGCACCGACGTGTGCCGGCGACAAGGTACGGCGCCGGCCGAAAAGGTGCGATCCGAGGCGGGTCAAGGGCAGGACCATCGCATTCTTGCCGTGACCATGAGAAGCGTATGGGCGTTTGGGTGCATGGGGGCATTTTTACCGCAAAACCTCCCATACCCCCCATACTCCCACACCCCCCATGCCCCCATGCCGGGAGATGCTCACGTTTGAAGAGCATGCGATTCCCCTGGGGTCAAGGGCGTTCGCGGACGAACCGGAAGGCGCCGCTTTCGAGCGCGATCATGCCGTCGCCGGGCGCAAACGTTACCCGCAGCGGGTCTTTGCCGGCGACGCGCTGTTCGTAGGTCAGGGTGTTGACGGTCGCCCCGGCGTAGGATGTCGTATCGCGTTCCACCCGGTACGTCGCGCCGTCCCGCGCATACGCGCGTCCGGGCCGGACGGGGTACATGAAAAAGCCCGGCGTGAGCAGGGTGTGTGCGCTGTCGCTCAGACGCCAGAAAAGGCCTTCATCGGTCAGCCGTACGTACAGATGCCCCGCATCCCGAATCTCGTCGCCGTCCTCGATGGTCACGTGAACCTGGGTGTAGGCCAGGCCGCCGATCTCCGACTCGCCGTTGACGGCGAACGTGAGCCGGGCGCCGGCGGGCTGCTGCACGTAATGCCAGACGCTATCGCCGGCGAGCCGCAGCAGCGGGGGCGGGGGCTCGGAGTGGCAACCGGCGGAAACGACGAGGGAGATAAGGGCGGCCGCCAGGATCCGCTTTTTCATCAATGATCGGGCAAATAGGCCGGCGGGATCGGGCCGGCGTCGCTCCGCCCATCGAACATCCACCCGAGAATCCACCAGCGCGATCCGTCGTGATACAGCTGGATGCTGTTGATCCCGCGACCGCCCACCGGACCGTTTTTATCCGTCCGCCATTCGTAGGTGCTCCAGACGTGCGCGGTGGCTCCGAACTGCTGCACCTCGCGGTGCAGTTCGTATTCGAAGAACCCCCGGTCGGCGAGGTTCGCGCTCGCGCGGTGGAAGTCGCCGAGCGTCATGACCTGCGCCTGCGGCTTGCCGGCCACCTCCTCGACGATGACGATCTGCGCCGCCGGGTGGTGCAGCGAGCTGTCCCGCGCCCAGTCGCGCGGCTGCCCGGCCGGCCCGGAGACCACCTCGTAATAGGCTTTCATGATGCCCTCGATCGACGCGACGTCTTCAGGATGGGGCAGCATCGGTCGTTGCCCCTGCGCCGTACCGGCGAGCGAAAGCAGGGCCAGTACGGCGAGGGGGATAAAAGGGCGTCGGATGGACACGTCGGCTCTCGGGCATGTGATGGACAGCGCCGGCTTCAGTGCTCCTCGGATGCTCCGGGAGGCCGGCGACGCGGGCGTTCGATCGGGGGATCCTGCTCGAACGTGGCCTTTAATCCGTTAAGGAGCGCCTGCGTTTCCTGCGGAGACAACTTGGCCTCCGAATGCATGATGAGGTAGTCCCAGAGCGGCATCTCTTCCTCCTTGATCTGCTCCTCCACTTCCTCGAAGTCTTCGTTGGGCTGATCCCAGGTGGAGAAGTTCAGGTGGCGCCGTCCATCGACCACGTGTTCGGAGATGCGCCAGGAGACGGGCGCGACATACGCGTACCACGGCCAGACCGATTCGTTGCTGTGGCAATCGAAGCAGGCGCGCACGGCGAGTTCGCGCGTTTCAGGAGAATCCCAGCGAACCTCGCGCGTGACCGGCGGATTGGTACGCTCGACCGGGAAAAACTGGATGAGTATAAGCACGGCCGGTATGCCGAATTTCAGGATCTTGCCGAGCAATTTCATATGCGTAACCGGGAAAGTGATGACACTTCACTATGCCTACTGCATAATACTTCGGGAAATGTAGCACGGCGGAACCATGGATGCACGCGCGGGGCATGAGAGATTGAATAGAATTAAAGGAGAAGCGACATACCTTACTTTCTGCATGACCATGGAACGAACATCCGAACAGGCCCCCGTCCACGCCGCGCCTCGATGGCACCTGACGTCGAAGGTGCGGTTCAACGGAGAGGGCGCCGGCGCGATGCGCGCGTCGGAAACGAACGCCGGCCAGATCCGATCTGCAAACGACCCACATCGTATGGCTGTGAACGAGACCGTAACGCAATTGCTGATCGAGTTGTCCGAGGGCGAATCGGCAGCCATGGACCGTCTCCTGCCGGTCGTGTACGACGAATTGCGCCGGCTGGCCCATCGCCAGCTCGATCGCGAACGCGCCGACCACACGTTCAGCACCACGGATCTCGTCCACGAGGCGTTCCTGAAGCTCGTCCAGCTCGACCGGATCCAGTGGCAAAACCGCGCGCACTTCTTCGCCATCGCCGCGCAGGCCATGCGCAACATCCTCGTCAACTACGCCCTGAAACGCAAGGCGCAGAAACGAGGGGGCGCGCAGGAAAAACTGCCCCTCGACGAGGGGCTCGTTATGTCCGATCAGCGCGCCGATGCCCTCCTGGCCCTGGACGAAGCACTCACCCGGCTCGAGGCGATGAGCGTGCGTCAGCACCAGGTGGTTACCTATCGCTTTTTCGGGGGGTTGAACATCGAGGAGACCGCGACGGTGCTGAAGGTGTCGCCGGCCACCGTCAAGCGCGAATGGACCATCGCCCGCGCCTGGCTGAACCGGGAGCTTCAAATGGAATCGTAACTCCACTCCCGGCATGACGCCCGACCGATGGCAACATATCCAGGCGCTGTTCGAAGAAGCCGCCGGCCTCGAAGCCGGCGCGCGCGACGCCTTCCTGGCGTCCATCACGGACGGCGAGGCCCGGGACGAGGTGGCGTCGCTGCTCCGGCACGCCGAGGGGGAGGGAATGCTCGACGAACTGTCGAACATGCTCGTCGAGCCGCTGCGCTCCACCCTGCAGCGGGATGCCTACGAAGGCCGGCGGATCGGTAACTACCGCGTCCTCCGGAAACTCGGGGAGGGCGGGATGGGCGTCGTCTATCTCGGCGAACGCGCGGACGGGCAGTTCGAACAGCGCGTAGCCCTCAAGCTGGTCCGGTCCGGACTCGGGACGGGGTCGCTCCGCGAACGCTTCCTCAACGAACGGCGCATCCTGGCGCGGCTCGAACATCCGAATATCGCCCGGCTGCTCGACGGCGGGTTCACGGAGGACGGGACGCCGTATTACGCGATGGAATACGTCGAGGGCGAACCGATCGACGCCTATTGCGCGTCGCGGGGCCTTTCGGTCCGCAAGCGCGTCGCCCTCTTCGCGGCCGTAGCCGATGCCGTGCAGCACGCGCACCAGAAGCTGATCGTGCATCGGGATCTCAAGCCATCGAACGTCTATGTGACGGCGGACGGATCGGTGAAGCTGCTCGACTTCGGCATCGCCAAGGCGTTCGATGCCGAGGGCCAGTCGGGCCCGGAAGCGTCAACCCGCTGGCTGGGGCGGGTGATGACTCCGGAATACGCGAGTCCGGAACAGGTGCGCGGCGAGGCCGTCGGCACGGCCACCGATATCTACTCGCTCGGCGTCATCCTGTACGAATTGCTGGCGCGCCGGCGTCCGTACGCCATCCAGGCGCCCGCCTCACCCAGTGAGGTCGAGCGAATCGTGTGCGCCACCGATCCGCCCCGGCCCAGCACGGCCGTGACGAAGGATGGCCCCGCGCGCGCCCAGGACGCCGGGGTCAAGGCCCTCCGGCGCGCGTTGAGTGGCGACCTGGACACCATCGTGATGAAGGCGCTCGAGAAAGAGCCGGAACGCCGGTACGGAACGGCCGGCGCGCTGGCGGCCGACCTCCGGCGTTATCTCAAGGGGAAACCGGTCGAAGCCCGGCCCGCGACCCTGTCGTATCGGGCGGTGAAGTTCGTGCGCCGGCACCGGCTCGGCGTGGCGGCCATGACGCTGTTTTTGTGCTCGGTGATCGCCGGCGGGCTCGGGATGTACTGGCAGTCGCGACGCGTGCTTGCCGAGCGGGACAAGGTGCTTGCCGAGCGGGACAAGACGGAGCAGGTCGTGGCGATGATGCAGCGCATCTTCCGCCTCCCCGACCCTGGTGAGGCGCTGGGCGACACGATCACGGCCCGCCGGCTGCTCGACGAAGGGGTGGAGCGAATCCGGGAAGACCTCCGCGACCAGCCGGAGCTGCAGGCGACGATGCTCGGGGAAGTCGGGCAGGTCTACAGCAACCTGGGGCTGCTCGCCGCCGCCGCGCCGCTGGTGGAGGAGGCCGTCGCCATCGAGCGCCGCCTTCATCCCGAGCCGCATCCCGATCTCGCGCGAAGCCTGTATCAGCTCGCCACCATCCGGGGGGAGGCGTCGGCGTATGCCGAGGCCGATACGCTGCTGCGGGAGGCCCTCGCCATCCGTGAGGCCACGCTGGATCCGGAGGATCTCGACCTGGCCGCCACCCGGTTTCAGTTGGCCGACCTGATGAGCAGTCTGGGCCGGTACGATGCCGCCGAGCCGCTGTTCAGGCTGTCGCTCGACGTCCAGCAGCGGCACCTCGACGCCGCGCACCCGGCGGTGCGCGAGACGATGGATGCCTACGCGACCATGCTGCACCGCAAGGGCGACTTCGCGACGGCGGAGGCGCTCTTCCGGGAGGCGGTAGACTACAGCCGGCGGACGACGGGCGAAAAACATCCGGCCACGCTCGGGTACCTCCAGGATCTGGGCCGCATGGTGCACCGCTTTCAGATGGATTACCCGGCCGCCGAGCGGCTTTATCTGGAAGCGCTCGCCATCGCCCGCTCCCTGTATGGCGACCAGCATGTCGAAACGGCCGTCGCCCTCAACGATCTCGCGCAGCTCAGCCGCGACAGCGGCAACCTCGAAGCGGCGGAACGCTACGGGCGGGAGAGCCTCGCGATCTGGCAGGCGACCGTCGGCGACGAGCACAACGAGACCGCCGTGAGCAAGTTTACGCTGGCGAGCATCCTCGGTCAGGAGAAAAAACACGCCGAGGCGGAGACGCTGCTGGTGGAGGCGCTCGCCACCGAACGCCGGCTCCTGGGCGATACGCACATCCGCGTCGTCAACACCATGCAGCAGCTCGCGTGGGTGTATGTCGACACGCGCCAGTATCCCCGGGCGGAATCGCTCTTCGTTGCGTCCGAGCAGATTTCGCGGTCGCTGTTCGGCGAAACCCACGCCTACATCGTGCGCGCGCTCCAGGGGCGGGCCACCCTGCGCTGCCTCACGGGCAAAGGCGCGGAGGGGGTCGATCTGTATCGCAGGGCACTCGCGATGCGGCTCGCATTGCACGATGCGTCGCACTGGCGCGTGGCCCAGGCGCGCAGCGCGCTGGCCGGCTGCCTGATCGACATCGGGCAGTTCGAGGAGGCCGAACAGTTGCTGCAGGCGAGTCTCCCCGTGCTCGTGGAACGCCTCGGGGAAGCGGATCTCGACACCCGCGCGACGCGCGATCGCATCGAGCGGCTGTACCAGGCGCGCGCGGCATCCACCCGCCGTCAGTAGACCGGCTGCTCGGGTGGCGGCGGCGCCGGCGGCTTGTATTCGGAGACCTCGCCGAACACCTCGAACCCCAGTCTGCTGTAGACGCTCACGCCGTCAGGCTCTGCCTGGAGGATCGCCGTCCTGATGCCGGCGTCGCGGGCGTCGAGCAGCGGCTTCAGCGTCAGCGCCGAGCCGATGCCGCGCCGCCGGTACGCCGCGTCGGTCGACACGTTGTACAGCCCCGCGACGCCGCCGCCGACGGTCAGTTCGGAGGTCGCCACCGGCACGCCGTCGATGTAGCCGATGTACAGCCAGATGGGCGAATCCGGCTCCAGCAGCGCCCTGGCGGCGATGGTGTAGTAGCGGATCACGAACCGGTCGGGGGGATCCCAGTTGGCGGCGTTGATGCGGGCGAAGGCGAACAGGTCCTGCGTGTCGGTGATCCGGCGGATGCTGAGCCCGCCCGGCGCGAGGTCGGCGGATTTCAGGTGCGCCAGGTCGGCGACCATCGCCGGGTCGGTCTGGGCGATTTCGAGGCCGGCTTCCAGCAGCCGCTCGCCCAGCCCCGCCGGCCGGTCGGCCGGGCCCACCCACCAGGAAAACGGACGCTTTGCGCGTTCGTACCACCCGAGGACCTCCGCGATGCGGGTCGAGGCGGCTTCCTCGTCCAGGCGCGTCCGGATGGCGGCGTTGAAGGTGTCGCAGGGGAGCCCGCTGTCGACCAGCGTGACGTCCTCGGCGCGCGCGACGCGCATGCCGGGGGTGCGCTCCTGAGCCCAGGAAAAGTGTACCAGCAGGTTTTCGTCGGCCGCGCTGGCTATGTCGGTTGCCATGGAGAAGGGATAACCTGTACGAGTGAGTGTCGGCGGGCGCGGGATGGGAAGGGCGAGGCGAAGTGGGCAGCGTCTCAGGCTTCCATCATGCGGTGCAGCGCCCGCGAAAAACGCAGCGGAGCGTCCTTGTCCATCCGGAAATACAGAGACGGTTCGATCAACTCCAGTTCCATCAACGCCGCGTCGTTTTCGGATGTTCGGACGAGGTCGATCCGGGCGTAAAGCAGCCGGCTTTCGATGGTGTCGAGGATGCGCCCGGCCTGTGCCACGAGATGGGGCGGGGGGTGGATGGGGACGATGTGTCCGCCATGTTCTTCCTGGACCCGGAAGTCGGCCGGCGCCGGCGTTTTCAGGATGGCGTGGCTGAGCGCGCCATCGAAATAGAAGAGTGAATATTCTCCCTCGTCGACGACGGCCGGCAGGAAGGGCTGGGCGAGGTAGTCGTCGGATGCGAAACGCGCGACGGCGGCCTCGATGGCCGGCCGCGCGCCGCGGCGCAGACGGAAGGTGTCCTTTGCGTTGGCGCTCACGAGGGGTTTGAGGACCAGCTCGTCCGTGTCGAAGTGCTCGAACAACCCGTGGAGCGCCGGTTCGTCCAGCCGGCGACCCCAGCAACTCGGCACGATGGCGACGCCCTGGCCTTCGAGATCGGCCAGATACCGTTTGGAGAGATTCCAGTCGACGATGGGAAGCGGGTTGAGCAGCCGGGTCCCCGACGCCACGATCCGGGCGAGCGCCGCCCGGAAGGCGTCCGGGTGTTCCATGTAGTCCCAGGTGGAACGGATCACGACGGCGTCGTACGTGCCCCAGTCAACATCCGGCGCCCGCCAGGATAGAGTGTCCACCGACCAGCCGGCCGCCGCAAGCGCCGGGATCGCCAGGGCGTCGTCGTTGACGTAGCCGTCCAGGCTGTCCATACTGAGGAAGACGCAACGCGGCATGGAAGTCAGGCGGTGTGGCGATCGCGCATCTGTTCAACCCGTCACTGGCAGACAAAGCTCGCGGCCTCGTCGGTATCGCCCCGGCCGAGGTAAACGGCTTTCTGGGGGTACGGACAGAGCGGCCGGCTCCGCGTGGTTTTCCCGTCGGCGTCGCGCTTTTCTGCCGTCAGGCGTTCCGGCGCCTGGCCGCGCTCGACCCACTCGACGATGGGCGTGTACCAGTCGACGGTGTCGGGACCGCTGCCGCCGCCGCAGTGCGTCACACCGGGCAGCAGGAACATGCGAAAGTAGTCGCGCAGGCCGGCATCCAGCGCCTCCGCCTCCTCGTAGTAGTCGATGGATCGGTACGCGGACAGGGCGGGGTCCGACCAGCCGTGCCAGAGAAGCAGCTTGCCGCGGTCCGCCTCGAAGGCGCTCAGATCCGGATTCGTGGCGTTCAGGAGCGTAGCCACGTGGCGGGTGTCGGCCGGCACGCGGTTGAGGTCGTATCGCGCATAGTCCCAGTCGGGGTCGCCGTAGACGAAGTACTTGAACAGTTCGGTGCCGAAGGCAAACTGCAGGCTCGGAAACCGCTGTTGGGATGCGGCGAACACGGGGTCGAGGACGCCGGTGATCCAGGGCAGCCAGCCACTGACGAGATCGCCCTCGCCGCCGAACGGCTGCCCGGGGTGGACTTCGCCGGCGTCGGTCACGACGGGCGCGTAGACCCGCTCGATGGCCGCACGCTGCAGCGCGGTCAGGCACTCGGGCCCGGGTTGGCCGGCGGCGCAGGCCGGTATGGTGTGCACGTCGAATGGGCAGGCGCGCGGATCCTCCATCACGCCGTCTTTCACCCCGTCCAGCGCATCGCATGCGTCCAGCACCGATCGTTCGAGCAGGATGAGGTTATCGCGGGTGACGACCGGTTCGGCGAGGTGCCCGGGGTCGGGGAAATTGAGCTGGATGTTCTGGACGAACTCGGCGGCGAAACCCGGCCAGTCCAACGCCGGCGCGGCGGCGACGATGCCGTCGAAGTCGGCGGGATACCGTTGCGCCTCCATCAGCGCCTGGCCGCCGCCCCGGGAGCACCCAAAGAAATAGGAATAGGCCGGGGCGTCGCCGTAGCGGGCGTGGATGATGTGCTTGGCCACCTCGGCCGTCCGGTGTATGGCGAGATGGCCGAAGTTGAGCTGGGCCAGCGGGTCGTTCAGCGCCCAGCCGGCTTCGAGCCCGTTGCCCTGATGCCCGGTATCCGTGCCGGCCGACGCGAAGCCGCGGTTCACGGCGGTCCGGGCTGCGTTGGCGATTTCGCCGACGAAGCCGCCGCCGCCGCCCATGAAGAAGCGGCCGTTCCATTCGTCCGGCAGCAATACCTCGAAGCCGATGGTGCCGCCGATGGCGCCGCTCACCTTGCAGTGGGCGACGGTGATATCGGCAGGCGGGGCCGGGGCGGGGACGACGAGGGCGTCGTCGATGCGGACATCCGGGAGCCGGATATCCGCCAGCCGGGCGCACGGGGTCTGGCCGTAGGTGGCGGCGGTGAGGAGCAAGCCGGCGAGGAGGCAACTGTTGCGAGCAAACATGGGAGCCGAGCGAATGGTGATGAGGTGATCCTGCTGTGTGACGTTACGCGCGACGGTAAAAAGATAGCGAAGCGATGGAGGGATGCAAGATGCAGGATGCAGTATGTTTCCCGAAAAACCGTATCGTCGATCGGGGATCCCGCATCCCCGCATCCAGCATCCCCGCATCCAGCATCCCCGCATCCAGCATCCCCGCATCCAGCATCCCCGCATCCAGCATCCCCGCATCCAGCATCCCCGCATCCAGCATCCCCGCATCCCGTTGGCGTCTAGTGTCCCGATCGGCGGTGCTCTTTCCCTTTGATGATGCGCTTGTACAGCTTGCCCTGGTTCTTGTCCTTCCGGCGTTTTTCCACGTAGGTCATTTCATGAAACGCGGACTCACGCTGGAGTTTGAGGTAGTGGGCATACCGATCTTCCTCGATCCGTCCGGCTTCCAGGGCGGCGCGCACGGCGCAGCCGGCTTCCGAGGTATGGCTGCAGTCGCTGAACTTGCAGTCGGCCGCGAGCGAGGCGATTTCATCGAACGCTTCGTCGATGCCGGCTTCCATCCCGATGGTGCCCAGTTCGCGCATGCCCGGCGTGTCGAGCAGCAGCGCGCCGTTGCGCAGGACGATCAGGTGCCGGCGCGTGGTGGTGTGCCGGCCCCGTTTGTCCGCATCCCGCACGGCCCGGGTGTCGAAGCGCGATTCCCCCAGCAGGCGATTCAGCAACGACGTCTTGCCCACCCCCGATGAACCGATGAGGCTGTACGTGCCGGCGGGCTCCAGCCGCGATTCGATGGCTTCGATGCCCTCGCCCGTCGTGTTGCTGAAGGCGATCACCTCCAGGCCGGGCATCGCGCCGTGGATGCGGTCGACGCAGGCCGCGATCTCGGCCGGCGTCGCGAGATCGGCCTTGCTGAGGAGCAGCGTCATGCCGATCCCGGCTTCGTAGATCATCGCGGCGTAGCGTTCGAGCCGGCGCACGTTGAAGTCGCCTTCCAGCGACTGCACCACGAAGGCGTGGTCGATGTTGGCGCCGATCGGCTGGATCTCGACGATTTTGCCGGCGGCCTTCCGTTTCAGCAGCGATTTGCGCGGCACGATCCCGTGGATGATACCGAGCGAGTCGTCGTCGAACAGCTGGAGGTAGACCCAGTCGCCGGCGGTCGGGTAGTCGAGCGGCGACGCGGCAGCGGCCATCATCTTGCCCGTAATTTCGGCGGTGATGTCGGCGGTATCGGTCCGGACGAGGTAGTTGGTTCGGTTGACCGCCAGCACCCGGGCCAGACGTGCTCCGGCGAGGCGTTCGGGATCGATGTGGCCGGCCGGCATCCGGTCGATGCCATACGGCGCATAGGCGGATAGATCCATTGGAAACGAGGCGGGCGCGCCCGATGCCGGCGTTACCAGCGGCAGGCTTCCCGGATAGGTTGAAGCGCGTAGTCGATGCCGTTCAGGTCGAATACGGCCGTGATCGGCGTCCCGTCTTCGAGGGTCGCCTGCGCACGCAGGGAATCGTGCCGGGCGATCCGGTTTAGAAATTCGATGGTGCGTCCCGGCACAAAGGACGCCGTGCCTTCCGAGGAGGTGTTCCAGACCTTCTCGAGCGGCGCCTCGTCGCCAATCTGATAGCCGACGCGCGGGGAGGCGCCCACCCGGTCGTTCCATGCGATGAACGCGTAGGTGCGCTGATTTTCGCAGCGGACGCCCAGGAACCGCTGGGCCTCGCGTGCCTCCAGCGTCGCCGTGATCGACGTGACGCCTTTTTGTGCCTGGACCCCGCGCTGGATGCGCCAGAGGCCGAGGCTGTCCGCCGGCTGGCTGTAGGCCGGCGCCGTCAGCGCGACGAGCAGGGCGAAAAGGATTCCGGTGGCCTTCATAGGAAAAACGGGATGCTGGAGCATCGTAGTGCTAATCGTCTGCCGGAACTCGGTTCCTGGCGGTTCCGGGCGCGATGCACCGGGTAGGAGGAAGGGCGCCGGCATCCTGGCAGACGCCTGCCGGTCATCGCGGTGCTCGCCATACGCCCCTGAATTTCAACGACAGCCCTAAAACCTTAAGCCTCAAACGTTAAGCCCTTCATCCACCCTGCGCACCAGATGGATGTCTTGCCGGAGGTGCTCGACGGGTCGGCCTTCCACGAAGTCGACGCGCTCGAATCCCTCCATCAGCCGATCGTCCACGTAGGACTTCGTCGCGTAGGTAGAGCACAGGTTTTCGCCGGCGGCGGCCGTATAGGTAACGACGAGTTCGTTTCGCTCGAACGCCGCGCGCTCATCCGGGGAGAGTCCGTGGCTGAGGGGCCGGCCGTGCATGGTGAAGAGGAACAGGCCGCCGGGCCGGATGACGCGTCGCATCTCGGCCATCCAGGCATCGATCAGGGATTCGGGCAGGTGGGTGAGCACGGAACGGGCGTAAACGAAGTCGAAGGTGTCGTCCGAGTAGGGGAGCGGCGGCTCGAGCCGGTTGACGGCGAACGAGGCGATCGGGAGGTTTTTCTGGCACCACTGGATGAGGGCCGGGTTGTAGTCCGAGCCGTGCAGGTCGGCTTCCGTGCGGCGATCGAGGTGGCGGATGAGCCGGCCGCATCCGCAGCCGAAATCCAGCACCGACGTGAAGGAGGCAAACGACAGCCCGTGCCGGCCCAGCAGGTCGGCCATGTCGTCGACGATCCGTTTTCCCGAATCGTAAAAGACGGCATTCCAGCGGCAGGCGATGACATCCTTGATGAAGGCGGCCGGCGGCACGGGAAACCCGTCCGGCGCATCCCATGCCCTGTAGCGCAGCTCGCGGTACAGGATGCCCGGAGTCAGGGTTTTCAGGTTGAAGTACAGCTCTTCGGCCGGTTTGAGCCGGCCGTGGCGGTGCAGCCAGGCTTTTACGCGACGTTTCATGGGGTGAACGGGCGGCGCGCGCTGGGCGCGGCGGCGTGTGGCGACGGGTGGGTGTGCGCGCATGATACGCATTGCCGGCTCAGGCGCCAACCTCGTCCCGCTGCGCGATCCGCTCGGTCAGCCCCAGCCGCTCCGCGTCCTCGAAACGCAGCTCCCAGCGCTGATGGGCCGGGTCCCACCGGCCGCCGGAGCGGACGATGCGCAGCCGCAGGTCGCGCTCGTGGAAGGCGAGCTGAACCCAAACCGGCATGTCCCGGATCTCCCGGGGCAGCCAGTACTGCTCGTCGATGATCAGCTCGATGGTTTTGTACCGCTTCTGGATGCCCGGGTCGTACCGGTAGCGGACGTACATGAGTTCGTTGCCGAATTGCGCGTGCAGCTGCTTCGTACCGCGCGCGCCGGGGCGGAGGGTGACGGTTCGTTTCATCAGCGTAGGCGGGCTGGTGGGTTTTTGCCTACTAGACACATTCGCGGGGGCCGGCGTAACGTCTGAAGGGTTCGAGGTTCAAGGTTTAAGGTTTAAGGGATTCGCCCCTTGAACCTTGAACTTCGAACCTTGAACCTCAATCCTCGAACCCCGCGCAGAACCCTCCCGTGCCCTGTGCGTTGCATCCATCGCAACATCCAGGATCCAGGTTACATTGCGTATGAGCGAGGCTTCCAGCACCGACAAAAAAGCGTACGGCGCGTCAAACATCCAGGTCCTTGAAGGGCTCGAGGCCGTTCGCAAACGGCCGGCGATGTACATCGGGGATGTGGGCGTGCGCGGGCTCCACCATCTGGTGTATGAAGTCGTCGACAACTCGATCGACGAGGCGCTGGCCGGCTACTGCGACAATGTGGAGGTCATCATCCACGAGGATGGGTCCGTCTCCGTCGAGGACAACGGGCGCGGCATTCCGGTAGATCTCCATCCCACCGAAGGCGTCTCGGCGCTGGAAGTCGTGATGACCACGCTCCATGCCGGCGGCAAGTTCGACAAGGACACCTACAAGGTCTCCGGCGGTCTGCACGGCGTCGGTGTATCCTGCGTGAACGCGCTTTCGACGACGCTCATCGCCACGATCCGGCGCGACGGCAGCGTGTGGCAGCAGGAGTTCGCGCTGGGCAAGTCCCTGGCGCCCGTGAAGCGGGTCCGGGATATGCGGCCCGACGAGACGAACGGCACGCACGTGCATTTCTGGCCGGACGGCAGCATCTTCACGACACTCGAGTACCGGTTCGACACGCTCGACGAGCGGCTCCGCGAACTGGCCTACCTCAACCGCACCATCCGCATCTCGCTGGAGGACCGGCGGGAAGAGGACGTGGATCTGCGCAAGGAGACCTATCACTTCGAAGGCGGCCTGTCCGAGTTCGTCGCGTATCTCGACGAGTCCCGCACGCCGCTGATGGAGGAGATCGTGTACATTTCGGCCGAAGAGGCGGAAGTGCCGGTCGAACTGGCGATGCGCTACAACACCGGCTATGCGGAAACGGTGTTGTCGTTCGTGAACAACATCAATACGCATGAAGGCGGGACGCACGTCTCCGGCTTCCGGCGCGCCCTGACGCGCACGCTGAAGGTGTACGCCGAGCGCAACAACCTGTTGAAAAACGTCAAGACCGACCTGTCGGGCGACGACTTTCGCGAAGGCCTCACGGCCGTGCTCTCCGTCAAGGTGGCTGAACCTCAGTTCGAAGGGCAGACCAAGACCAAACTCGGCAACTCGGAAGTCCAGAGCGCCGTCGAGGTCCTGATCAACGACAAGCTGGCCCAGTGGCTCGAGGACCATCCGAAAGAGGCGAAGCGCATCGTCGACAAGGTGGTGCTCGCCGCGCAGGCCCGCGCCGCGGCCCGGCGCGCACGCGAGCTGGTGCAGCGCAAAAGCATCTTCGGCGGCGGCGGTCTCCCCGGCAAGCTGGCCGACTGCGCCTCGAAGGATCCCCAGGAATGCGAGATCTATCTCGTCGAGGGGGATTCCGCCGGCGGCTCCGCCAAGCAGGCGCGCGATCGGCATTTCCAGGCGATCCTGCCGCTGCGCGGCAAGATCCTGAACGTGGAGAAGGCCCGCCTCGACCGCGTGCTCGACAACGAGGAAATCCGCAACATCGTCACCGCCTTCGGCACCGGCCTGGCGACGACGGACGAGATCTTCGACCTCGGCAAGGTGCGCTACCACAAGATCATCCTGATGACGGACGCCGACGTGGACGGCGCGCACATCCGCACCCTGCTGCTTACGCTGCTCTATCGCCACATGCGGCCGCTTTTTGAAGCCGGCTTCGTCTACGTGGCCATGCCGCCGCTCTACAAGGTGAAGCGCGGCAAGGACGAACGGTATTGCTGGAACGACGCGGAACTGCAGCAGCTGATCGAGGAGTTCGGCCCCGAAAACCGCAGCAAGGTCGTCATCCAGCGCTACAAGGGTCTGGGCGAAATGAACCCGGAGCAGCTCTGGGACACCACGATGAATCCGGATACCCGGATGCTGCAGCAGGTGACGATCGAGGATGCCGCCGCCGTGGACCGTATCTTCAGCACCCTGATGGGCGACGCCGTAGAACCCCGCCGCAAGTTCATCGAGCGCAACGCCAAATACGCCACCATTGACGTTTAGTCGGTTCAAGGTTCGCGGTTCAAGGTTTCATGCAGTACATGCCTTTGAACATTGAACCTGTCCCCTTGAACGGCGCAGCCATCCCATGCAACCCGACCTCAGTATTGTCGTGCCGGTTTACGAGGAGGAGGAGTCGCTCCCCGAGCTCGCCGAGGCGGTGAGGTCCATGTGCGAGGACGCCGGCTATTCGTTCGAGGTGTGGCTCGTCGACGACGGTTCGAAGGACGATTCCTGGCAGATCATTCGCACGCTGCATGAGGAGGATGCCCGCTTCGCCGGCATCCGGTTCCGCAGGAACTACGGCAAATCGGCCGCGCTCGCCGTTGGTTTTCAGCGCGCGCGGGGGCGGTATGTGGTGACGATGGACGCCGACCTCCAGGATGACCCCGCCGAGGTGCCGGCCATGATCCAGATGCTGCAGGAAGGTAACGACCTGGTCAGCGGCTGGAAGCAGGTGCGCCGCGATCCGCTCAACAAGACGATACCGAGCCGGTTTTTTAACATGATCACCCGCAAGATGTCGGGGCTCGACCTGCACGACTTCAACTGCGGGCTCAAGGCCTACCGGCGCGAGGTGATCAAAAACGTGCGGGTCTACGGCGAGCTGCACCGGTATATCCCGCTGCTTGCCAAGTGGGAAGGTTATACCCGGATCACGGAAAAGCCCGTGCATCACCATGCGCGCAAGTACGGCCGCACCAAATTCGGTCTCGAGCGCTACATCCGGGGGTTTCTCGATCTCATCACGGTGCTCTTCATCACGCGCTTCGCCGCGCGCCCGATGCACTTTTTCGGGACGATAGGCACCATCGCCTTTCTCGGGGGCTTTCTGATCAGCCTCTGGATCTCGGTCGACAAGATCTTCTTCAATCACCCCATCGGCGACCGGCCGCTGCTTCTGCTCGGGGTGATGCTCATCCTGCTCGGCGCGCAGATGTTTACGACCGGTCTGCTGGGCGAGATGTTTATCGCGCCCAGGATGGAGGACACCACCTCCTACCAGGTCGTCGACGCCATGGAGCCGCGCCTGCATCATGTCAGCTGAAGCCGGCGGACCGCCGGGGCCGGCGAAGCGGATCGTACTGATGGGGCCGGCTCACCCCTACCGCGGCGGCATCGCGCATTTCACGGAGAAAATGTACCGGGACCTCTCCGCCGCCGGGCACGACGTGACCGTCGTCACCTTCCGCCGGCAGTACCCGTCGTTTCTCTTTCCCGGCAAAACGCAGTTCGAGGACGTGCCGGACGATCAGGCGCCCTTTGCCTCGGTCCGTCTCATCGACACCCTCAATCCGCTCAGCTGGCGCCGCACGGCGTCGTTCGTGGCGGAGCTGCAGCCCGATCTCGTCATCATGGCGTACTGGATGCCGTTTTTTGCGGCGTCGTTTGCGTCGATCGCGCGTGCGGTGCGGGCTCACCGGATCCCGGTCCTCGCGATCCTCCACAACGTGATCCCGCACGAACGCCATCCGGGCGACAGCTGGCTCAGTCGGCACTTCCTGACGGCCTGCGACGGCCTCGTCGTCCTGTCCGACGCCGTCGAGCAGGACGTGCGCGCGCTGGGCGTCGGGCAGCCGATGGAGCGGATCGACCATCCCGTGTATGACCTGTTCGGGCCGGCGCCCGGCCGCTCCGATGCGCGCCGGCGTCTGGGGCTCGGGGCCGACGACCAAGTGCTGCTGTTTTTCGGGTTCATCCGGAAGTACAAGGGGCTGGATGTCCTGCTGCGGAGCATGCCGGCGGTGGCCGAGCGGCTGCCGGCCGTGCGGCTGGTCGTGGCCGGCGAAAGCTACGATCCCATGACCGAAGCCGTCGATTTTGTCCGGCAGCACCGTCTTGAGGCCCACATTCGATTCGACGTTCGCTATATTCCCGGCGAGGCCGTGCCCGACTATTTTGCGGCGGCGGATGTCGTCGTCCAGCCCTACCGCACGGCGACACAGAGCGGCGTCGCCCAGATCGCCTACCACTTCGAGCGCCCGTTGATCGTCACGGATGTGGGTGGGCTGGCGGAAGTGGTGCCGCACGAACGCGCCGGCTTCGTCGTCCCACCCGGCGACCCCGATGCCCTCGGCGCCGCGATCGTCCGCTTTTTTCAGGAAGACTGGGCCGATCGCCTGACCGCCGGCGTCCGGGAAGAGAAGAAAAAATACGGCTGGGGACGGCTCTACGAGGCGCTCGAACGGCTGTCGGGCGTGTCCCTTCGGTGAGATCCCGGATGGCGGGCGGCCCTCCTCGAACCTTGCACACTAAACCGTTACCCTTTTTTTGGACTACGATCCGATCAAGGATTCCCTGGGCCGCTTTTTCTGTCGCCGGCCGTTCCTTCAGCGCAGCTTTTATGCGCTGCTGGATCTGTTTTTCCTGCGCGCCTGGCATGTCCACCGGACGCTGCGCCGGCTGCTTGCGCCCCGCCGCGGGCAGCCCCTGCGGGTGCTCGACGCCGGCACCGGGTTCGGGCAGTATGCCCATTTTATCGTGCGCACCTTCCCCGAAGCCCACGTGCTGGCGGTGGATGTAAAGCGCGATTACCTCGCCAATCTGCGCCGTTTCATCGATCAAACCCGCTACGCGGATCGCGTGGAGACGGCCTATGAGGATCTGACGGATCTCAAGGCGGAAGGGTCGTTCGATCTGATCTTGTGTGTCGACGTGATGGAGCACATCGAGGAGGACCGCGCCGTGTTTCGGCATTTTGCGCGTGTCCTGGCCCCGGGCGGCTATGTGCTCATCAATACGCCGTCGGATCTGGGTGGGTCGGATGTCGGCGTGGGGGAGGACTCGAGCTTCATCGGCGAGCATGTGCGCGACGGCTACAACATGGACGAGCTAAAGGGCAAGCTGGCCGATGCCGGTCTCACGCCCGTCGAAGGGTTTTATACCTACGGCGCCTTTGGCTCCCTGGCGTGGCGCATGATGATCAAATACCCGATGAAGCTGCTCGGGTTGAGCCGGCTATTCGTCGCCGTGCTGCCCCTCTATTACCTCCCCGTGTTACCGATCGGCGTCGTGCTGCACGCCATCGACGTGCGGCGGTCCAATCCCGCCGGCACCGGCGTGATCGTCGTCGCAACGCAAAGTCCCAGGTAAAGGGGTCAAGGTTCAAAGTTCGAGGTTCCAGGCCCTCCCTCCCTTAAACCTCGAACCTTGAACCTTAAACCAATTTCCCACCCCCTGTCGTTTTTCTTTTCGTCGCTTCGTATGTTGGTCGGGCATCTCTTGTGTGCCCGCCGGCAGCATCGCCCCCGGTCGGCGTCCGGAAATTACTCATCGACAAACGCAGTCCCGCTGTGCACACCAAGTACATCTTTGTAACCGGTGGGGTGACCTCCTCGCTGGGAAAAGGCATTTTTTCGGCTTCGCTGGGCCGGCTTCTCGAAGCGCGCGGCCTGCGCGTGACGATCCAGAAATTCGATCCCTACATCAACGTCGATCCGGGTACGATGAACCCGTACGAACACGGCGAAGTGTACGTCACGGACGACGGGGCGGAGACCGACCTGGATCTGGGCCACTACGAGCGGTTTCTGGGGCGATCCACGAGCCAGGCGAACAACGTGACGACCGGCCGCATCTACCTGGAGGTCATCACGAAAGAGCGCGCCGGCCATTATCTGGGCCGGACGGTGCAGGTGGTGCCGCACATCATCGACGAGATCAAGCACTGGATGCTGAAGCTCGGCGAGACGGGCGACTACGATGTCGTGATCACCGAGATCGGTGGGACCGTGGGGGACATCGAGAGCGAGCCGTATCTGGAAGCGATCCGGCAGCTGCGCTACGAGCTCGGCACCGAAAACACCCTCACCGTGCACCTGACGCTGGTGCCCTACCTCCAGGCGGCCGGCGAGCTGAAAACCAAGCCAACGCAGCACTCGGTCAAGATGCTGCTCTCGCACGGGTTGCAGCCCGACATGCTGGTTTGCCGCGCCGAGCATCCGCTGGATAACGACCTGCGCCGCAAGATCGCGCAGTTCTGCAACGTCGAAACCCGCGCCGTGATCGCCGCGCTGGACGCCGAGTCGATCTATGAAGTGCCGCTCCTCCTCAAGGAGCAGGATGTGGCCGGCATCGTGCTGGAACGGCTGCACGTCGGCACTGACCGCGCTCCCGATACGGCCGACGGCCTGGATGCCTGGAACGATTTCCTGCGCCGGCTCAAGAATCCCGCCGGCACGGTGCGCATCGCCCTCGTGGGCAAATATGTCGAGCACCAGGACGCCTACAAGTCGATCTCGGAAAGCTTTATCCTCGCCGGCGTCGCCAACGGGGTCCAGGTCGAGGTCAAGTACATCCTGTCCGACGACCTGACGGCGAAGAATGTCGGCGAAGCCCTGTCGGATGTGGCCGGCCTGCTCGTCGCGCCGGGTTTCGGCGACCGCGGCATCCAGGGCAAACTCGAAGCCGTGCGGTATGCTCGCGAGAACGACCTGCCGTTTCTCGGGATCTGCCTCGGCATGCAGTGCGCCGTCATCGAGTTCGCGCGCAATGTCTGCGGATGGGAAGACGCCCACTCGACGGAATTCAACAAAGAGACGATGCACCCCGTGATCGACATCATGGAGGAGCAGAAGAAGATCATGAACATGGGGGGGACGATGCGTCTCGGGGCGTACGACTGCGCGCTTTCGGAAGGGTCGCGGGCGCGCGCCATTTACGGCGTCGAGGCGACGCGCGAACGGCACCGGCATCGCTATGAAGTGAACAACGTGCTCCGGTACAAGCTGCTCGAGCGGGGCATGCAGTTCACGGGCATGAATCTGGAGCGCGACCTCGTCGAAATCATCGAGCTGCCGGAGAAGCGGTGGTTCGTGGGCGTGCAGTTCCACCCGGAATACCGGTCGACGGTCGGCCGGCCGCATCCGCTGTTCGCCTCCTTCGTGGAGGCCTGCATCGGCTATGCGCGCGAGAAAGACATGATCGAGTCGCCCCGGCCGCGCCGGCGTGTCAAGAGCAGCAAGCTCGCCGCCGCGAAGGTCTGATCGTTCCGTCCGCCCCTGTCTCCTGCCATGTCGTACGTTGTCGCCGCCCTGTACAAGTTTGTGGAGTTGCCCGAATACCGGTCGATGCGGGGGCCGCTCCTGGCGGCGTGCGAGGATGCCGGCGTGCGGGGCACGCTGCTGCTCGCCCGGGAAGGCGTGAACGGGACGATCGCCGGCACCCGCGCCGGCGTCGACGCGGTGCTGGACCACCTTCGGCAAGACCCCCGGCTCACCGATCTGGCGCCGCGGGAGGCGGCCGCTCCCGCCATTCCCTTCAAACGGCTCAAGGTGCGGCTGAAGCGAGAGCTGATCTCGATCGGGGTGTCGGGCGTCGATCCGCGGCGCGGGGTGGGCGAATATGTCGATCCCGAAGCATGGAATGCGCTCATCTCGGATCCCGAGGTGCGCGTGATCGACACGCGCAACGACTTCGAGATCGAGATCGGCACGTTCGAGCGGGCCGAAGATCCGCGCACGGCGTCCTTCAGCAACTTCCCCGAATACGTGCACGAAAAGCTCGATCCGGAGCGCGACCGCAAGCTCGCGCTGTTCTGTACGGGCGGCATTCGGTGTGAGAAGGCCACGGCGTACCTGCTGCAGCAGGGCTTCAGCGAAGTCTATCATCTCAAAGGCGGCATCCTGCATTACCTCGAGACGGTTCCGGCCGAGCAGAGCCTGTGGAAGGGCGATTGTTATGTCTTCGACGAGCGGGTGTCGGTGCGGCACGGGCTGACGCCGGGGGACTACGACGCGTGCAAGGGATGCGGCCGGCCGGTGTCCGATGCGGATCGGGTGTCGCCGCTGTTCGAGGAGGGCGTGTCCTGCCCGCGTTGCGCCGATGCCTTGACCGAATCCCAGCGCGCGGCTTTCCGGGAGCGGCAGCGGCAGTACGAACGGCAGCGCAAGGCCCGCCGTGCGTGATGCGCCGGGCGGTACCCCGATTTCCCCACATTTCCCCACGTTTTTTCTTCCGGCGCCGCTTTTTTTCTGGAAAAGCCGCGCGATGAGGCGAATATCCCCTTAAGAACACCGCCAAATGGTGACTGTGGGCCTTGTATCCCCACAAATCCCCCTTCCGGCACTTCAAGCGATACATCAGGATAATACATATATATTCATATGTATTTTGGGCATTTCATCGAATCCTGGCGTTACTTTTTTTTGAGACCTAGCCTGTTTTGGTTCAGGAATAACTTGATCTTCACACCAAATTTGGTAGATTGGGGGAATTGTGGGGAAATGTGGGGAACCAGCCCAGGAGATAAAGGTGTTGTGTGGCGCCACTTAAGGTAACACGTGAGCGATCATGCCCGGCTTCAAGGGACAGGCAGCATATTCGGTTGACGCAAAAGGGCGGGTAGCGATACCGGCCAAGATGCGTGCGGCCCTGAGCCCGGAAGCCAAGAACACCTTTACGATCACGCGGGGCTTCGAAAAGTGCGTCTTTCTCTATCCGCTCGACCACTGGTCGAGGATGGAGGGGGAGATGCGCGAGCTCAACATGTACAATCGGGAATCGCGCGACTTTTTGCGCACGATCCTGATGTGGGCGGACGAAGTTGCGCTGGACGGCCAGGGACGTGTGGCGATCGCTCGGCCACTTCTGGAATTCGCCGGCATTTCCGCCGGAGGCAGCGCGCTGATCATCGGTTCGCTGGATCACATCGAAATCTGGGATCCGGCGAACTTTGAGACGTACGCAAAAGAGCATGTGGATGACTACCAGAGCCTGGCAGAACGCGTCATGGGAGCACCTTGACGGAGCCGGACGGGGTCATGCCGGATGCTGAAGATAATGAAGCGCGGTCGCGCTCCGGGGCTGCTCGCAGCTATGCCTCGGCGTACCACGCACCTGTTCTTTGTGATGCTGTTGTGGATGGATTGGTCGTCGACCGGCGAGGCATCTATGTCGATGCGACGCTGGGCGGCGGCGGGCATACCGCGGCGCTGCTGGATGCCCTGGATGAAGCGGGGCTGGTGATAGGCATCGATCAGGATGTCGATGCCCTCGACGCAGTGCGGCGACGCCTGGAGGCGGCGATAGCCGCGGGTCGGCTGAGGCTGATCCGCGGAAATTTCGGCCAGCTGGATGCGCTGCTCGAAGAAGCGGGTATGGCGTCGATCGACGGGTTGTTGCTCGATCTGGGCGTTTCGTCGCACCAGCTCGATACGCCGGATCGGGGTTTCAGCTACCGGGGCGAGGGCGCGCTGGACATGCGGATGGACGATCGGGCTCCTCTGTCGGCCGATGAGATCGTCAATCGCTGGGACGAGCGCGAGCTTCGGCGCGTGCTGAAGGCCTACGGCGAAGAGCCGCGGGCGACGCAGATCGCCCGGCGCATCGTCGCGGCACGGCCGCTGGCGTCGACGCGGGCGCTGGCCGAGGTGGTGCGCGGGTGCGTGCCCGGGCGTGACGAGCAGAAGACGCTGTCGCGGGTGTTTCAGGGCATCCGGATCGCCGTGAACGACGAGCTGGGTGTGCTCGAGCGGGTGCTCGAGGCCGGCATGCGCCGCATGAAGCCCGGCGGGCGCATCGCCGTCATCAGCTATCACTCGCTGGAAGACCGCCGGGTGAAGCGCTACCTGCGCGCCGGCAACTTCGAGGGCGAGGTCGCCCGCGATCTCTATGGAAATCCGGAGGTGCCCTGGCGACTGATCACGCGTCAGGCGATTGCGCCGGACGAAGCGGAAACCGCATCCAATCCACGAGCGCGAAGCGCACGACTGCGCATCGCAGAACGCATCTAATTTTGTAACGCTGTATTGGATTGCCTTTCGGGGCAATCAACACACATGAGCAGCACAAGCACGACACATATCCGGCCAGGTAGCCGGAAACGGCCGGCGCGGACACCGAGACAACAAGCCCCTCCCCAGGTGCGTCCGCGGCAGCACGTTTCGCAGTGGTTGTCCGATACGATAGCCGACCGGGTGGATACCCTCCCGGGGTGGAAGGATCTGTCCGTAGGCAACGAGCGCACCCTGCCGCGCAACGCGCGCGCCGATGCGTTCCTCGCCCAGGTTTCGACGGTTCGTTTCGCGCTGGTCATCCTCGTGATGGGGTTGACGCTGGGGTTGTATGTGCGCCACGTCTATGCCACGCAGGAGACCCTGTCGCGGCTGGAGCAGGCGAAAAAGGAGCACATGCGGCTCAACCTGAAGGTCAACCGCCTGCATGGCGTGCTGGACCAGATGACCGGGCCGCAGAACATTTATGAGCGCGCACGGGCCCTGGGCCTGGAAGAAGACATCATGTACGGACCTGCGATCGTCTGGCGTCAGCCGGATTGAGCAGGTTGTTCATTGAGCAGGATCGAACCGAAGACGCATGGGAGCCAGAGAAAACATACAACTCCGTATGTACCTCGTGCTGGTGCTGATCGGCGTGCTTCCGGTCCTGGTGACCGGTCGGTTGATCTGGATTTATGTAACGGAAAGCGACGAACTGGGCGACGCCGGCACGCGGCAGTCCAGCGCCGTCGTGACCATCCCCGCGCTGCGGGGGGGGATCTATGACCGTAACGGGCGCGCGCTCGTCGTGAACACGGCGAACTATCAGCTCGCGCTCGATCCGACCATCGAGGGGTTCACCTCGGAGGTGGCGGATCTGTTCTTTGACAAGTTGTCCCGCCTGACGGGCCGGCCGGCCGCCGAATACCGGCGTGCGGTGTCGGCCCGTTCGAGCCCCAAATACGTGATGCTCGTGCGGAGCCTGAGCGAAGACCAGAAAGATCAGGTCGAGGCCTGGGACGTCCCGGGCGTGGTGATGACGCCGGCGTACAGCCGGCGGTACAACTACGGGCAGACGGTGGCGCATGTGATCGGGCACGTAGGCAGCGACGGCATGGGCCTCGACGGGGTCGAGCTGCAGTACAACGAGTACCTGCAGGGCATCCCGGGCCGGCGCGTTTTTCAGCGCGACCGCACGGGGCGCATCAAAGCCGACGTCGACGGCGCCGTGGTGGAGCCGCGCAACGGCGAGCAGGTCGTGCTCACGCTGGATCTCGTCCTGCAATCGATTCTGTTCGAGGAGCTGGCCTCCGGCGTCGAGGCGACGCGCGCCTCCTGGGGCACGGCGGTCGCGATGGATCCCTTCACGGGAGCCATCCTGGGCATGGCCAACGTGCCGACCTACGACCCCAACCGGTTCTACCAGTACAGCGGCGGCGCCCGGCGCAACCGCGCCATCACCGACCGGGTGGAGCCGGGTTCGACGTTCAAGCTCGTGACGGCCGTCGCGGCCGTGGAGCAGGATGTCGTGGCGCTGGCCGATTCGATCGAAACCGGTAACGGCTTCGCGGTGGTCGACGGGCGACCGTTGCACGACATCCACGGGTACGGCACGCTGACCTTCGGCGAGGCGATCGCCAAGTCGAGCAACATCGCCATCGCGAAGACGGCGGTTCAGCTCGATCGGGGCGTGTTCTACCAGTATGCCCGCAACATGGGGTTTGGTCAGCGGACGTGGATCGATCTTCCCGGTGAAGTCGATGGGACGCTGAAGAAGCCGTATCAGTGGAGCGGCACGTCGCACTCGTCGATCAGCATCGGTTACGAGGTGGACGTGACGCCGCTGCAGATTTTGTCCTCGTACGCCGCGCTGGCGAATGGCGGTGTGCTGATGAGGCCCTACGTCGTCGCCGAGCGGCGCGACAGCCAGGGGCGTCTGCTCTGGTCCGCCGAGCCGGATTCGATCCGGCGCGCCTTCTCGCGGGAGACGGCGCGGCGGCTGCTGCCGGCATTCGAGGAAGTGGTCGAAACGGGCACGGCCCGTTCGGCGCACATCGAGGGCCTGCGCATCGCCGGCAAGACGGGTACGGCCCGCGTGCTGGTCAATGGCCAGTACGACAACCAGCTGCACCGCGTCTCGTACGTCGGCTTTTTTCCAGCGGACAAGCCCGAGGTGGCCATCCTGTTGATGCTGGCGGAGCCCCGGCAACGCGGCGACAGCGGCGTGATCACCGCGCCCATCTTCCAGCGCATCGCGCGGCGGTGGGTGGGCTCCCGGCCCGACCTGGCCGAACAGCTGGTGGCCGACCTGCACGCGCCGCGGGGCGATGAGCGTTCGGCGCCGCGCGTCGTCGGGTTGCCCGTAGAGATTGCGGCATCGCGGCTCCGTTCGGCCGGTTTCGATGTGCGCGAAGCGGACGATGCCGCGATGTTCCGGATGGTGAGCGAGCAGACGCCGGCGCCGGGTGAACTGGCGTATGCGGGCGCGCGCGCCTCGCTGCGGGCGGTCGTTCCCTCCGACAGCAGCGCGGCGGTGCGGACCATGCCTGACCTCGTCGGGCTGAGTCTGCGTCAGGCCGTGCACTGGCTCGATGCGCTGCAGGTTGATGTACGCATCGAGGGCGACGGGATGGTGGTGAGTCAGTCGCCCGCGGCCGGACAGCCGCTGGTGGCGACGGCCGTCGTCCGCTGCCGATGATGCGCCGGCCGTGCTTGCCGGCCGCCTAGCGCGCCGGCGAAATACGGAAGCGCATCGTGCCTATGAAAACGCTAAAGGAGCTGACTGACCGCCTCGCCCATGCGGGGCTGATCCAGCGCAGGCTGGGACTTGACGAGACCTTGAGTATCGATCATCTGGCAAACGATAGCCGGAAGGTCGGGCCGGGAGGCCTGTTCGTCGCCATACGCGGCGGCCAGACCGACGGGCATATGTTCATTGAAAAGACTGTTTTAAACGGAGCCATTGCCATCGTGTGCGAGGCGATGCCGGAGGAGGCGCGCGAGCGTTTTCCCGGCATCGCCTTCGTGCAGGTGCGCGATGCGCGCGCCGCGCTGGCCGAACTGGCCGCGTGTTTTTATGGCGACCCGACGCGTGAACTGCGTCTGGTGGGCGTGACAGGCACCAACGGCAAAACGACGACCGCTTACCTGATGCACCACCTCTTCGAGACGCTGGGCGTCAAGACAGGCCTCCTCAGCACGATCGAATACCGGATCGGCGCGGAAGTCCTGGAGGCGACGCATACCACGCCCGACGTGCTCGACACCAACCGGCTGTTTCGGCGGATGGTGGACGAAGGGTGCGGGGCATGCAGCATGGAGGTATCCTCCCACGCCCTGGATCAGGAGCGCGTTCGCGCCTTTGTTTTTGCCGCCGCCCTCTTTACGAATCTGACGCGCGATCATCTGGACTATCACGGCTCGATGGACGCCTACCGCGACGCGAAGAAGCGCCTGTTCGATACCCTGTCGCCCGATGCAGCCGCCGTCTACAACGCCGACGACCCGGCCGGCGCCTATATGGTGTCCGGCACCCGGGCCCGGGCGACGTCCTTCGGGCGGACGCAGCAGGCCGACGTCCTCTTTGATATCCTGGGCAGCCGGCTCGACGGATTGCGGCTGCGTCTGGACGGGACGGAACGGCGTTTCCGGCTCGTCGGCGCATTCAACGCCTACAACCTGGCCGGCGCCTATGCGGCCGGCCGCGCGCTCGGATACGGCGCCGCCGAGACGATCGACGCCCTGTGCGAGGCGCGTCCGGTGCCGGGCCGCTTCGAGTACCTGACGGACGGCCGGAATCGCACGGTGATCGTCGATTACGCCCACACGCCCGATGCGCTCGAAAATATCCTGCGCGCCGTGCGCGACGTGATGCCGCCCGATGCGCGCCTCTGGTGCGTCTTCGGTTGCGGCGGCGACCGCGACCGGGACAAGCGCCGCATCATGGGCAGCATCGCCGAAGCCGGCGCCGACCGCGTCATCGTGACCAGCGACAACCCGCGGACGGAAGATCCCGAAGCCATCCTCAACGATATTCGCCGGGGCATGAGCCGGCCGACCGACGCGCTATGGATCGTCGACCGCCGGGAAGCCATCCGCGAATCCGCCGCGCGCAGCGCCGACGGAGACGTGGTGCTGATCGCCGGCAAGGGCCACGAGCCCTACCAGGTGATCGGGAAGGAGAAGTTTCCCTTCGACGATCGCGAGGAGGCGAAAACATGGTTCAACAGTGCAACATGAACAATGTGACTTGAACAGTGCGACATGAACAGTGCACCATGCGGCGCGGCCCCGACGCGTTGCACGGCAACCGGAGATGATGCCCGATGACCCGCACGCGGTGACGTGCAGGGAGCGGCTACCCCAGCGAGTGTTATGCTATACTACCTCCTCGACTATCTCGAAAAACTCTACCAGCCGCCTGGCTTTCAGGCGATCCGGTTTATCAACAACCGGGCGGCGCTGGCGGCGATTACGGCGCTGGTGATCTCGCTGTTCGCCGGCCGCCGCATCATCGCGTGGCTGCGGCGCAAGCAGATCGGCGAGCAGGTGCGCGCCGGCGTCCATGCGGGCGCGGTCGACCATTCGCACAAAGCCGGCACGCCGACGATGGGCGGGGTCATCATCCTCATTTCGATTCTCGGCGCCACGCTGCTCTGGGGGGCCATCGGCCAGGTGTACGTCTGGCTGATCCTGCTCGTGACGGCCTGGATGGGCGCCTTCGGTTTCGCCGACGACTACATCAAGGTCGTCAAGCGCGACAAAAGCGGATTGCCGGCCCGGATCAAGCTGATCGGGCAGATCAGCATCGGGGTCATCCTCGGCAGCGTGCTGTATTTCCATCCCATGTTTCAGGAGATCCGGTCGCAGACCTACCTGCCGTACATCCCCTTCGTGGATGCGGTGCGGTTCGACTACGCCTTCCTGCAGCACTGGCTCGGCGTCGACTTCGACCTCGGCTGGGTCGTCTACATCCCCGTCGCGGTCTTTATCGTGACGGCGGTATCCAACGCCGTCAACCTGACGGATGGCCTGGACGGGCTCGCCGCCGGCGTGACGGCCATCGTCGCGCTCGGGCTCTCCGCCCTGGTGTACAGCGCCGGCCGCGTCGACTTCGCCGAGTTTCTCCACATTATCCATCTCCGCGGCGCGAGCGAACTGGTGGTCTTCGCCGTCGCCATGTCCGCGGCCTGTTTCGGTTTTCTCTGGCACAACGGCTACCCGGCATCGGTCTTCATGGGCGATACGGGTTCGCTGGCTCTGGGCGCCGCCGTTGGCGCCCTCGCTTTGATGATCCGCATCGAACTCCTCCTCCCGCTGCTCTGCGCGATCTATTTCATCGAGACGCTCTCGGTGGTGATCCAGACGAGCTACTTCAAATACACGCGGCGCAGGACGGGGACGGGAAAGCGGGTCTTTAAGATGGCCCCCATCCATCACCACTTCGAGGCGAAAGGCATCCATGAGGCGAAAATTGCGGTTCGCTTCTGGATCGTGACGGCGATCACCGTGATCGCGTCGCTGCTGATCCTGCGTCTCCACTAAGCGCTGTCTGAAAATGCTTCAGACACGGCCTGATCCCTGAAAGGCCCGGCACCCCTTATCGGCATCCAGTATGATCGACGTCTCCGGCAGACCTGTTTCCATCGTCGGCGCCGCGCGCAGCGGGGTGGCGGCGGCGCATCTGTTGGCGCGCGCCGGGGCGCAGGTTTTTCTTACGGATCGGGGCCCGGTCGACGACACCCTCCGGGCATCGCTCGAAGCCGCCGGCGTGACCGTCGAGTCCGGCGGCCATACCGAGCGGGCACTCGAGGCCGACTTTGTGGTGATCAGCCCCGGCGTCCCGACGACGACGCCGCTGATCCAGACGGCCCTGGGGAACGGCCTGGCGGTTTACAGCGAGATCGAAGTCGCCAGCTGGTTTTGCCGCGCGCCGATCGTGGCGGTGACCGGCTCGAACGGCAAAACGACGACGACGAGTCTGCTCGGCTATCTCTTTGCGCAGGCCGGCTACGCGGCGCACGTCGCCGGCAACATCGGCTTTCCTTTTTCGGATGTGGCGATGGAGGCGAAACCCGACGAGGTGGTCGTGCTCGAGGTGTCCAGTTTTCAGCTGGATCACATCGACACCTTCCGACCGCGCGTTTCGGTGGTGCTCAACATCACGCCAGACCATCTCGATCGGTACGGCTACCGCTTCGAGGCATACGCCGCCAGCAAATTCCGGCTGTTCGAGAACCAGGGCGAGGGCGATGTCCTGGTCTACAACATCGACGACCCGGTGCTCGCGCCGCGCGCCGAGGCCGCCGCGCGAACCGGCGGAGTTACGCTCGCCGGCTTCAGCCTGGGCACGCGGCCCGAAACCGGCGCCGGCCTGGATGGGACGGAGCTGGTGCTGCGTTATGGCGGCGAGGAGATCCGGCTTATGGATAAGACCGAACTGGCGCTGCCGGGCCGGCACAATCTCTACAACGCGCTCGCGGCCGCGATGGCCGCGCGGGCGATGGACGTAGCGCCCGGGCGCATTCGCGAGAGCCTGTCGAGCTTCGCGGGGGTGCCACACCGGCTGGAGTTCGTGCGCGAGCTGGACGGGGTGCGCTACATCAACGACTCGAAGGCGACCAACGTCGACGCGGTCTGGTACGCGCTCGAGAGCATGACGCGGCCGGTGATCCTCATCGCCGGCGGTCGCGACAAGGGCAATGATTACAACCGCATCAAGCCGCTGGTGCGGGACCGCGTCCGCGCCGTGATCGCGCTCGGCGAGAGCGCGGAGACGGTGATGCGGGAACTGGGAGCGCTGGCTCCCGAGGCGGTCGAGGCCACCTCGATGGCCGACGCGGTCGAGACGGCGCGCAGGCTGTCGAAGCCGGGCGATGTCGTGCTGCTCAGCCCCGCCTGCGCATCGTTCGACCTTTTCAAAAACTACGAGCACCGCGGAGACCTCTTCCGCGAGCTGGTCAGGGCACAGTAACTGGTCCAAGGCTCCAGGTTTGAGGTTCACGGAGAGCAACTCCTGATAATCCTTGAACCTTGAGCCTTGAACCTTGAACGATAACTCCATGAACAAACGGCAACCGAAATCGAATGCGAAAGCCGCCGTCGCCGCGCTGCCTCCGCTGGATAAGTACATCCTGTGGGTGGTGCTGGGACTGGGGGCCATCGGGGTAGTGGCCGTGTATAGCGCCATCGGCTTTCTGGCGAGTTCCAAGGCCGAAGGAGACGTGACGGGATTGCTGCTGCGCCACGTGGTGCACCTGGGGCTCGGCATCATCGTCATGATCGCCTTCAGCCGCATCGACTACCACATCGTGGCGCGCTACAGCCGGCCGATGCTGATCCTGGGCACGGGGCTGGTGCTGCTGGTGCAGCTCATCGGCGTGTCGCTCGGCGGCGCCGAGCGGGCCCTGCAAGTCGGGTCGCGCATGTTCCAGCCGGCGGAGATCGCGAAAGTCGGGCTGCTGGTCTACATGGCGGTCCTGCTGGCCAAAAAACAGACCTATATCGAGAGCTTCGGCCGCGCGTTCACCCCGCTCTTCGCCTGGATCATCCTGACCGTCGTGCTGATCGGCATGGAAGACCTCTCGACGGCGTCGATCGTGCTGCTTTCGACGGTGCTCATGTGTTTCGTGGCGCGCGTGGCCGTGCTACAGCTCAGCGGGCTGGGTCTGGTGACGATCCTGCTCGCGACGCTCTTCCTGGTTTCGTCGCCGGCGCGAATGCATCGCCTCGAAGAGTTTCTCGGGATGCGGCTCAACGCCGACGGCACCGAGCAGGCCGACGACCTCAAGGTGGAGCAAGGCTATCAGTCGCGCCAGGCGCTCATCGCCTTTGCGATGGGTGGGCTGACGGGGCAGGGGCCGGGCAAAAGCGTCCAGCGCGACTTTCTGCCGGCGCCGTACAACGACTTCATCTTTGCGATCATCGCCGAGGAGTACGGGATGTTCGGCGCCATGGCGCTGCTGTTCCTGTTTATGGTGCTGCTCTTTCGAGGATACCTCCGGGTAGCCCGACACGCCCCGGATCCGCTCGGACTGATCATGGCGGTCGGGCTCACCACGGTGGTGGCCCTCTATGGATTCGTCCACGCCGGCGTGACCTGCGGTCTGCTGCCGGTGACGGGGTTGCCGATGCCGTTCGTGTCCTACGGCGGCACCTCGATCCTGGCCAACGGCATGATGATGGGCATCTTGCTCAACATAAGCCGGCAGGCGAAGTGAAGCTGGCAGTCGGTCACCGGTCATCGGTCACTGGACGCAAAGCATCGGGATTGGGCGCTGGCCATCAGGAATGCCGCAGTTTGCAGCCATGTTAGTGACCAGTGACCAGTGACCAGTGACCAGTGACCAGTGACCAGTGACCAGTGACCAGTGACCAGTGACCAGTGACCAGTGACCAGTGACCAGTGACCAGTGACCAGTGACCAGTGACCAGTGACCCAACATTGTAGACCATACTGTGGAGCAGGTGCACGGCCTATGAGGAAGGCACATCATCACCCTCACTCCTGAAGCACTCCAAGACCTCATAGTCCCCTGCTCCACACCTTTTTGCCATGAAAAACGAACGAGCCCCGCGTGTGTTGTTTGCCGGCGGCGGATCCGGAGGCCATGTGTATCCCGCGATCGCCATCGCGGATGCCGTGCGCGCCCTGGAGCCGAAGGCCGCGGTCGCGTTCGCCGGCACGGAAGACCGGCTGGAATGGAAGGCGGTGCCTCAGGCAGGCTACGCCATCCATCCGATCACCGTGCAGGGATTTCATCGGAAACAGCCGCTGCGCAACCTCGGCTTTCCCTTCAAGGTGACGAAGGGGTTTTTGCAAAGCCTGGGTCTGGTGCGTGCCTTCGATCCGGATGTCGTGATCGGCACCGGAGGCTATGTGGCGGGGCCGGTTTTGCTGGCGGCGCGCCTGCTGGGCCGGCCGATCGTGATCCAGGAGCAGAACGCGTTCCCGGGTGTCACGAACAAGCTGCTGGGCAAGATGGCCACGACGATCCATCTCGCTTTTCCGGAGGCCACGCGGTTTTTCGATGCGAAACGGTGCGTCATCAGCGGCAATCCGACACGCGGTTCGCTCGTCGGCGTCGACCGCGGCGAGGCGCGACGCTTCTACGACCTTCCCGAAACGGCGCGCACGCTGCTCGTTTTCGGCGGATCGCTGGGCAGCGCCGCGCTGAACGCGGCCATGGAAGACCATCTGGGCCGGCTGCTGGCCGAGCCCGATGTCTGCGTGATCTGGCAGACGGGCTCGCTCTACTACGAGCGGGTGAACGCGCGCGTCGAACTGCATCCGCGGCTGCGGCTGCTCAAATACATCGACCGCATGGATATGGCCTACGCCGCCGCCGACGCGGTGCTGTCGCGGGCCGGCGCGATCACCTGTAGCGAACTGATGATCACCGGCACGCCGGCGATTCTGGTGCCTTCGCCGAATGTGGCGGAGGATCATCAGACCCCCAACGCGCGCAGCATGGCGGATGCCGGCGCCGCGCGCTTCCTGCCGGAAAAAGAACTCCCTGAACGCCTCGCCGACGAGGCGCTCGGGCTGCTCCGCGACGACGCCGGCCGGCAGGCCATGCGCGAGGCCATGCTCGGCCTGGCGCGGCCCGACGCCGCGCGCGCCATCGCGAGGCAGGTACTCGACCTCATACACTCCCGTTGCCCCGAGGCGGTTAGCCGTTTGTTTTGAAACACGCATTGGACACAGATCGCACGGAACGCCGGCGCCAGCCCTTTCTGGGGCGGATCCGGCGCGTCCATATGGTGGGCATCGGCGGTATCGGGATGAGCTCGATCGCGGAGGTACTCCTCAGCCGCGGGTACGCGGTGACGGGGTCCGACATGAAGAAGAGCGAGATCACCGAGCACCTCGAAACGCTCGGCGCCACCATCTACGAAGGCCATGAGGCCACCCAGGTGGAAGGCGCCGATGTGGTGGTGTATTCGTCCGCCGTCCATCCCGCCGGCAATCCCGAGACGCAGGAGGCGGAACGCCTCCGCATCCCCATGATCTCCCGCGCCGTGATGCTCGGAGAGCTGATGCGGATGAAATTCGGCATCGGCATCGCCGGCACGCACGGGAAAACGACGACGACCACGCTTGCGGGGCTCGTCGTGGCCGAGGCCGGCTTCGACCCAACGATCATCGTCGGCGGCAAGGTGGCGTCGTTCGGGTCGAATGCGGTGGCCGGCGAGGGCGATATCATCGTCATCGAAGCCGACGAATACGACCGGACCTTCCTCCGCCTCACGCCTTCCCTCGCGGTGATCACGAATATCGACGCGGACCATCTGGACATCTACGAGGATCTCGCCGACATCCAGAACGCCTTCGTCACCTACGCCAACAGCGTCCCGTTTTTCGGGGCGGCGATTCTGTGTCTGGACGACTCGCACGTGCAGGAAATCATCGGCCGGATCGACCGCCGCATCGTCACCTACGGCACGGCGCGGCAGGCCGACATCCGGGCCGAAAACGCCCGGCAGGAAGGGCTGGAAAACCGGTTCGAGGTCTTCCGGGGCAAGGAGCGGCTGGGCGAGGTGGTGATCAAGGCGCCCGGTCAGCACAACATTCAGAATGCGCTGGCAGCCATCGCGGTGGGCGTCGAGTTGGATATCCCGTTCGACCGGATACGGGAGGGGCTGGCGCGTTTCACCGGCGTGCAGCGCCGCTTCCAGGTGCTCGGCGAGGCGCAGGGTATCCTGGTGGTGGACGACTACGCGCACCACCCGACGGAGGTGCGCGCCACGCTGCGCGCGGCGAGCGCCGGCTGGCCGGACCGGCGCATCGTGGCCGTCTTTCAGCCGCATCTGTATTCCCGTACGCGGGACTGCAAGGACGATTTCGCCCGCGCATTTTTTGACGCGGACGTCCTGGTCCTGACAGAAATCTTCGGGGCGCGCGAATCGCCGATCCCCGGCGTGGACGGGCAGTCGGTGGCCGACCTCGCCGCGGAATACGGGCATCGCGATGTCCACTTCGAGCCGGATCTCGAAGCGCTCATCGAACGGCTGCACGGCATCGTCCGGAAGGGGGATGTCGTGATCACCATGGGCGCCGGCAACATCTGGCGTTACGGCAGACGGTTACTGGAGGCCTTGCAGCAGGCTTCCTGATTTGATTCGGGCGCGGGGCGTCCGGGCGACATTTTGACGGATTCCAGCATGAAAAACGATAAACGAAGTCCGCGTCGTGGCGGCGGGTCCCGGCCGAAACCGGAACGACCGCGGTCCCGGCCGGCGGCGAGGCCGCGCGCGAAGAGCGCCGCGCCGGATCGGGCGAAGCGCCTGACGATACCGATCGTCTCGTTTCTGCTCGTCGTCCTGCTGACCGTGGTCGGCTGGTCGTGGAAATCGCAGTTGCACGTGCGCGACGTCGTGGTGATCGGAGCCCGCCACACCCCGGTCGATTCGCTCATCGCGATCGCCGCGGTCGATTCGGGCGCCGTGTTTTTCGATATCGACACGCACGCCATCGCCGACCGGATCGCGCGGCTTCCCTGGATCGAGGAGGCGCGGGTGTATCGCGGGGCGGACATGACGATCAAGATCGACGTGCACGAGCGCACGCCGGCGCTTATGGCGGTCGACGCCTCGGGCAAACCGACCCGATTCATCGACGCCGGCGGCTATCAGATGCCGTACGTCCGGGGCCACGGGTACGATGTGCCGCTGCTGAAAGGGCTGAAAGAGCCGTTCATCGCCGGCGCGCCGACCGAAAACCCGGCGCTGCTGGAACTGGCCGATGTGGTGTCGCGCGTCGACGAAACGACTGACGCCCTGCTCTCGGAATTCGAGTTGGCCGACGATGGCGGCGTGTTGCTTTACACGACACCGAAGCCGGGCCGCGGCGCCATCCAGGTCGGGATGGGCACCGGCGGATTCGAGCGCAAGCTGTCCCGGCTCCAGGCCTTCTGGGACCAGGAGGTGCTGGCGCAGCGCGAAAAACATTTTGAGTGGATTGACCTCCGTTTTGACAGTCAGATCATCACCAGGGAACGTACCCTGACCCAATAATTGAACGAAAACCGGTAACCACCATGGATGGAGAAATCGTAGTCGGCCTCGATATCGGCACGACCAAGATCTGCGCTGTGCTCGCGGCGGAGGATGACCTCGAAGGCATCCATATCCTCGGCGTGGGCGTGGCGGAATCCGAAGGGCTGAACCGCGGCGTCGTCGTCAACATCGACAAGACGGTGGCGGGGATTCGCGAGGCCATCGAGAAGGCCGAACGCGCCGCCGGCGTGACCGTGCGCAACGTGATCGTCGGCATCGCCGGCGACCACGTGCAGAGCTTCCAGAGCCGCGGCGTGATCACCACGCACCGCGACGGGGAGATCACCGAGCGCGACGTGCAGCGTCTGCTCGAGGATACGACCCATGTCGCCATGCCGGCCGACCGCGAGATCCTCCACGTGCTGCCGCAGGAATTCATCGTCGACGGCCAGGACGGCGTCGTCGATCCCGTCGGGATGAACGGCGTCCGCCTCGAGGCGAACGTCCACATCGTGACCGGGCTCGTCTCGGCGGCGCGCAACATCTACCGGTGCGTCGAGAAGGCCGGCTACACCGTGGCCGACATCGTGCTCGAGCCGCTGGCGTCGTCCTACTCGGTCCTGCATCAGGACGAGAAGGAAGTCGGCGTCGCGCTGATCGATATCGGCGGCGGGACGACGGACATCGCCGTGTTCGAGGACAAGACGATCCGCCATACCGGCGTGATCGCGGTGGCCGGCAACAAGGTGACCGACGACATCCGGAAGGGTCTCGGGTTGATGAAGGACCAGGCTGAGCAGCTCAAGAAGCAGTACGGCACGGCCATCGTCGACATGAACGTCCCGGACGAGACGATCGCGATCCCGGGCATCGGCGGCCGGACCGAAAAGACGATCAGCCGCAGCGCGCTCACGCAGATCATCCAGCCCCGACTGGAAGAGATCCTCGAGATCGCCGGCATCGAGATCAAGCGCAGCGGCTATGCGCGTCACCTGGGCGCCGGCGTGGTGCTGACGGGCGGCGGCTCGATGGTGCCCGGCACGGCGGCGCTCGCGGCCGAAGTGCTCGGCGTCGAGGCGCGCGTCGGGATCCCGACCGGTCTCGGCGGCGGCATGGTCAAGGAAGTCAGCGACCCGAAATACGCCACGGCGGTCGGTCTCGTGCTCTACGGGCTGCGTCCCAACCTCATGGGGCGCGAATTCCTGGCCCAGAAGGAGCGCTGGTCGGCCGGCAACGCGCATGCGCACGGCGAGGAGTCCGGCGCGCGCCGCATCGTCGAACGCATGACCCGGTGGTTCCAGGAACTTTGAGATTAGCGATTTGCGATTAGCGATTTGTGAGTCGCGATTTGCGATGAAAATACCCAGCAACCAGCATCTTAACCATACAAGCCGGATCTGCTCAATCCGGTTTTCATCCAGGGGACCTTGTGTACCCCGTTAGGAGGGATCTATGGAAAATATCATCAGCTCACGATTCGCGTTCGATGACGACGCGAGCGAAGGCCCGAAAATCGCCGTCATCGGCGTTGGCGGCGGTGGCGGCAACGCGATCAACAACATGGTCGCGAAAGGCATCAACGGTGTCGATTTTATTTCGATAAACACCGATAAACAGGCGCTCGACGTCAACCGGGCCGAGGTGAAAATCCAGGCCGGCGTCAGCCTGACCAAAGGGCTCGGCGCGGGCGCGCGCCCGGTCAAGGGGGCGGAGGCCGTCGAGGAGAGCCGTTCGGAAATCGAACAGCTGCTCCGGGGTTACGAGATGGTGTTCATCACCGCCGGCATGGGCGGCGGCACCGGCACGGGAGGCGCGCCCGTCGTGTCCGCCATCGCCCGCAAGCTGGGTATCCTGACGGTGGCCATCGTCACCAAACCCTTCGAGTGCGAGGGGCGCCGGCGCATGGAGTCCGCGGGAGCCGGCATCGAGCTGCTCCGCGAGCAGGTCGACACGCTGATCATCATCCCGAACGAACGGCTGCTCGACATCGCCGAGCCGCACACGAGCATGATCGAGGCCTTCGAGAAGGCCGACGACGTGCTGCTGAACGCGACGCGCGGTATCAGCGACCTGATCACGGTGCACGGCCTGATCAACCTCGACTTCGCGGACGTGGAGACGACGATGAAAAACGGCGGCACCGCCCTGATGGGCGCGGCCACGGCGTCGGGCGAGAACCGCGCGGAACGCGCGGCCATCGAGGCGATCTCGAGCCCGCTGCTGGACGGCGTCTCGATCGCCGGCGCGCGCAACGCGCTGGTCAACATCACGGCCGGCCGCAACCTCGGCATCCACGAAGCCACGACGGCGACGAGCATCATCCAGCGCGAGGCCGGCGACGACGTGGAAGTCATCTTCGGTACCGTGATTGACGAGGATATGGGCGACAGCCTCCGCGTGACGGTCATCGCCACGGGCTTCGACAAGCAGCGCAAGCCGTCGGCCGGGCCGGCCGCTCCGCAGCGCCGCAGCTCGCCGCTCGAGCAGGAAAACACGGTCAACTACCCGAACTACAAGGGTGAAGACAACCTGCGTCAGCTCGATATCCCGGCGTTCGAGCGCCGGCAACCCGGACCGCCGCGCATGGCCAATCCGATCGAACTGTCGGACGACGCCGATGCCGCGAACCGCATCAAGCGGCTGCAGAGCGACGACGTCCGCGAGCGCCGCGAACGCATCGGCAAAGGCAACACCGATGTGCCGGCGTTCCTCCGCAAGATGATCGATTAAGCGAGTAACATGCACCTTGTAAAGTGTAAAATGGCCAGGGTCATCGGATCGTTGATCTGACCGCCCTGCACGTGCGGTAGATCGTTACTGTCGGATCCGCTATGCACTTTTCATTTTACAATATGCATTAACTCTGGGCCCTCCGGTCCCTTCACGGCCCCTGAGCAAGGCCGCGCCCCACACGTCTGCCACCGCAGTGCGTGTGGGGTTTTTGTGTTCTGCACCGAGCCGCACCGTAGCGTATCTTGGCGCGGTCTCCGGGTTTTGCTTTACCAGACTCCTTCTTCATGCCAGCTGCTCGAGTGATACTGCTCTGCGTCGGTCTCGCGATGGCGGCCTGGCCGGCCTACGGCCAGCCGGTGCGCGGCATCGTGTGGGAGCCGCCGCTGCGGACGGACCTCGCCGAGGAGGATCTGCTCGAGATGCACGCCATGGGGGTCCAGGCGATACGATCTCCGCTGATCCGTAACGAGCGGCTGTATCGCGTGGCCGATTCGCTGGGCATCGCATTTTATCAGGACCTCCCCTTTCAGTACCTCGCCGGCGGCGAACTCAGGGATACCCTACGCTACGCCGAGCAGGTGATCCAGGAGGCGCTGTGGTGGACGCAAGAGCATCCGTCGGCCCGTCATTTCGGGCTGGCGCGCTACGCGGATACGAGCGACGACACGGCTTGCGAGGCCCTCGGCGAGATGGCGGATCGTTTCCGGCGGGACGGTCCGGCAGGCATCCGGCTGTATTACATCACCTCGTTCATCGAGGATGACCGGTGCGCGGAGCGGGTCGACGCCGTGCTGCTGGATGCGCTGGACACGCCGGATGTGATCGGGCAGCTCCGGGCATGGCAATCTGCCCATTCCGCGCACGCCGGCCGTGTCGGCATCGGGCGGCTGGGCACCTGGGTGATCGACACGCAGGATGAGGATGGGACGCGGGTGCCGCATTCGCGCTCCTTCCAGGCCCGTTTTCTGGAGACCGGCTTGAACGCGCTGCTGTCGGACACCCTCTCGAACCCGCCGTCGTCGGTGTTCGTGTACGCGTGGCGCGACCGGCGCTTCGACCGTCCCTCCCTCGGCCACGATCTGTCGAGTCCGTATCTGGATTCCTACGGCCTGCACGGCATTACGGGCGAGCGGCGGCTGGCGCTGGCGGTGGTGGAAGGTATCTACACGGGCCGGCAGACCGTGTTCGCGTTTCCTCCGGGGCGCCGGCCGAGCGAGGCGACGCCGTGGGTGATCATCCTGGGATGGCTGGTGCTGCTGATCCTGGGGCTCGCGTATTTCCGGTATATCCGGTTCCAGACCATGGTCCGGCGCTACTTCTTCGCCCACGGCTTCTACCGGGAGTCGGTTTCTCAGGGGCGCGAACTCATGTTCGGGCCGAACGCGCTCGTGCTTGCGGCGCTGGTGGTCGCCTCGGGGCTCGTGTACGGCGTCATCCTGGAGGCGGTGCGCGAGCAGCCGGCGTTTGCGCTGTTGACCCGCAGCCTGCCCGAGTCCATGGTCCTTTCCGGCGTCGCCGTGCTGGGGCGGCCGCTCACGCTCACCCTCGTCATGGGCGCCATCTTCGCCCTGGGCGTGCTGGTGTGGACATCGGTCCTGTCCGCGCTCTCCAGCCGCAACCGCAACCCGCTGTTGCCCGGTCAGGTGATGATGCTCGTTTCCTGGCCCCGGTGGACGCTGCTGGGCACGATGCTCGCGGCGATGGTGGTAAGCACCCTCCAGCAGCCCGAGGCGATGAACTGGGCCATCGTCGTGGCGCTGGCCACGCTGGTCTCCGGCTTCGGGGCGACCTTCCGCACGATGAACGACTACCGCCACATCACGCGGGCCGGCTGGCCGCGGCTGGCGGCGGCGCTGGCGGGGAATCCGTTTTTCATCGTCATCCTCCTCGGCATCTACCTCGCCATCCGATACCACGCGCGGGTCGGGTTCTTTCTGCATCTGATCACCAGAGGCTGAGGCGGGACCTTCTCCGGCGACGCCGGCGTATCGAAGGGCGTCCGTATGGCTCGTCTTTCTTTTATCCCATGCTTTACCGGTTGGCGCTCATCGCGCTTGGTCTGTCCCTGTATCTGGCTTCCGGCACGCCGGCGAGGGCCCAGCGATCCGCATCGGCCGATACGGCGGCGGCCGGCGAGGTCGTCAAACGGAGCTGGGTTGCCCTGCCGAGCCTGTTTTATTCGCCGCGCACCAAGATCGGCGGCGGCGGGTCGGTTCGCTTTTTTCCGGAACGTTTGCGCGGCGAACGGCCGTCCGTGATCCAGGCCTCGGTGGTCTATACACAGCGAAAACAGACCATCGTGACGTTTTCCCCGGACCTGTTTTTCGATCACGACCGGTGGCGCGCGTTCGGGACGCTGCTTTATTTCAACTTTCCCGATCGCTTTTACGGCATCGGCAACGATCAGGCCCTGAGCGAGAGCGAAACCTACACGTCACGCGTGGCCAGCGCCCTGGTCGGGGGCGAACATGAGATAGCGCCGGGGTTCCGGGTCGGGCTGATGGGATGGGTGCGGCGCGAAAACCTGGTCGATCTCGAGGCGGACGGCGTGCTCGCTTCCGGCGCCTTGCTGGGGAGCGAGCGAAACTGGATCGTCGGGCCGGGCGCTTTCGTGCGGTGGGACACGCGCGACGATCTGTTCTATCCGTCGCGGGGCACCTATGTGCGGCTGTCCTGGATGGTGTTTGATCCGGTGTTCGGGAGCGACTTTCAGTTCAGCCGGACGGGTTTCGACGTGCGGCGCTTCTGGTCGCTCGGCTGGGATCAGATCCTCGCCGTGCAGTTGCAGGGGCTCGGCGTCGCCGGCGGGGCGCCGTTTCAGATGTTCCCCGAGATCGGGGGCAGCGAGCTGCTCCGGGGCTATGCGCAGGGGCGGTACAAGGATCGGTTGATGCTGGCGTTGCAGGCGGAATACCGGCTGTGGGTGTGGGGACCGGTCGGCTTCACGGTGTTCGGCGCGGCCGCCGACGTACAGCCGGATGCTCGCAGCCTGGTGACGGATCCGTTCATCCTGTCGGGCGGCGCCGGATTTCGCTTCCTGATGAACGATCAGGGCGTCAACTTCCGCATCGACATGGCCTGGGGGCGCGACGGGCGCGCGTTCTACTTCTCGGTAGGCGAGGCGTTTTGACCGGGTACGACGTACCGGTATTCCACGTTGAGCGTGTGGATGTGGGCGTAGCGGAGGACCAGGTAATCGCCTGAGATGGGATAAAACCGGGCGTCGTTGTCGGGTGATTTGACGAGTGGATCCGGTTTGTCCTGCTCCAGCCGGCGGCGTTTGGCGTGGGTGAGCACGATTCGGTCGAGCGCGCCGGCTTTGTCGAAGTAGAATTTGTGGAGATAACCCCAGTAGATGTAGGCGATGCCGCCCTGTTCGACGACGGCGGAGACATACGTGTACCCCTGGATCGAGCGGTAGAATTTGAGCCACTCCCGCAGTTCGCGCCCGCCCCACTTCCAGCCGCGCGCCTCGATGATCTCCATGATCGGGTCTTCCTGCCGGAAGAGGTAGTACCACTCGTTCCGGAATCGCATCGTCCGAAACCGGAGGTCGAGCCGGCGACGCCGAACGAATTCATGCAGGCCGAAGCCCACGGCGCCAGCAAAAACGTTCAGGGCGAGGAAGTAGCCGAAGATACGCTCGGGCGCGTACGTCACCGCCCGCATCGCGCGGTCGGCTTCGTCGCCGTTCGCTCCGGTCAGGAAGAAGAGGACGGCATCCAGATCGATGGCGACGCCGAAGAGCGAAAGCATCCACCCCCAGACCCCATGCAAGGCCGCCGCCAGCACGACGCCGTAGGCGATTTCCTCAGAGATCGAGGTGAGGTACACCGGGCTGGTCCAGGAGCCCTTCCGGTAGCCGTACCGGCAGACGATTCCCGGCAATACGATCAGGAAAATGAGCAGCGCGGGAAAGGCGACGTCCATCGAGACCGGGATCTACGCGCGGGGAGATGCAACGGGGTGAGGCGACAGGAGGGCGCGCCGTTGCCGCCGGCTCACCCTTTCTTGTGACCGTTTTTGCGTTTTTTGATCGATCGGGCGAGGCTCATGGCCTCGTCGAGCGAACGCGTCACGTAAAACGCCTCGCCTTCGAGCTTGACCCATCCGTCCTTACGGTCGTGATGCAGCCGGTTCAGCTCTTCGCAGGTGTCCGGGTTGTCCAGCAACTTTCGGGCGTTCTTGGAAATGTAGGCGTCCATCGTTGTTTTCGGTAGCGTTGCGGGTAGGCTCACTATCGAACAAATCCAGTCGATCTCAAGGCGTTTCGAGTCGGTCTGGAGATCCATGTACGCGCTATCGCGGCGATTGTTTGCAAACCGGGATGCCGCCGGCGTCACATCTCATTCACCGATCATCTTCCATTCATGTTGCGGGGGCGGCGATCGGCGAATTTGGCGCCGTACATCAAACCAATCCCCTTTGCGCCATGAAGCCCATCCTCACGGCCGCTTGCCTGCTCCTCCTGTTTTCGCCCGGAATTCCCTCGCCGGCACAAACGAGCCAGCTGTTCAACGCGCACATGACGCAGCCGGATGTCTGGCGGCCGGCGTCGCCCTCCGAACCGGGCGTGGATGCGAAAGGCGACCTGACGCTCTCCCTGCCGATCATGACCGTTCCGGGGCGTGGCGGGCTCGACTACGAGATCCGGTTTACCTACCGTTCGGGCATCCGCGTCGATCAGCGCGCCAGCTGGATCGGGCTGGGCTGGGAGTTCGATCCGGGTTCGATCACGCGCGAGCCAATGGGGCTCGTGGAGGCCGATGGCACCGTGCACGGCACCGACTGGGCCGACGGATCGACGCCGGCGTGGCAGCCCGATGCCTATTACGTCACCTTGCCGGCCGGTTCGTCCATGATGACGCGGCTAGCCGGCGGCACGGCGCCGCCGCGCACCGATGCGGACGGATTCTACCTGAACGCCTGGCGCCCCTGGAAGGTGGATGCCATCGGCTCCGCCCCCGTGACGGTGGTGGATGCAGCCGGAAGCGGCACGACGACGGCGACCGTATTCAACAGTGTGGTCGTCCAGAAGCCGGATTATACCGGTTTCACGATAACGACCGACGACGGCACCCGCTATGTCTTTGCGCACCCGACCCTGTCGACATTTCGGATCTTTTCGAGCGTTCTCACTGTGTCCGACGACCTGCAGGTCGAATATTATGTCAGCAGCTGGCGGCTTCGGTCGATCCTGGGGCCGGACTACCTGGGCCCCGACATTCCCGCGGGGAACGAAGCCGGCAGCTGGATTCGGTTCGACTATACGACGCCCACGACCGTCGTGGACCCCGGTGGGGTCGAAGCGGCGACGCGTCAGCAGGTATCGTACCTCAGCGCCATCGTGACGCCCACCCATCAGGCGACCCTGTCAACCGCGCCCCGCTACAATGAAAACCTTTCACTCTACGAGGAAGGTCATTTCCAGAAACTGACGCAGATCACCCTCGCGGCCCGTTCGGCGCCTTCGACGACGCTGCAGAAAGTCGAGACGATCACCTCAGCGCTTCACGCCAGTCCGGATGAGCCTCGGCTCTCGCTGGATGGCGTCAAGATCTACGGCAAGAACAACGACGCTACGTTGCCGGCGTACGCCTTCACGTACTGGGGGGCCTGCACGTCGTCGGTAACGGCGGCGCACGCGGACTGGTTCGGCTTCTGCAATGCAGGCACCGCCGACATCTTTAATCTCGGCGTCAACAACGACGGCCGTGCCTGGAGCCTGAAACGCATCACGTATCCGTCCGGCGGCTGGGATCAGTTCGATTACGAGGACGATTCCCTGCTCAGCACCGAGACGGTCCCGTTCTGGCTATTTGATCTGGAGCAGAATGCGTCGACCACGGCGTATTCCTTCACCCTGTCGGGCAACCAGACGCGTCAGGGTGGCGCCCGCGTAAAAACCCGAACGCAAGGCGATGGGCTCGGGAGCGAATGGAGCACGACCTACACGTACGGTTCGGGACGGCTGAACAGCGTCCCGGGCGGGTGGTGGAAAACCTACTTCACCACATACCGGGGTTTTGTGGGGACCGAGCGAGCCCAGGCGGCGGTGTACTATGATTATGTAAAACGATCCGATCCCGATGGCGGAAGCGTCAAGACCTACTACACCAACGCCGGCAATACACCGGCCACGGTTTCCCGAATCAGTACCTTTCTGTACCTGCGCGCCGATTTCGGAAATCCGAACTTCCAGTACTACGACTTCGCGATCGTGCAGGGCAATCAGGGTTGGAATTGGGGGCTCCCCTACGAGGTATACTACTACAATAATGGCGGCGTCAATCCGGTTCGCAAAACGACGCGTACCTACGATCTGACGGGATACCCGCTGGCGAGTGCATTCGCTGCCGGCGGCTACGACGCCAAATTGGTGTGGTCGTATGACGGTAAGGTCGACGCGGAAACGGATACCGACTATGGCCAGAGCGCCAGCACGTCGACCTCCATCACGCACAAGGCAACCTATACCCACCACACGGCCGCCGGGACGGGGACCGGCTATGTCAAAACCAGCGAAGAAACGCTCAACAGTACGTCAACGCCGGCGCGGAAGACCGAATACACGTACGGCTACGAGAAATACGGCGAACTCAATACCCGGAATATCCTGCGGCCGGTCGTTCAGACGGTCGTAGGCGAAAAGACCAGCGCTTCCTCAACCACCTGGCACGCATCGACCGCCACGCGATGGAGCAGCTATGCCATGGCCGGCGGCACCATCTGGAAGCCCCGATTCAACGTCGCCTGGAACGGGACGGCCTCGACGAGCAAACCGGTCTACAGCAATTGGACGACTGACACGATCCAGAGCGGCTGGCAGCTGAAGGACAAAACCACGGCCTACAACGAGCACGGTCTACCGACGTCGATCACCGATCCTCGCGGCGTCGTCACCACGCTCACGTATTTCACCGGAACGACCGGGGTCAGCACGACGCCCCCGGGATTGCTCAAAAAGGTGGCCAAAGCCGGGCTGTCGGTCGAGTTTGGCTACGATGCGGCCTTCGGACTCCTCGCGACCGTCAAGGACGAAAACAGCCACACGACAACCTATACCTACGATAACTTTGGCCGGCTCGCCGAAGTCAAAAACCGGATGAGCCCGTCGAATACGGTGACGACGTATTCCTATTCGACCTCCACCGTCCCCTTCAAGGTGACCGGAAAGCAATTCCACGCATCCGGTCTCGCCTATGAGACGATCTCGTTCTTCGACGGGTTGGGCCGGCCCCTTCAGACGCAATCCAAAGACGGCGCGCTGTACGTGGTCTCCCACACGGAGTACCTGCCCGGCACGGCGACGAGTGGCGCGCGCATCCGCGAGTGGAAACCGTATAGCTACGCAACGGGAGGCGCCTACCATGCCGGCTTCGCCGGATCGGCTCGAAGCCTGTATGGGAGCAGTACGAATCCGTACGTGGAGACCCTCTTTCGGCGTGACGGCCTCGCGCGCGTGGACCGGGTCACGCCCGAAAACGACGGGACGACAGCCCCCTACATCCTCACGGCCTACAAGGTAGGTACGCTCGATGGGGGCTCCTCATCCAACTACAGGTTCGAGGAAACGACCGACGAAATCGGCCATGTGACGCGCACCTTTTTCGATACGTTCGGGCGTACGAAGCAGGTGGTAGCCGGCTATAACACGTCGGACAAGGCGGTCACGACCTTCACCTACAACATCGTCGATCTGCTCACGCAGGTCGCAGATCCGCGTGGGTTGGTTACGACGAACGTCTACAACGTACAGGGGCAACTGACCCAGCGCACCACGCCCGATGCCGGCACGGTGAAATACAAATACGACGAAGCGGGCCTTCTTCGATTCAGTCAGGACGCCGTTCAGGCCTCGAAGAGCGACGTGCTCTACACCCGGTACGACAACCTGGGCCGGCCATCCATCACCGGGCTGCATACCCATATCGATTTTAATACGCTCACCGGCGCTACAGACTATGGCTGGGAGAATACCACGACGTCCTATTTCCTCGCGGTCCACCATTACGGCGATGCGGCGAACGGGTACGGTGGGACGGCCGTCAAGCCGGCAACGGGTACGTATCCCTGGTCGTTGTTCAGCTCCCAGATAAGCGGAGCCGCGACCCCTGCCAACGGGAAAATGCATCGCACGGCATCGGCCTACAAAAGCAACGGACGCTGGCAGATCGAGATGGCCAGCTACGACAACGAAGAGCGGCAGACCTGGAAGCGGCAGTACACGGAGTCCAATGCCGGCGGCGTCACTACGGCCCTCAATACCACCTTTACCTATACGCTGAACTGGCTGGGACAGCGTACGAAGGTGCAATCGACGGTCGGCAGTCTGAACTGGTACCAGTGGTACGACTACGATGCGCTCGGCCGGGAGACCAAAATGTATGCGTCTACATCGTCCGCCAAGCCGGCACTGGCCGATGTTCGCTTCTTGTACAACCAGGCCGGCGCCGTCCGTACCGTCCAGCTGAAGGAATACCAGACCGACGGGTACCGGGCCACCAAGGGGTACGACTACAACCTGCGTGACTGGGTCACCGGGATCGATCTGGATAGCGAAAACACGCCCTTTGCGGCGTTGTACGACTACTTCGGAAACGGCAATATCTCGACGGCCACGTTCAACCAAGGCACCGCGACGTCGGACAAGCGGTACCGCTATGTCTTTACCTACGACGCGCTCGACCGCATCAAGTCGGCCGACTATTCCTACGCCGTCTGGAACGGGACGGGTGAAGTAGGTCCGCAGCCCTATATCGTAGGCGGGTGGGATTGGTATTTCACAACCCGCTACGATGTGAACGGCATCACCTATGACAAGAGCGGCAACATCACCGCCCTGACGCGAAATCGGGAGACAGGGAGCGCCATCGATCAGCTTACCTATTCGTATGCGAGCGGCACGAATCGGCTTGCCTCCGTTACCGATGCGGTCTCCTCGGCCGAAGCGTGGGATGCCGAGACCGGCAGTTTTAGCTACGATCTCAATGGCAACATGCTGACGGCGCCGGCGCCCTACGCCATCACGAGCAGCACGTACGACGAACGTAACCTCCCCCTGTCCCTCACGGCCGGCTCAACCACGACCTATCGCTACAGTGGCGACGGGCAGCGGTTTGCGAAGAAGGTTGGAAGTGCTGCGGGCGAGCACTATGTTCTCGATGGGAGCCAGATCATGGGCGTGTTCTCTGACACGGGAACGCTGAAACACTGGAATATCATCGCCGGCGAATCCGTCTGGGGGCGCTACGACGGGACGAACCGGTTTTATTACCACAAGGATGCCCTCGGTTCGACGCGACTGGTCATAAACGCCGCGGGGTCGACCGTGGAGTGGCGGGACTACTACCCCTTCGGTTTGACCCTGCCCGGTCGGAGTTATCTCTCGGGTGCCGCGGCAAAAGAAGGATACACCGGGAAGGAGCGTGACGCGGAAACAGGCCTCGACTACTTCGGCGCCAGGTACTACATGCCGGCGTTGGGGAGGTGGGGGAGTGTGGATCCGCAAATGGAAATTTATCCGGAAATCAGCCCCTATAATTATGCGGCGAATAACCCCGTAATCAATTATGACCCCAATGGCGAAATTATTGGTACGATAGTAGGAGCAGTCGTCGGATGTGCTGTAGGAGTAGCTACTGGGGATGGTTGTAAACAGGGAGCAATTTCTGGCGCGACTGCCGGGCTAGTTGCTGATCTGGTTGTACTAACTGCCGGAGCTGGGGTTGGCAGCCTGATAGCAGCAGGGGCGCTTGGGGGTGCGGCAGGTAGTTTGGTAGATCAAAAACTTTCTGGCAATAACTTTGACTGGACAGAGGTCGCGATCTCGGCAGGCATTGGTGGGGCACTTGGTGGAATCACTGGAAAAGTAGCCGGATCTGTGGGCAAAGGGATTGGTAAACTCCTTGGAGGATCATCCAGTGTTGAAGTTGGATCATTAAGAGTTGTCGGTGTTTTGGATGATAATGTTAGAGATATATCAAGAGTAATTGATCTTGGTAAACAGGGAAAACATCTTCTAGGGCACAATAACTATATTCCGGGGAGGAGTATACTTGAGTTGAGTGCTCAGGAACTACTTGATGATCTTCACAATGGAAGTGTGCTTATGGTTCAGAGAATTGATGCTAGCAAGATAAGGGTGGATTTTGGTAAAATAATAGGTCGCTATGTCGATCCGTCTACAGGGGCTTCGTTGCCTACGACAAGAGGGATCGTGATCAATAGTAGGACTGGTGTGCATATTGTTCCATCTAGGCCGTATCTCTAAAATGAAAAAAATCGTACTGCTTTCGGCTCAAAGGGCATTGTTGAGTATGATTACTTCAAATATGAGAGCTATTGCTGTGGCAATGAAAGATGGAGTTGTCTATTTAAGATTCTATTTTGCTGACTCGCCATCAGAAGATGAATTAGATATATTGGAGTCTGTATCCGGAGAAATGATGGCTGATTTCGATGATGTAAGCGTGGAAACAGATTATGTTGTAAGCAATGATCGTGTGCCTCAGCTCTTGAGTGAAGGATCCTGGGTGTACATGCGAAAAGAATAGCTTAATGATCTTGACTGTAGATTGAGTGGGCACGGGTTATGCAAGATATCGCCTTAAAACATCGGAAGTTACGTATGCCATTAAACTGCTCGTCATTAGCTATTTGGAGCCATTTGAGGGGTTGGCTTTTGCATCACAGTCATCTGAAGTAGGATGCAAGGAAGTATGCTGGCCTGTAAAAAACGCAGGTTTGCGTGAGATCTTTCCTATGAAATACCTGTCATTCCTGGCCATAAATGGAAATGTTGTTAATTGTTACTATTGAAAGAGATGTTTTAAATGAGAGTTTTATTTGTAGTCGATAGTGCAGAGGGGGAGCCTGGGCCAAATATGTATTGGAGGGGCTCACCTGATGAATACCTTAAACTGCCAGAATACTACGCCGAAGCTGTTCGGTATAGGATGTTCGACTCGGAGCGCCAGGGTGCTTGACGCCGGCTAGAGACATGAAGAAAATAGTTAAGGAAGAGCTATTGACCCTGGAGTATATGCAGGGACGCTCGAGGCCTGAAGACGGGTATTTTGAAGGCGGCGTTGCTGGGCCGCAGCATCTGGAGCAGCTTGGGGTATGCGTCCAGAAGGAGCTTCGCTTGAACATGGTTACAGACGAAATGGAAGAAACCGGAGCGATGCAGGTATCGATTTCGGGAAATCGAGACGTGCTGTTTAACCTGGGACGATATCTCGTGGCGGTGGCCAGGCTTGATACCGAGGACCCCGACTATCACGATCACTTCGACAGCCTCAAGCATGTGAACGGTTGCGCGCCATGCCGCCTGATCGTGCGTCTGGAGCCGTGACACCGGCTTCTTCGGCCTTGCCAGCTGCATCGGGAATCCTGCAGCCGGCCCCGTGCCGTGCGTGAACGCATGGTGTCTATAGGCTGCTATCTCGCACTGCGTCGATTTCGCACGTGAAGTCATCAAACTGAACAACATGACCGCCCAGCATCATCGCGTCATCAGGGTTTTGGAATGGTACGAAAAGGAAGGGGTAGACCTGGTCGGTGAAGTTGCGTTGCCCACGCTGACCCTTTCGGTTCTCGAAGGTCTCTTCGGAGTCCAAAAGGACGATCCCTTCTTTTACAATAAATATGAAGTATTACCTGCACATGCTGAAGTTTTGCAGGGTTTTACGACCGTAACAATCGAACTCGATAATTATGCTTATCTCGTGGCCTGCTACGCGAGCGATTCCTGAAACGCTGGTGCGTATCTGATCGTGCCAGGCTTGTTGGGCTCAGCCCCCGATGTGGCAGCGTCTTGGCTCATGGCATCGCATTCAAGACTGCGCTCACCTCAAACCCCACCATGGCTTTCTTGCGCGCACTGCCCCAGTGGTACTGCCCAAAATGCCCGGACTTGCGGATGACCCGGTGGCAGGGGATCAGGTAGCCGACAGGATTCCTGGCGACGGCGCTGGCGACGGCGCGCGTTGCCGCCGGCCGGCCCAAGGCGATCGCCAGGTCCTCGTACGAGACGATATGGCCCGCCGGCACACGGAGCAGCGCCTGCCACACCTGCAACTGAAAGTTGGTGCCGCTCAACAACAACCTCATCGAAGAGCCGTTCTCGGATTCCTCGCCGAAGATGCGCGCGACGGTGCGTCGGGTTTCATCCGGGGCTTCGACCAGGCCGGCGCTCGGCCAGCGGGAAGCCAGCTCGTCGACCGGGCCCTGGCCCGGCGGGTCGAAGGCCAGATGACAGACGCCCCGGTCGGTGACGCCGACGAAACACCAGCCGAAACGCGTCTCGTGGAAACCGTAGCGGATCGTCAGGCCGGCGCCCTGCTGCTTGAATTCGCCGGGCGTGACGGCCTCGACGGTGACGAACAGGTCGTGCAGCCGGCTCGGGCCTGACAGGCCGGCCGCGAAGGCGGCCTCGAGCACCGAGGCGGACGTCCTGAGCCGTTCCTTGGCATGACTCAGGGTCAAATGCTGGAGGAACTGCTTCGGGGTCACGCCGGCCCAGCGCTTGAACAGCCGTTCGAAATGGTACGGGCTCAGGTGAATGTGCGCGGCGATGTCGTCGAGGCGGGGTTGGTCGAGGACGTTGTCCTCGAGAAACCGAATGGCGCTTTCGATACGGTCGAAGTCGGAAGACATATCGTTTCGGGTATACGTGGAAGGTACCCCAGAATACGCCAGCGCGCCGGCCGGGTCGACCCGAATCTTGCGGACCTGGGCGTCAAAAGCGCAAGGTGAAGGTCGTTTGCCGGTCCGGGTCGGAAATAACGCTCAACGCCCCGCCGTGCTGACGCATGATCTGGCGGGATAGACTGAGCCCGATGCCGGATCCTTCCTTCTTGGTGGTATAAAACGGAATGAAGATGCGCTCAAGCGCTTCCGGTGGAATGCCGGGGCCATTGTCCGAGACCTGGATGATCGTATTGCCCCGCGGCGTCATCCGTGCGCTCAGCTGGATGCAGGCATCGGGTGTGTCCTGCAGCGCCTCCATCGCGTTCTTGATCAGGTTGATGACGACCTGCTCGATCAACTCGGGATCGGCGGTCACATCCAGCTCCTCGGGTTGGACCGCCACCCTCAGCCCGATGCCGGCGTCGTCGAGTGAACTCCGGAAAAGATGCTCGATGGCGCTGAAGAGCCGGCGAATCGGGAAGATCTCGAGATCCGGTCGCGGTATGCGCGTCAGGCTGCGGTAGGCGTGCACGAAATGGATGAGGTGCTGGCTGCGCCGCGCGATGGTTTGCATCGCCAGACGCACATCGGTGAGCGTCTCGGCGGCAAGACCGGTTTCCGGGGCGGGAGCCAGATCCGTCAGCAATTCGTTCGCCGTGTCGGCCATCGAGGCAATCGGCGTGATCGAGTTCATGATCTCGTGCGTGAGGACACTGACGAGCTTCTGCCAGGACTGGATTTCCTTTTCTTCCAGCTCGGCCTGGATGTCCTGAATCGACACCAGGGTGTAAAACTGCCCGCCGAGCCTGAATTCCGTGGCGTAGACGACGAGTTCCAGCAGTTCGTCGCCGTCGACCACTTTGACGAGCGCCTTGTCTCCCGCGTGCATCCTGAGCAGGGTATCCACCAGCTCGGCGCTGAATCCCGCCAGCGCCTTGACGTTCTTGAGGTAGGGCACGCGCAACAGCCGCTTGGCGGCGTTGTTGATCAGCCCCACGCTGCCGGTTTCCTGGAAAGCGAGCAGGCCGATCCCGATATGTTGGATGACGGTGTTCAGATAGAGAACGTGCTCCTCCTTTTCCGCGCGCGCCGATCGAAAATCCTCCATGACCGAGGTAAACGCCTTGCTCAACTCGACAAAAGACCCCCCCAGCTCCTTGGCATGAAACGCCTGCGAGAAGTCGGAATACCGGATAGCCAGCAACAGCCGGCTCAGCTCGCGGTTCGTGCGATCGACGAAACGAACCAGGGAGATGCCCTGGAATGCCACCAGAACCGCCGCCGCAACGGGGATCAGCGACGAGGCGTGCACCACATAGGCGTACACGCCGGCGAAGATGCTCGCTGCCAGCACCAGAATGCGTAGCGTACACTGTATGCGAAAGCCGCGCATGGATCGGGGTCAGAGGTGATATTTTTCGAGACGTCGGTACAGCGCGGCGCGGGTGAGCCCAAGCTCCTTCGCCGCCTTGCTGATGTTGCCCTCGTGTTTGTCGAGCGCCTTTCGGATGACCGTGCGCTCCACCTCCTCGAGGTTGTAGGCATCGAATACGAGACCGTCGGTGTCGGGGCGCCGGGTGCCGGCGAAGAAAAAGTCCTCTCGCTGCAGCGAGGTAGACTCGGTCATGATCACGGCCCGCTCGATCATGTGCTCGAGCTCGCGGACGTTGCCGGGCATGTGGTAGGCCTTCAGCTGCTGGATCGCCGCGCTGCTCAGCGACCGGACCGACTTTCCGTATTTTCGGGCGAACCGCGTCAGGAAGTGCGTGGCGAGGGGTTCGATGTCCTCCGGGCGCTCGCGCAGCGGCGCCAGATGGATTTCGACGGTGTTGATGCGGTACAGCAGATCCTGGCGAAACAGACCTTCCTCGACCATCTCGTAGATCGGCATGTTCGTCGCGCAGATGAGCCGGACGTCGATCGGGATCGGTTTGTTCGACCCCACCCGGACGATCTCACGGCGCTGGAGGGCGGTCAGGAGCTTGGACTGCTTGGCCATCGACAGATTGCCGATTTCGTCGAGGAACAGCGTTCCGCCCGAAACCAGCTCGAAACGACCCACCCGGTCCTCCCGCGCGTCGGTGAAGGCGCCCTTGACGTGGCCGAAGAGTTCGCTTTCGAACAGGGTGTCCGAGATGGCGCCCATGTCGACGCCGACGAAGGGGCGCTCGGATCGCCGCGAGTGGCGATGCAGGGCACGGGCGACGAGCTCCTTGCCCGTGCCGTTTTCCCCCAGAATGAGGACGCTGGCATCGGTGGCCGCTACCTTGTCGATCTGTTCGAAGACGCGTTGCATCGCCGGCGACTCGCCGACGAAATCCTGGTAGCGCAGGTCGATATCGGACAGGAGCTGCCGCTGCGTATCGCGCAGCAGGCCGGCCTCCGTCTTGGACGAGCGCAGCCGCCGCGCAGCCGTCAGCGTGGCGATCAGCTTCTCGTTTTGCCAGGGCTTCAGGACGAAGTCGGTGGCGCCGGCCTTGATGGCGTTGACCGCCATTTCCACATCGCCGAACGCCGTGATCAGCACCACGACGGCCGCCGGATCGATCGCGAGGATCTTGTCGAGCCAGAAAAACCCCTCGCGTCCGCTCGAGACGTCGCGCGTGAAGTTCATATCCAGCAAAATGATGTCGTACGTCTCGTTCTGCAGCAGCTCGGGGAGACGTTCCGGCCGGCTTTCGGTGTGGATCCGGCGCGCATGTTTCTTCAACAGAAAGCGCGCGGCCTGCAGCACATCCTCGTCATCGTCGACAATCAAAAGACTCCCGAAATCGCTCATACGTGGCGGTACGGTTCGGTTGAATACGGTGGGTGGATCGGCCGGCGATCTCCAAACATCATTCCAGCCCGCAATATAGGTGAACAGGCGCGAATACGCTGACCGGAGTGTTCGAAATCGGACACCTGGTGTTTCGCCGGCGAACACCTTCGGCGGAGGCGAGATACGGCTGTGTGAGGGTCATGTTGTTGGGAGGCAACGAGTTGTGGGTACTGGCACCGCGATTGCAAAGCAATGGGCAGTCACGTACCCGATAGAGCAATGAACGACACCCCTGATCAGAAGCCTGACATTTCCGTTTTGCTGCGTCCTTCCTCGGGCCCTGCGTCCGATCCCGGCGACCGCCGGATGGGCGGCGGCGAAGGCATGGACCGGCAGCGCGAACGCCGATTCTGGACGATGCGCCGCACCCTTCAACTGGCCGGCGCCGTGGTCCTCGTAGCCCTGCTGGGCTATGCCCTGTGGACGACGACCGGCGGGCGCAAACTCAATGTAGATACCGAACGCCTGACCGTATCGACCGTCCGGTTCGAGCCGTTCCAGGAACGGATCGCCATCACCGGCAACGTCCTCCCGCGCACGACGGTGTACCTCGATGCGGTCGAGGGAGGGCGCATCGAGGAGATTTATGTCCAGGAAGGGGCGATGGTCGAAGACCACGAGCCCATCCTCCGGCTCTCGAACAGCACGCTCCAGCTGAGTCTGTTGAACACGGAATCCCAGCGTCTGGAGCAGATCAGCCAGCTCGAACAAACGCGTTTTCAGATCGAGGAGGGCAACCTCACCCGCCGGCAGCAGCTGACGGACATGGACTACAACATCCTGCGGCTCCGGCGCGATCTGGAGCGGAACCAGGACCTGTACGAGAAGCGAGTCATCTCCGAACGCGAGTTCCAGACGGTGAAGGATGAATATGAATACTGGCAGCGCCGGCGCGACCTGACCCAGCAGTCGTTCAAGCAGGATTCGCTGCGGCAGGCGCTGCAGGTCGAGCGCATGGTCCTCGCCGTCGAGCGGATGGACGCCAACTTCGAGGTGATGCAGGAACAGCTCGAAAACCTGACCGTGCGCGCGCCGCTTGCCGGCCAGTTGACGGCGCTCAACGCCGAACTCGGCGAGATGAAGGGCGCCGGCTTCCGGTTCGGGCAGGTGGACGTGCTCGACGGGTTCAAGGTGCGTGCCGGCATCGACGAGTACTACATCAACCGGGTCGTACGCGGTCAGCGCGCCACGACCCAGCCGATCGCCGGCGTCGAATACGCCATGGAAGTGACGCGCGTCTATCCGGAAGTTCGGGACGGGCGGTTTGAAGTCGACCTCACGTTCCTCGGCGAGACGCCGCCGGACATTCGCCGCGGGCAGACGATCCGGCTCGGCCTCGAGATGAGCGACCTCGGCGAGGCGCTGACCCTGGCGCGCGGCGGTTTTTATCAGTCCACCGGCGGAGGATGGGTGTACGTGCTCGATCCCTCGGGCGACTTCGCGGTGAAGCGGGTCGTCCGTCTCGGACGGCAGAATCCGCTCGTCTACGAAGTGCTCGAAGGGCTGGAGGCCGGCGAGCAGGTCGTGACGTCCTCGTACGACACTTTCGGCGATGTCGATCGCCTCGTTCTTCAGTAACCGTTTGCCCACGCACACGCTCAATACATCAAACGTATGATCAAAGCCACCAATCTTAAAAAGACCTACGTGACGGAAGAGGTCGAAACCACCGCCCTCAACAACGTCAACATGGAGATCAAGGAAGGCGAGTTTATCTCGATCATGGGTCCGTCGGGCTGCGGCAAGTCGACGCTGCTCAATATCCTGGGTTTGCTCGACAGCCCTTCCGAGGGGTCGTACACGTTCCTGGGCCACGAGACGGCGAACATGTCCGAGCGCCAGCGCGCCGGCCTGCGCAAGGGCAACATCGGCTTCGTGTTTCAGAGCTTCAACCTGATCGACGAACTGACCGTCTACGAAAACGTCGAGCTGCCGCTGCTGTATCTGGGGATGACGTCCGCCGAGCGCGAACAACGCGTGACGGCGGCGCTGGATCGCGTCCAGATGACGCACCGGAAAGGGCATTTTCCCCAGCAGCTCTCGGGCGGTCAGCAGCAGCGCGTCGCGATCGCGCGCGCCGTCGTCGCCGGCCCGAAGCTCATCCTCGCGGACGAACCCACCGGTAACCTGGATTCGACCCACGGCGAAGAGGTGATGTCGCTGTTGACGCAGCTGAACGAAAACGGCACCACCATCGCCATGGTCACCCACTCGCCGGCGGACGCCGAATACAGCCACCGGATCGTGCACCTGTTCGACGGCCACATCGTGACGGAGAACTTTCTCAAACAGCGCTACATCGCCCCGGCCTGAACGCGCTGCATGCCGAAGAGGCCATCATGCTCAAGAACTACCTCGTCATCGCCCTCCGCACTGTGTCGAAGCAGCGCGCCTACACGTCCATCAACGTCTTCGGCATGGCCATCGGACTGGCCGTGGCGATGCTCATCGTACTCTATGTGCGCGATGAGTTGAGCTACGACCGGTTTCATGAACACGCTGCGTCCATCTATCGCATTAACCTGGATGCGGCGTTCAACGGGCAGGCGCTCAAGACGGCCACGTCGCCGGCGCCGATGGCCGGCGTGCTGGCGACCGAGTACCCGGAGGTCCGCGCCGTGGCGCGGTTCTTCGCGTCGTTCGACGACCAGGGGCAGGCGGTGCGGTATGAGGACCGCGCCTTTCTCGAGTCGGGGTGGATGTGGGCCGACTCGTCGGTGTTCGATGTGATGACCTTTCCCCTGCTCCGCGGCGACGCGCGCACGGCCCTCGCTCAGCCCTATTCGGTGGTGATGACCGATGCGATGGCGAAAAAATACTTCGGCGGGGATGATCCCCTTGGCCAGACCGTCTACAGCGACGGCGACGCCTACCGGGTGACCGGCATCCTGGCGGACATCCCGTCCACCTCGCATCTGCAGTTCGATTTCCTTGCCTCGCTGACCAGCATCCCCTGGGTGAATCAGGCGAACTGGGTGAGCAACTCGTTTCATACCTACGTGCGCCTGGCCGAAGGGAAGGACCCGGTCGCGTTCGAACAGAAGCTGCAAGCGCTGGTGCAGACCTACGTCCGCCCCCAGGTCGAAGGCGCGCTGGGCGTCTCCTTCGACGAGGCGGTGGCGAACGGCATGCGATGGGCGTACTTCGTCGAGCCGCTCGGCGACCTTTACCTCCATTCCCAGGCCGGCGGCACCATCGGGCGAACGGGCGATATCACGTACGTGTATGTGCTCAACGCCATCGCAGTGTTTATCCTGCTCATCGCCTGCATCAACTTCATGAACCTCGCCACGGCCCGTTCGACCGGCCGCGCTCGTGAGGTCGGCGTTCGCAAGGTGATGGGATCGACGCGCCGGCAATTGATGCGGCAGTTCCTGGTGGAGTCCATGCTCATGGCGCTGGCGGCGCTCGGGGTCGCGAGCCTGCTGGTGTGGCTCTCGCTCGGGTGGTTCAACCAGCTGGCGGACAAGACGCTTACCATCGATTTCACGCGCGACGCCGGCTTCTTCGCGGGCATGCTGGGGATCACGCTGGCCGCGGGGCTGCTGGCTGGCATCTATCCCGCGATCGTGCTCTCGGCCTTCCAGCCGGCGGCCGTGCTGAAGGGCACCCTGCCGCGCGGGGTGCGGCACGCCGGCCTGCGCAACGCGCTCGTCGTGATGCAGTTCGGGCTGTCCATCGGCATGCTGATCTGCGCGGGCGTGGCGAGCCGGCAGCTGGATTTCATGCAGTCGAAGGACGTGGGATTCAACAAGAACCAGGTGCTCGTGCTGCCGATCACCTCGAATTCGGTCGCCGCCGAGACGATGCATAACACCCTGTTGTCGGATCAGGGAGTGACCGGTGTGGCCTTCGCCAACGCGCTGCCTGGGCGGCTGACGACAACCGATGCCTTTCGCCCGGAAGGGATTTCGGGCAACACGATTTTCGCCCTGGCTTCGGCACAGGTCAGCCACGACTACATCGAAACGCTCGAGATGGACCTCGTCGCGGGCCGCTCGTTTTCGCGCGCGTTTCCGGGCGATAGCGCGGCGTATGTCGTCAATGAAGCCGGCATGCGCGAGCTGGGCTTCACGTTGGAGGATGTGATCGGCAAACGCATCGAGGAGCCGGACGACGAGGCGGCGGTCTCCGGACCCATCGTCGGCGTCGTGCGCGATTTTCAGTTCGAGTCCTTTGAAAACACCATCCGGCCACTCGTGCTCAAGCTCGGCGGCGACATGCAGTATGCGCTGTTGCGGGTCAGCCCGGTTCGGCTGGACGAAACCATCGAACGGCTTCGGATGAAGTGGGCGGACATCGCCGGCGGCCAGCCGTTCGACTACTTTTTTCTGGATGACGATTTCGGCAGGCTTTACGCCAGCGAGCAGCGTCTCGGCCAGATCTTCGGCTATTTCACGGCACTGACGGTGTTTATTGCCTGCCTCGGGCTGTTCGGTCTGGCGTCGTACGTCACCGCGACGCGCACGAAAGAGATCGGGGTGCGCAAGGTCCTCGGGGCCACGGTGCCGCAGCTGGTGTTGCTGTTGTCGAAAGAGTTCTCCCGGCTCATCGCCGTGGCGTACGTGCTGGCGGTGCCGGTAGCGCTCTATGCGATGGATCGGTGGCTCGCGCACTTCGCGTACCGGGTGACCATAAGCGGCTGGATCATCGTCGGCGCCGGCGTGGTGGCGATCCTGATCGCGCTGCTGACGGTCAGCTATCAGTCCATCCGGACGGCGCTCGCCGATCCGGTGGACAGTCTCCGGTACGAATGACATGATCAGGCACGCATTCCTCATCGCCCTCCGCTCGCTGCGTCGCGATCCGCTGACGTCGATCATCAACATCGGCGGGCTCGCCCTGGGCATTGCCGCGGCATTCGTGCTCGGGCTCTACGTGCGGCAGGAGCTGAGCTACGACCGCCATGTCGAGGGTGGCGACCGCGTCTATCGGATCGCGACCGACTTTTTCAACATGGGCGGCTTCGCCAAAAGCCAGCAACAGCTCCTCGACATCCTGCCCGATCTGGTGCCGGAGATCGAAGCGGCCACCCGGTTCGACCGGGGGTTTCAGGAGACGACCGTTCAGGTGGGGGAGACGCGGTATGCCGAGCCGGCCTACATCTACGCCGACAGCGCGTTTTTCGACCTCTTCAGCTACCGGTTTCTCGAAGGCACTCCCGGCCAGGTGATGCGCGCGCCCGACGAGATCGTCCTCAGCGAGACGGCCGCGCGTACCTACTTTGGCGATGCGCCGGCCCTGGGACGCGTGGTGTTGGTGGGCAAGGAACGAAAGCCCCATCGTGTCACGGGGGTGGTCGCCGATCCGCCCTATCGGACGCACCTCGCGGCTTCGCTCTGGCTTCCGCTCGTTCGCGAGGACGAGCCGGCGAGCGCGTGGAGCAACGTGCAGTTCTACAATTACGTGCGGCTGCGCGAGGGATCGGACCCCGCCGCGCTGCAGCGCGGTCTTGACCGGTTATTGCGCGACTACGCCTTTCCGTCCAGTGGCGTCGACGGCACCTACGAGCAATGGGCGTCCAGCGATTTTGCCGTCCGCTTCATGATCCAGCCGCTCCGGGACATCTACCTGCACTCGGACTACCGGCTCGAAATCAAGCCCGGGGGCAACCCCGTGCAGGTCTACGTGCTGGGGATCATCGGCGCGTTCATCCTGGTGCTGGCGGCGATCAACTACATCAACCTTACGACGGCCGCCGGCGCGATCCGGGCGAAGGAAGTAGGCGTCAAAAAGACGCTGGGCGCGGAGCCCAATGCGTTGCGGCGCCAGTTCGTCGCCGAGACGGTCGCATTGAGCGGGATGGCGCTCGTCGTCGCCCTCGTCTTCGCCCAGCTGCTGTTGCGCGTCTTTTCGTATGTGACGGGCGCCGAACTGGTGGATAGCCTGTTCGATGGGCCGCTCTATCTCCTCTGGCTGGTCGGTTTCACGCTGGCGGTCGGTCTCGCGGCCGGCGTGTATCCCGCTCTTTTCCTCGCCCGGTTTCGGCCGGTGAGCATGCTGCACGGCACGGGCGCGGGTCCGGGAAACAGCCGGCTGCGCAGTGCCCTCGTCGTCACCCAGTTCGCCGTGGCGATCACGCTGGGCATCGGAAGCCTGGTCGTCTTTCGCCAGCTCGATCATCTCCGCAGCACCGATAAAGGCTTTGCCTTCGAGGGGGTGGTCGATATCGAAAACGCCGGCGTGCTCGGACCGCGTCTGGAAACGTTCCGCGATCAGGTCGATCGGCTCTCGACGGTGGCGCAGACCAGCCTCGCGCGCCGCGTGCCGACCGGCTCAGGCGTCTCGATGTTTACCTACAAGACGCCGGAGATGCCCGAGGAGATGACACTGCAGACGTTCCGCGGTGACGACACCTACCTGCCGACGCTGGGGCTGCGCCTGATCGCCGGCCGGAATTTCAGTCGCGACCTGGCATCCGATTCCTCGGCCGCGATCCTGAACGAAGCCGCCGTGCGGGCCCTGAATCTGGGCGACGACCCGATCGGGAAAGACATCGGCGAAGGCCGGCGCGTCGTGGGCGTGGTGAGCGATTTCTATTTCCAGTCGCTCAGCCAGCGCATCGAGCCGGCGGTCGTGCTCTACAACGAGGAAGGAACGCATCTGCTGGTGCGACTGCAGGCCGGTCGGGTTGGCGAGGCGATGGCGCAGGTGCAGGCGCTGTGGGCGTCGTTTGCCGGCGACGAAACGCTCCGTTATGCCTTCATCGACGACAATTTTGCGAAGATGGCCGAGCAAGAGCGCGTCTTGAGCCGTGCCGTGGCCTCCTTCACGTTTCTTGCGCTGTTCATCGCCTGCCTGGGGCTGTTCGGGCTGACCGCCTTCGGCGTGCAGCGCCGGCGCAAGGAGATCGGCATTCGGAAAGTGCTCGGCGCGAGTGCGCTCCGGCTCACGGCGCTGCTGACGCTGGATTTTCTCAAGCTCGTCGGGATGGGTTTTCTCGTCGCCGTACCGATCGCCTACCTCGCCATGGCGCGCTGGCTCGACGGCTACGCCAACCGCATCGTGCTCGGGCCGGGCGTGTTCTTGGCCGCCGGCGGGATGGCGCTGCTCATCGCGGCCGGCACCGTCGCCTGGCTGGCCGTCCGCGCGGCGTCCGCCGATCCCGTAAAAAGCTTGCGGTATGAATGACCGGGCGAGGTGCCCGGTGGCGCCGTTGTAAAGACGCACCATGTGGCGTCTGGCTCAAATACGGTTGAACGACATGCTGAAAACGTACCTCATCATCACCCTTCGCAACCTGCGCCGGCACCGCGGCTATACGGCGATCAACATCGTCGGGCTCTCTGTCGGCCTGGCCGCGTGCGTGCTGATCCTGCTGTATATCCAGACGGAACTGTCCTTCGACCGCTTCAACACGAAGGCGGATCGCATCGTGCGGATCACCATGCAGCGGGTGAACGACGATTCCTGGCACTGGGCGCTGGCGCCGATCCCGATGGCGGCGCTGCTGGAGGAAGACTTTCCCTTCGTCGAACAGACGGCACGCATCACGCCGCCGATCAAGCGGCTCGTTGCGCAGGGCGACCGGCGGTTCTTTGAAGACGGCGTCGCGTTTGGCGATCCGGCCGTGTTCGACATCTTCGACATACCGGTGGTGCAAGGCGACCCGGCCACCGCGCTGGCCAGCCCGTTCACGGTCTTCATCTCCCAGCGCCTCGCCAGGAAATACTTCGGCGATACCTCCCCTGTGGGGCGGCAACTGGTGCTGGACAACCGGTGGACGTTCGACGTGGCCGGCGTGTTCGCCGATCTGCCGGCGAATTCCCATCTCGCGTTCGATTTCATGGGGTCGTTCGAGTCTGAATTTGCGATGGGGACCGAGCGCGAGAACTGGTTTACCAATGCGTGGACGTATGCGCTGGTGCAGTCGCCGGCCGATGTGCAGCGGCTGGAGGAGGGCCTGACGCCGTTCGCCGAACGGCGCGTACCGGAGGGCCGGACCAGCGGTATCGACTTCAGCGCGCTGCCGCTGCTGGACATCCACCTCTATTCCTCCGAAGTCACCGGGGACAGCACCACGAAAGGCGATATCCGGTATGTTTACCTCTTCGCGGCCATCGCGGTGTTCATTCTCCTCATCGCGTGCATCAACTATATGAACCTGGCCACGGCCCGGGCCGCCGTGCGGGCGCGGGAGGTCGGTGTGCGCAAGGCGGTCGGTGCGGGGCAAGTCCAGCTGATCGGGCAGTTTCTGGCGGAGTCCGTGCTCTTGAGCGGTCTGGCCCTGGTGATCGCCATCGGGCTGGTGCAGCTCTTGCTGCCGGCATTCGCACACGTGATGGATCGCCAGATTGCCTTCGGGCTGAGCGAGTCGCCCATGCTCGTTGGGATGATTGTGCTGTTTGGACTGGGCGTGGGGGTCATTGCCGGCAGCTATCCGGCATTTTACCTGAGCGCTTTCCGGCCCGAGGCCGTCCTGAAGGGCAGCATCCAGCGGGCGGGATCGCTCTCGCTTCGTCGCGCGCTGGTGGTCTTCCAGCTCTTTGTGTCGGTGGCGCTTATCGCGGCTACGCTTGTCGTGTATCGCCAGATGCATCTGGTTCAGAGCGAACGGCCCGGTTTTCAGGAATCGCAGCTCCTGACGTTCGCCACGCGCGGCGGCTCGTTTGTCCAGGGTGGGCTCGAGAACGAGCTGGCGGATCGGTACGATGTCTTCAAGGGCGAAGTGCTGCGCATCCCGGGTGTCGAGCAGGCGACGACGACCTCCACGCTGACGCAGGCCGGCGAGATTCGTTATCTGAACGCCGAATACGTCGAAGGAGGGATGAACGGGGCGCCAGGACTCTTTCTCGAAGGGCAGACCGTCGATGCCGATTTTTTTGAGACGATGGGGTTGGAACGGGTCGCCGGCAACCTGTTTGATGCGGCGCATGCCGGCGCCAGGGCGCGCGATATCGTCGTGAACGAAACGCTCGTGAAGGAAGCCGGATGGGATGCGCCGATCGGAAAACAACTGCATTTTTCCGACGAGGACGTGCGCACCGTAATCGGTGTTGTCAAGGATTTCCACAACAAGACGCTCAAGGAGGCCATCGCGCCGATGTACCTCCAGCCGACGGACCAGGCCTCGAACTTTGTCGTCCTGCGCGTACGCTCGCATGACCTGCCGGCTACCATTGCCGCCGTCGAGCGGCTCTGGGGTGAGGTCGTGCCCGAGCAGCCCTTCGTCTATCGGTTCTACGATGACGTCTTCGACGCCCTCTACCGCACCGAGCTGCGCCTCGGCCAGTTGTTCGGCGCGTTTGCCCTGCTCGCGATCGCCATCGCCTGTCTGGGTCTCTTCGGGCTTGCCGCGTTCGCCGCGCAGCAGCGCACGAAGGAGGTGGGCATCCGAAAGATCCTCGGCGCGAGTGTGGCGCAGATCGCGCTGCTGCTGTCGCGCGACATCGTCTGGCTGATGCTGGCGGCCTTCGTGCTGGCGAGCCCGGTGGTCTATGTCGGGATGGAACGCTGGCTGTCCACCTTTGCCTACCGGATCGATCTGAACGGGTCCATTTTCCTGATCGCCGGCGGCGTCGCCCTGTGCATCGCCCTGCTCACCGTCAGCTACCAGGCCGTCCGCGCCGCCCTCGCCGACCCCGTAAAAAGCCTGCGATACGAATGACCCCTGGTAGAGACGCAACATGTTGCGTCTCGGCTCAAATACGGTTCAACATCATGCTGAAAACCTACCTGACCGTCACCCTCCGCAACCTGCGCCGCCAGCCGGTAGCCACCCTCATCAACGTGGTGGGCCTCGGCGCGGCGATGACGTTGAGCCTGCTGGTGCTGCTGCTCGTCCAGGACCAGCGTAGCTACGATCGGTTCAATGCGAAGGCGGATCGGATCGTGCGGGTCCTCGCCGCGCGTCCGGATCGGCGCGCGCTGGCCGCCACGCCGGCGTATCTGGGGCCGTCGCTCAAGCAGGATGTCCCCGAGGTGGAGGAGGTCGTCCGGTTCGGCCAGATCCGTTCCGATGCCTCGGCGAACGACAAGGCGCTGTTCGTGAACGGGCTGCACGTCGAGCCGTCCTTCTTTTCGCTGTTCGATTTCGAACTCGTCGCCGGGGACCCGGCCACGGCGCTTGCCGGCCCCCATCGGATCATCCTGACCGAAGAAACGGCGGCCAGGTTTTTTGGCGACGCGAACCCGATCGGCCAGTCCTTCGAACTGACCCGTTTCGGACAGTATACCGTCACCGGCGTGGTGCGGACCGCCCACGTGAAGTCGCACCTTCGGTTCGACGTCCTCGCTTCCTTCGAGACGCTCTCGACCCTCGACAGCGGACGCGAGGAACTGCAGAATGCCGATAATTTCTGGCATTTTGCCACCTACGTGCTGCTAAAACCCGGTGCGGATCCCGCCGTGCTGGCCCCTCACCTGGCGCGGTATGCCGAGCGGTATCGGGGCGATTATGTGATGTATCTGCAGCGGCTTACCGCAATCACCCTCGGGCCGGAGGTGGGCAACGAGATCGCTTCGTACAACCTGCCCGGGTTTCTGGTGTGGGCGCTGCTGGGGCTCGGGATTTCCGTCGTGATCGTCGCCGTGTTCAACTACGTCGGGCTCGCCGTCGCGCAATCGACTCGGCGGGCCCGGGAGGTAGGGATACGCAAGGCCATCGGCGCGACCCCCGGGCATCTGCGGGCTCAGTTTCTGGCCGAATCGATCTTCACGGCGTTGGCGGCGCTCGTCGTGGGACTGATGATGGTGTCGCTGCTGGTGCCGGCCTTCAATCAGATCTCGATCCTGTCCGAACTCGACGTCGCCGTGAGCCCGTCCATGCTGCTGAGTCCGGGCCTGATCGCGATCTATCTGGTCTTCGCACTCGGGGTCGGGTTGCTGGCCGGCGTGTTTCCGGCGTTCAGGCTCTCGTCGTTTCGGCCCTCCGCCGTGCTGCGGGGCGGCATCGACAGCCAGGGGCGCTCGGCATCGCGTCTGCGACTGACCCTGACCTTCGCTCAGCTGGCCTTCTCGTTTTTCTTCATCGTCACCACGGTCTTGCTGGTACGCCAGTTCGGCTACATGCGGGAGGGGCACTTCGGGTTCAACGTGGACGACCAGCTGGTGATCGACCTGCAGGGCAACGACAGCGCGCTGCTGCGGCAGGAGCTGCTGCGCGTGCCGGATGTCGTCGAGGCGGGGGCCACGTCGCGTCTGCCGGCTGCCAGCGGCGGGACGTCGGCGTACATGGCGTATGGGCAGGATACCGTGCGGACGAACTACTTTAGCGCCAGCGCCGGCTTCATCAGAAATCTCGACCTCGTCTTCCTCGCGGGGCGCAACTTCCAGGAGGAAGCCGGGAGCACGCCCGGCGTGCTGCTCAACGAGACGGCCGCTCGCCGTTTTGGATTCCATGTCTTCGACGACGCGCTCGGGGCCTCCGTCGCCTTCAGGGACAGCCTGCAGCCAGTCGTAGGGGTAGTGCGCGATTTCCAGGTGGACATGATGTCGACCGCGCCCGAGCCGCTGCTCATCCTGAACGACCCCGCCGCCTTCCTCACCCTGTCTGTTCGCACGACGCCGGGTCGCGAAGAGGCGGTTTCAGCCGCCTTGAAAGCGATCTGGGCGCGGATCGATAGCCAGCACACCCTGGAGATCCAGCGGTATGCGCTCGAAGCGCGCGACAACGCGGTCAACAAATCCTTCCGCGACATCACCGCGATCGTCGGGTGGCTGGCGGTGCTGGCGCTGGCGATCGCCTGCCTGGGCCTCCTGAGCATGGTCGCCTACGTCGTGGCCCGTCGGGTGAAGGAGGTGGGCATCCGGAAGGTGCTGGGCGCCAGCGTGGCCCAGGTGAGCTGGTTGCTGTCGCGCGAATTTCTGCTGCTCGCGCTGGGCGCCGCCGCGCTCGCGTTTCCGGTCGCCTATTACGTCAACAACCTCTGGTTGAACACCTTCTACGACCGGGTCGCGTTCGGCGCCGGCGTGATGCTGACGGGTCTCGCCATCGTGCTCACGCTCGTGCTGATCACCGTCCTCTCGCAAGCCGTCCGCGCGGCGCTGGCGGATCCTGTGGAAAGCCTTCGTTACGAATAGCATCGCCGCCGAGCGTCCCCATCGGACATCATCCCATGCTGAAAAACTACCTCATCATCGCCCTTCGCAACCTCAACCGGCATCGAGGCTACAGCGCCCTCAATGTGGTGGGGTTGAGTGTGGGCATCGCCGCGGCGATGCTGATCGGGCGCTACGTGCAGCACGAGCGGTCGTACGACCGGTTTCACGAACGGAGCGAGCGGGTGTACCGGCTCGTGACGGAGATGGGCACCTTCGGCACAATGGCGACGGCGTTTGCGCAGGCCGGCGTCTACTTCCGGGACCAGATCCCCGGCGTCGTGGATGCCGTGCGGTTGCATCGGCAGGAGACGGTGCTCCGGCGCGCCGGCGCGTTGCAGTCCGAGCCCCGGTTTTTTTATGCCGATCCCTCGTTCTTCGAGGTGTTCTCCTACCCGCTGATCGCCGGCGACCCCGCCACGGCGTTGGTTGCGCCGCGCAGCGTCATCCTGACGGCGTCGACGGCGCAGCGTTATTTCGGCGATGCGGACCCCCTCGGGCGGACGCTCGAACAGGCGGACGGCGAGGTGCTCACGGTCACCGGCATCGTGGCGGACCCGCCCACCAACACGCATCTGCACTTCGACCTGCTGGCGTCGTTTTCCTCGCTGCGGCAGACCGACGGCGAGGGCCGGCCCGAGCAGCTATCGAGCTACACCTACCTCCTCCTCGCGCCCGATGCCGATCTCGACGCCATCCAGGCGCGGATGGACGCGTTTTCCGAAACCGACCCCGAGCAGGTCGCGGCCGTGCTCGGCATGGCGTTGCGCGGGATGCGCTTTCATCTGCAGCCGCTGGTCGATATCCACCTGCATTCCGCGCTGCGCGGCGAGGCGGAGGCCAATAGCGAAGCGCGTCTGCCGTTCCTGTTCGGCCTCGTGGCCATCGTCCTGATCGCCATCGCGATGATCAATTACATGAACCTGGCCACGGCGCGCGCGCTGCAGCGTTCCCGCGAAGTGGGGGTCCGCAAGGTAGTGGGGGCCGGCCGGGCGCAGCTCATGGGACAGTTCATGGGCGAGGCACTGGTGCTGAGCGCGTTGTCGGTGGGGCTCGCGTGCCTCCTCGCGCAGCTCGCCGCGCCCCTGTTCAACCAGCTGACGGACCGGGAGCTGGCCGGCGGCCTGTTCAGCGGTCCCCGAGCATGGGGCATGCTTGCCGGTTTTACGCTGCTGATCGGGTTGCTCGCCGGCTGGTATCCCGCGCTCCATCTTTCCGCCTTCCAGCCGATGAGCGTTCTGAAGGGGCGTTCCCGCGGCGGGGGCGGGCAGGTGCGACGCGCCCTGGTCGCCGTTCAGTTCACGATGTCGATCGTCCTCATCGTCGTGACGCTGGTGATCGGCCGGCAGGTGCGGTTTATCCAGACCAAAGACCCCGGTTATGAGATCGAGCAGCTCCTGAGCATCCCGATGCAGGGCCCCCTCACGGCCCAGGCCGACGTCTTCCGGGCGGCCCTCAGCGAGGTGCCGGGTGTGGCGTCGGTGTCCAACGCGTTCGGGATGCCGCTCGATGGCGGGATCATCTCGACGAAAACCATCGGCGATCAGCAAGCGCTCCTGCATTACCTGAAAGTGGACGAACGCTATTTCGCTACCGTCGGCATGCGCGTCGTCGCCGGCCGGGGATTTCGCGCGGAGGGGGATTCGACGGCCTTGCTGCTCAACGAAACGGCGGCCCGCCTTTTCGGGGTGCAGGACCGGGTGGGCGAGGTCCTGGACGAGGCCTCCTTTCCGGGGCAAACGCTGATCGGCATCGTGTCCGACTTCCATCTGGCGTCCCTGCATGCCCCCATCGAGCCGGCCGTCTTCGAGAAGCCGGGCGACTGGCGGTCGATGTTTTTCCCGGGTACGTTCGTCGTGCGGCTCGCGCCCGGGGCGGATGTGGCCGGCGCGCTCGCCGCCATGCGCGCCGTGTGGCAGGCGTTCGTTGACGACCGCCCCTTCACGTACACCTTCGCCGATGCGGCCTGGGCGTCGCGGCATCGTGACGAGACACGCCTGGGCGACCTCACGCGCAGCTTCGCATTGCTGGCGCTCTTCATCGCCTGTCTGGGCCTCTTCGGTCTGGCCGCCTTCACGGCCGAGCAGCGGACCAAGGAGATCGGCATCCGCAAGGTGCTCGGCGCGTCGGTCGCCGGCCTGGTCCGCCTGCTCACCGCCGATGTGCTCAAGCTGGTGGGCATCTCGTCGCTCGTCGCCGCACCCATCGCACTCGTCCTGATGCAGCATTGGCTCGGCGAATTCGCGTACAGGATCGACCTGGGCGCCGATGTATTTCTGCTGGCCGGCGGCGGCGCGCTGGCCATCGCCTTCCTCACCGTAGCCTGGCAGGCCGTCCGCGCCGCCGTGGCCGACCCCGTAAAAAGCCTGCGCTACGAATAGGCGCCACCATCCTCTCCGCGATCATGCTGAAAAACTACCTCAAGATCACGCTCCGAAACCTGCGCCGGCAGAAAGGTTACGCGTTCATCAACATCGCCGGCCTGGCGATCGGCGTGGCCTGCTGCCTGCTGCTGTTTCTGTTCATTCAGTACGAGGCCGGCTTCGATACCTCCCATGCGAAACGGGATCGGATCTACCGGGTGCTCCACCGGGAAACGATGCCGGATGGCGGGCTGTACTATCGGGTCCTTCAGTTCCCCGAGACCGCTCCCGGCGTGGCCGAACAGGTACCCGGCATCGAGAGCTATACCCGGCTGGTGCGCAACAACTTCCTGGTACGGCAGGATCTGGAGTCCAACGTCGAGCCGTTTTTTTACGCGGACTCGACGGTGTTCGATGTATTCACGCTGCCCTTCGTCGCCGGCGACCCCGCGCGCAGCCTGCGCAATCCGGAGTCGGCGGTCATCAGCGAGCGCATCGCCACGAAGTACTTTGGGACGATGGATCTCGCCTCGGTCGTCGGCCAGCGGCTGCAGGTATTGACGCAGAACGGGCCGAGCGACTTCGTGGTGGACGGCGTGATGCGCGACATGCCGGCGCAGTCCAGTCTCCAGATGGACATCCTCATCCCGTTCGCGCAATATCCGAATTTCGGCATGGGCGCCAATAACTGGGGCGGGCGGGCCTCCACCTATCTGTTGCTGGAGGAGGGGCAGGACCCCGCCGCCGTGGAGGCCGCGTTCGTTCCGCTGGTGCGATCGACGTTCGCCGATTTCATCGAACGGCGCCGCGAAGCCGGCTACCTGGCCGATGGCGACGACGCGTTCCGCCTCGTGCTCCAGCCGCTCGTGCGTCTGCATTTCCAGCCCGAGATCGTGAGCATCTACGAACAAGCGACGCATAACCCGCTTTATTCGTGGGCGATGGGCGGCATCGGCCTGCTCGTGTTGCTCATCGCGTGCATCAACTTCATGACGCTCGCCATCGGCCGTTCGTCGAGCCGGTCGCGCGAGGTGGGCGTCCGCAAGGTGCTCGGCGCCCGACGGGGGCAGCTCGCGCAGCAGTTCCTGGGCGAGGCCGCCGTGATGAGCGCCGCCGCGGTGGCCCTGGCGGTGATTCTGTGCTGGGCGGCGCTGCCGCTCTTCAAGTCGCTCACCGGCCTGCCGCTCACGATGCAGCCCCTGGCGACGCCGGCGTCGGTCGGTGCCCTGCTCCTGCTGGCCGCGGCGATCGGGCTGCTCGCCGGGAGTTACCCCACCTTCGTCCTGAGCGCCTTCAAACCCATCAACGCGCTGAAAGGGGAGGCGCGCGTGGGCGGACGCGTGCGGCTCACGCGGGGCCTGGTCGTCTTTCAGTATGCCCTCGCCATCGCGTTGATGATCGCGACCACGATCATGACGCGGCAGCTCAATTACCTCCGTCACAAGGATCTCGGGTTTGACAGCGAGCAGGTGGTCGTGCTCAATACCTTCGATTTCTCGGAGCAGTCCATCCAGACCGTCGAGTCGTTCAAGCAGGCGCTCGCCGGCCGGCCCGAAATCGTATCGGCCGCCGGCGCCGGGTATTCGTTTACGCGGAGCTACGATACCGTCTCGTGGCAGGAGCCGGACGGGACGCCCCGCGCATCGGCCCGGCTGCGCGTGGACTACGAGTACCTCGACACCGCCGGCATGGAGCTCGTCGCCGGCCGGAATTTTTCCCGCGACTACCCCTCCGATCCCACGCATGCGGCGATCGTCAACGAGAGTTTTGCGAAAGCCTTCGGTTGGGATCAGCCCATCGGTCAACGCCTCCTCGGGTACAACGACGACGAGGGAGCCGAGCCGCTCACCGTGATCGGCGTGGTCAAGGATTATCACTCGCGCTCGCTGCACGAGCCCATCGGACCCTCGTTCTGGCACATGACGCCATCGTACGGCTTCGGCAACGTGCTGGTCCGCGTCCGCCCCGGGCGCGTGACCGAGGCGCTGCAAACGATCGAGGACACCTGGAAAGCCGTGTCGCCGGACCACCCGTTCAGCTTCTTTTTCCTGGATGACGACGTGCAGCAGCAGTATGCGGCGGAGCGCCGGTGGGGGCAGATCGTGGGGTATTCGACGCTGTTCGCCATCCTCATCGCGTCGATGGGGCTGGTGGGTCTCGCTGCGCTGGCGGCATCGCGGCGGACGAAGGAGATCGGCGTACGCAAGGTGCTGGGCGCGAGCGTGCCGGCGCTGGTCGGGCTCCTCTCCAGGGATTTTCTGAAGCTGGTGGCGCTCGCGACCGTGATCGCGTGGCCGATCGCCTTTTTTGGCATGCGGCGCTGGCTCGAGACGTTCGCGTACCGGTCCGACATGAACGCCGGCATCTTCCTGCTGGTAGGGCTCGCCGCCGTGCTCATCGCCTTCCTCGCCATCGCCTACCAGGCCATCCGCGCGGCGATCGCCGACCCCGTGAAAAGCCTCCGCTACGAATAGGGCGCTCCCGCCCGCGCACGATTCCACTGCCCGATATCATGCTGAAAAACTACCTCAAGATCGCCCTGCGCACGATGGCGCAGCAGAAGCTGTACAGCGGCCTGAACGTGTTCGGGCTGGCGCTGGGTATCGCGTCGTTTCTGCTCATCTACTTCTTTATCCAGTTCGAACTGAGCCACGACCGGTTTCACCCCGGGGCGGATGACGTCTACCGCATCATCGAACGACAGCCCAACAATGTCTTCATGGGCAACGACCGGTTCGCCGTCACGCCGGCGCCGCTCGCGCGGACGCTCGAGGCGGACTTCCCGCAGGTGCTCCATGCGACCTCCGTCGCAAATATCGGGGTGCTGCTCGGCACCGACGACGCGAATTTTATGGAAGACGGCATCTGGGCGGATTCCAGCTTCTTCGACGTGCTGCCGTTCCCGATGCTGCGGGGCGATGCCGCGACCGCCCTCCGAGGGCCCGATGGGATGGTGCTCTCGGCTACGCTCGCGAAGCGCCTCTTCGGCGAGGAAGACCCCCTCGGTCAGACCCTCGACGTCCGGACCTGGTCCGGCGTGCAGCCGTTCACCGTCTCGGCCGTGATGGAGGACGTGCCTGAAAATGCCCACTTCACGTTCGACTTCGTGCTTCCCATCCACGCGAACGACAATTATGTCGGAAGCCTGACCCGTTGGACCAACAACTCCTACGTGACGTATTTCCGCCTGCAGACCGGGAGCGATTCGGAGGCCCTGCAGACGGCCATGCCCGACTTCGTGCTGCGGCATGTGGGCGCGGAGCAGGCGCACAACTACGAATACATCGTCGAGGCGCTGACGGATATCCATCTGTATTCGAATGCCAATTTCGATCTCGGTCAGTCGGGAGACATTCGCTATGTCTATCTCTTCGGCGCCATCGGGCTGGTTATCCTGTTGCTGGCCTGCATCAATTACATGAACCTGGCGATCGCCCGATCCATCAAGCGCGCGCGGGAAGTGGGGCTGCGCCAGGCCATCGGGGCGCGACGAGGGCAGCTCATCGTGCAGTTCATCAGCGAATCCGTGTTGATGGCTTTTGTCGCGCTCGTGCTCGGGATCCTGCTGGCGCGGTACGGAACGCCCGTGTTCGGGGCCCTCGTGGATCGACCGATCGCCATCGCGTGGGATCAGCCCTTGCTGTATCCCGTGCTGCTGGCGTTGATGATCTTTGTCGGTCTCGTTTCCGGCAGCTACCCGGCCTTTTACATGGCGAAGCTGCGGCCCATCCAGACCCTCAAAGGCAGCGTCAGCGGGGGGCCGGACCGATCCCGGTTGCAGCGCATGCTGATCGTGGTGCAATACACCGCGTCGATCGTGCTCATCGCCGGCAGCCTGGTCATCTACCGGCAACTGCAGTACATCCAGAACTTGGACGTCGGCTACAACCGCGAGCAGGTCGTCAGCCTGCCGATCTACGATAGCGGGCTGCGGCAGCAGTCCGACGTCCTGATCGAGACCCTGCGCCGCCATCCCAACGTGCGCTCGGTGACCACCGTGAGCAGCCTCCCCACCAACATCGAATCGTCGAACGGCGTGCAGGCGTGGGAAGGGCACGAAGGCGACGCGGAGTTGACCGTTTATCAGGCCAACGTGACCTACGATTTCTTCGATGTGTTCGAGATTCCCATCGTCGCCGGCCGGCGATTCACGCCCGACTTCACCAGCGACTCGCTGCAGGCCATCATCCTGAACGAAACGGCCGTAGCCGCGCTCGGCTGGACGCCCGAAACGGCCGTCGGCAAGCGGTTCACGGACGACGGGCAGGTGATCGGCGTGATGAAAGACTTCCACCTGCACTCGCTCCACCTGCCGATAGCGCCGATGATGGTGCGGATGAGCGGCAACTGGTACAACCGCGTGGCGGTCCGCATCGCCCCGACCGACATCCCGGCAACCCTGGCGTTCATCACGTCGACCCTCGACACCTTCACGGACTACCCGGTCGAGTACACCTTCCTGGACGACGACTTCGACGCGCTGTACCGCTCGGAACGCCGGCTCGGCCAGACCTTCAGCTACTTCACGCTGATCGCCGTGCTCATCGCCTCGCTGGGCCTGTTCGGCCTCGCGGCGTACGCGACCGAGCGGCGCTCGAAAGAGATCGGCATCCGGAAGGTCCTCGGGGCGTCGGTCTCCAACCTGGTGTCGCTGCTCTCGCGGGAGTTCATCGCGCTCGTGGTCGTCGCGTTCGCCGTCGCGATTCCGGTGGCGTACTTCACGATGGAGCGCTGGCTCGACAGCTTTGCCTACCGCATGCCGCTGGGGATGGGCGTGTTTCTGGCCGCCGGCGTGCTGGCCATCGCCATCGCCCTGCTGACGGTGATCTACCAGGCGGTCCGCGCCGCCCTCGCGGATCCGGTGGATAGTTTGCGGTATGAATGACCTGCCTCCTTCCAAACCGCCAATCCCATGCTGAATAACTACCTCAAGATCGCCTTCCGCCAGCTCTGGCGGCATCGCGGCCAGACGGTCATCAACATGGCTGGCCTGGCGCTCGGGATGGCGTGTTGCCTGCTCATCGCACGGTACATCCAGGACGACCTGAGCTTCGACCGATTCAACGCGCACGCGGCCGACATCTACCGCGTGCATGTGCGCGACGACAACGAAGTGACGCCGACCATCGTCGCTCCGCTCGCTGTTCGCGCCATTCCCGGTGTCGAGGCGGCTGCGCGGCTGTACAATATCGGAAGCTTCCAGGATGTTGTCGTCCGCCGTGGCGATCGGCAATTTCTCGAGTCGCGATTCTTCTATGCGGATTCGTCGGTTTTCGATGTGTTCACCTTTCCGCTGCAAGCCGGCGTCGTCGGCCTGGCGCTCAACAGGCCGAACACCGTCGTGCTCACCGCGCCGATGGCCGAGAAGTATTTTGGCGACGAGGACCCGGTAGGACAGCGGCTGACCATCGGTTCGCGCGAGTACGAAGTGACCGGCGTGCTGGCACCGATACCGGAAACGTCCCATCTTCAATTCGATTTCCTCGGTTCCTTTGCCACCACGCACTGGGCGACGGAGGAGATATGGGGGAGCGCCAATTTTCTGACCTACCTCCGGCTGCGCCCCGGTACCGATCCGCAACGGGTGCAGGCTACCCTGGATAACCTGGTCGCCGAAGCCCGCGAAGCCGGTGAGGTCGAGCCCGACTACCGGCTGGGCCTGCAGCCGTTGCTCGGCATTTATCTCGACGTGGAAGGGCATCGCACGTACGTCTACCTGTTGGGGACGATCGGGTTGTTGCTTCTCGTGATCGCCAGCGTGAACTATGTCAACCTGTCGACCGCGCGCGCCGCCTACAGAGCCCGGGAAGTGGGCATCCGCAAGGTCGCCGGCGCGAATCGCAACCAGTTGTTCTGGCAGTTCCTTGGCGAGTCGATGGTGCTGGCAACGCTCTCCCTCGCGCTGGGTGTCGCTCTCGCCGCCGCCTGCATGCCGACCTTCAACGGGATCGCCGGCAAGAACCTGACCCTCTGGGGCAACGCCGCCACCTGGGCTGCCATGGTGGGTGTCGTGGTGGTTGTCGGTGTCGCGGGCGGGAGCTATCCGGCACTGCTGCTTGCTTCGTTCAAGCCGGCGGGAATCCTCAAACGGGCCGTTTCTAGCAGTGGAAGCGGATGGCTTCGTCGCGGGCTGGTCATCTTTCAATTTGCAGCGACGGTCGTGCTCCTGGTGGCGACCGTCGTGGTGAGCGGTCAGCTTCGTTTCGTACAGACGGCGGATCTGGGGTTTGACAGAGAACACGTGGTCGCATTGCCCATCCCGGTCGGCGACCCGGCCACGCAGCGCGCGTACGAACCGATGCGCGAGGCGATGCTGCAACTTCGATCGGTTGCCGGCGTGGCCGCGGTAAATCATCTCCCGGGATACCAGCGTGGCGGCTATGGCCTGCGTATCGAAGGGGGTGACGAAACGATCGCGATCGGTGGCGTGCCGTCCGACGCCCATGTCGTAGAGACGCTGGGGTTGCATCTGGTGGCCGGCCCGGGTTTGCGTCCGGTACGATCGGATTCGATCACCTCGGGATCTTATCAATATCTGCTGAACGAGAAGGCGGTGCAGGCCGCCGGATGGACGCCAGATGAAGCCATCGGCAAACGGGTCGCCCTGTCCGGGAATCGGTGGGGTACGGTGGCCGGCGTGATTGCGGATTATCACTACCTCTCGTTGCGAGAGACGATCGAGCCGCTCGCGTATTTCGTCGAGCCCTGGGGGTGCAACTTCATCGTGGTCCGCATCGCCCCTGGAAGCACGGCAGACGCGCTGGCCGGCATCGAGGCCGCCTGGACCACCTGGATGCCGGATCGTCCGTTTGCGTTCTCGTTTCTCGATGCAGAGCTGGAGAAACTCTACCGGAGCGAAGAGCGGGCGGGCCAGGTGTTCGGCCTATCGTCGATCCTTGCGGTGCTCATCGCGTGCATGGGGCTCTTCGGATTGGCCGCCTTCAGCGCCGCCCGACGGACGAAGGAAATCGGCATCAGGAAAGTACTGGGCGCCAGTGTGGCGCAGCTGGTGGTGCTTATGTCGAGCGAGTTTTCGCTGCTGGTCGCGGCCAGTTTTTGCCTCGGCGCTCCGGTGGCCTACCTGTTAATGCGACAGTGGCTCAAGGCCTTCGCCTACCAGATCCCCCTGTCGTGGACGCTTTTCGCGGCGGTGGGCGCCGGCGTGCTCCTCCTCGCCGGGCTCACCGTGTCCTACCAGGCAATCCGGACTGCCCTCGCCGATCCGGTGGAAAGTTTGCGTTACGAATAACCTGCCTCCTTCCAATCCGTCAATGCCATGCTGAATAACTACCTCAAGATCGCCCTCCGCCAGCTCTGGCGGTATCGCGGCTTCTCGCTGCTCAATGGGGCGGGACTCACGATCGGCATGGCTGCGTGCCTGTTGCTGGTGATGTATGTGCGGTTCGAAGCCGGCTACGACCGCTACGCGCCGCACTACGAACGGGTGTACCGGGTGGCGACCGACGAAACCGCCGCCGGCGAGCCCGAGCGGTCGGCGATGACCGCGGCGCCCATCGCGCCCTTCCTGGTCGAGGCCGTGCCCGACATCGAGGCGGCGAGCCGGCTTTATGCGGGCGACTTCGAGTTTGAGCGGGGCGACGCGATAGTTCAGGAAAAGCAGGTGTTTTTTGCGGATTCGACCGTGTTCGATGTGCTCGGGCTTTCCCTGCTGCAGGGGGACCCCGCCTCGGTATTCGATGAACCGTTCAGCATCGTCATGACGCCCGCCGCGGCGGCGCGTTATTTCGGCGACGAAGATCCCGTCGGGCAGACCATCCGCGTCAATGGGGCGGTCGACGCGCGGGTAACGGGGATCCTGAATCCGCTGCCGGCCCAGTCGCACCTCGCTTTCCAGATCCTCGGGAGCATGTCCAGCGTCGAGGCCATGCAGGGGTGGCTGTTCGACAACTGGGTGTCCGGGCAGTTCTACACGTACGTCCGGGCGCGCGCCGGCACGGAGCGGCAGCGCCTGGAGACGGCCATCAACGAGACGCTGCAGCGACGCCCCGAGTTTGCCGGCATCGAGGCGTCGTGGAAGTTCGCGCTGGCGCTCGAGCCGGTGTCGGACATCTACCTGACGTCCGACCGGACGCAGCAGGCCGGCCCGACCGGCTCGGCCACGCAACTCTCGATTCTGAGTCTGATCGGCGTGTTCATCCTCGTGCTCGCCTGCGTCAACTTTGTCAACCTGAGTACGGCGCGGGCGATGGTTCGGGCGCGCGAGGTGGGGGTCCGGAAAGCCGTCGGGGCCCAGCGGAGCCACGTCGCCGCCCAGTTTCTGATGGAGTCGCTGGTGCTGAGCCTGCTCAGCCTGGGGATGGCCGTCGCGGTCGTCTGGGCGGTGCTGCCGGCCTTCAGCGGCTACCTGGGCAAGCCGCTCATGCCCGCCGTCGGCGACCTGCCCTGGATCGTCGCCGTGCTCGGCCTGCTCTGGGTGGTCGTCGGGCTCGCGGCCGGCAGTTATCCGGCCTTTTATCTGGCCGCTTTTAAACCCCTCCACGTGCTCAAGGGCGAGCCGGCAACCCGCAGGGGCCGGCTGCGTCAGGGCCTCGTCGTCCTGCAGTTTGCGGTATCCGTCACCCTCATCGTCGTCACCGCCATCATCTTCGCCCAGGTCAACTTTCTGAACACGTACGATCCCGGCTTCCGGCGGGAGCATATGATCGTGGTGCCGTTCGGACAGGATGCGGCGATCGGCTCGCAGCTCGCGGCGGTGCGGTCGGCGCTGCTGGAGCAGCCGGGCGTCGAGGCGCTGACGGCCTCGTCGGAATCGCCGGCGGCGAGCATGCGCGAGGGCAACTGGCTGATGAGCGTCGAAACGGCCGACGGTACGCTGGCGGAAACTGCGATGGCGCATCTGCTGGTCGACGACCAGTTTCTGGATGTGTACGATATCGAGGTGGTGGCGGGACGCGGGTTCGGGTCCGACTTCGTATCCGACAGCTCGGGGGCGCTCATCGTGAACGAGGCGGCCGTGGCGCAGCTCGGGTTTTTGCGCCCCGAGGAGGCGATCGGCCGGCGATTCGATGCCTGGCCCAGCGGCGGTCACATCGTGGGCGTCGTGCGCTCCTTCAACTTCCGCTCGCTGCGTCAGGCCGTGCAGCCGCTGGCGCTGCGGGTCATCCCGGATCAGTTCGATGTCCTGACGATCCGGATGGCGACCGGCGATCTCGCCGGCACGCTCCAGCGCATCGAGGACGTCTGGCAATCCTTCGGGCCGCGTCTGCCCTTCAGTTACCAGTTTCTGGACGATGCCGGCGCGGCGGTGTACCGGTCCGAACGCCAGCTCGGTCAGGTCCTGGCCGGGTTCAGCCTGCTCGCCATCGTGATCGCCTGTCTCGGGCTGTTCGGCCTGGCGGCCTTCTCCGCGAGCCGGCGTACGAAGGAGATCGGCATCCGCAAGGTGCTCGGCGCCTCGGCGGCGCACCTGGTCGGGCTGTTGACGCGCGACATGCTGGCGCTCGTGGTCGTCGCGGCGTGTGTAGCCGGGCCGATCGCCTTCGCCATTTCGGACGCCTGGCTGGGGCAGTTTGCTTATCGCCTGTCCGGCGTCGCCGTGTATTACGTGCTCGCGGGCGGACTGGCGCTGGTCATCGCCGCCCTGACGATCGGCGGGCAGGCGCTCGCGGTCGCCTTGCGCGATCCCGTCACCAGTCTCCGCTACGAATAGGGCGACTTTATATCCCCAATATCATGCTGAAAAACTACCTGCATACCACCCTGCGCAATCTCTGGCGCCACAAGGGCTACGCCGCCATCAACGTCGTCGGCCTCAGCGTCGGCATCGCCTGCAGTCTGCTCATCATGCTTTTCGTGCGCTCCGAGTGGACGTACGATCGCTTCCACGAAAAATCGGATCGCATCTACCGGGCCTGGGTCCACGAGTCGTACGGTGAGGGGCAGGAGTTCTTCAACAGCGTCACGCCCATGCCGCTTGGGCCGGCCATTGCCGAGACGTATCCGGAGGTGGAGGCCTATGTGCGCTACACCGTGTTCGACAATCTGGTGCGGCCGGGCGCGAATACGCTCACGGAGTCCATTCAACTCGTCGATGCCGCCTTTTTCGAGGTGTTCGATTTCCCCCTCGTCGCCGGCGAGCGGTCGCAGGCGCTCGACGGGTTGAACGATGTCGTGCTCTCCGAAAGCGCGGCGAGGCGGCTGTTCGGCGAGGGGGCTGCCCTCGGGAAAACGCTCGACATACGGATCGGCGACGAGACCTTCGAGCCGTTCGTCGTGTCCGCCGTCGCCGCCGATCCGCCCCCCAACAGTTCGATCCAGTACGGCGTGGTGCTGCGGTTCGAAAACGGGACCGGCCGGCGGTGGAGCGAACGCGCCCTCCAGGCGTGGTTCAACGTGTCGCCCGAGACGTACCTGCTGCTGAAGCCCGGCACCGACGCCGACGCGTTTCAGGCGAAGCTGCCGGCGATGGTCAATACGGTCCTGGGCGACGAGGTGCAGCCGGGGCAATACGTAGTGGGGCTCCAGCCGATCGCCGACATCCACCTCAATACGGCCATCCCCCAGGGCATCGCGCCGGTGAGCGATCCGGCCTATTCCTACATCCTCGCGACCATCGCGTTTTTTGTGCTCCTCATCGCCTGCATCAACTTCACGATACTCGCCATCGGCCGGTCGGCCCGGCGGGCGACCGAGGTGGGGATCCGCAAGGCCGTCGGCGCCAACAGGAGCCAGTTGATGCTCCAGTTCTGGGGGGAAACCCTCCTGCTCACGGCGATCACGATGGGCGTCGGGTTCGCGCTCGCCTGGCTGGCGATGCCGTTCTTCAACGCCCTCGCCGGCCAGCGCCTGGCGATCCGGCTGGACGGCGGGCTCATCGCCATAGCGACCGGACTGTTCCTGAGCGTGGGGTTGTTATCCGGGGCCTATCCGGCTGTCGTCATGTCCGAGTACCGGCCGATCCAGGTGCTCAAGGGGGCGGTGGCGGCGGGCCGGCAGGGGAACGTGTTGCGCAAGGGGCTGATCGCCGTGCAGTTTGTGCTTTCGATAGCGCTGATCGCCAGCACCCTCGTGATCCGCTCCCAACTTCAGTATGTGCAGACGCGCGATCTGGGGTTCGATCGGGAACAGGTGGTGGTCGTCGAGACCGGCGTGCCGCCCGAAGTCGGGGCGCCGCTGGTCGAGCGGATGCGGAACGAACTCGCCGGCGATCCCGCCGTCGTGCGTATCGGGAGTTCCCAGTACGCGTTCGCGAGCGGGGCCTGGCTGGAACTGGGATACCGCGCCAATGACGGCCGTTTCCGGGAGTTCAACGTCAACGTGGTCGACCCCGAATACATCGACGCGATGGGGATGGAGATGACGACGGGCCGCAACTTCTCGCTCGATATCCCATCCGACGCCAACCAGGCCATCATCGTCAACGAGGCGTTTGTCGCGGCGTACGGGTGGGACGATCCCCTCACGGCCCAGTTGCCGGGCCCGTTCGGGCCCCATCGCATCATCGGCGTCGTGCGGGACTTCAATTTTGCGTCGTTGCACACCGAGGTGACGCCCCTGGCGCTCGTCCTCAATCTGGATATGCTGGACGAGGGCGCGTCCGATCATAGCGCCGGCCAGTCGCCTCAGCCCAAGATCGCGATTCGCATCCGGCCGGGAGACCTCCGGGATCGGGTCGATCGGATCGAACGCGCCTGGAATACGGTGGCGCCGGGGCAGGATTTTGTGTATTCCTTTCTGGACCAGACGCTCCAGCGTCAGTACGTGCAGGAAGAGCGGCTGGGGAGGATGGTAGGCATCGCGTCGTTGCTGGCCGTATTGATCGCCTGTCTGGGCCTGTTCGGGCTGGCGACGCTCACGGTCTCCCGGCGGACCAAGGAACTCGGCATCCGGAAGGTGCTCGGCGCGTCGTCGGCCGGGCTGGTCGCGCTGATCGCGAACGAGTTCGTCGTGCTCGTCGCGGTGTCGTTCGTGATCGCGACGCCGGTCGCCACGTGGGCGATGCGGCGGTGGCTCGACGGATTCGCGTATCGCGTGGATATCTCGCCGGCGCTATTTGTCGCGGCCGGCGCGCTCGTCCTGGTCGTCGCGCTGTTGACGGTCAGCTTCCAGGCGATCCGCGCCGCCCTGGCCGACCCGGTAGACAGCATCCGCTACGAATAGGTATCATCATCCGACAAGACCATGAAAGAGATCTGCGTACACTTGCCCGCGCTCGAACCCGAGCAAACCGTCGAAGTCGAAGTTCGCGTCGATGGGAAACGCCATATCATGCACTACCGTGTCGAGGCCTTCGATTGTACGACGCAGTCCCCCGAGGAGTCGCGCATCGAGCGGCTTCGCCATCAGATTTTGTCGTACGATACCGGGTGGGAGCTGGTCCAGATCGGCGCCTCCCATGCCCGTGTCATCCCGGTCATGTTTCGCCAGCGCGAGACGCCGGCCGCCTGAACGCTTCCTCTTATCTCAACCCCGAATACCGTGCTCCAACTCAAAGGCATCACCAAGGCATACCAGCAGGGCTTTACGCGCCACTTCATCCTGCGGAACATCGATCTGGACATCGAGGAACGCGCGTTCGTCAGCATCATGGGGCCCTCGGGCGCCGGCAAGTCGTCGCTGCTGCACATCATCGGCATGCTCGACGACCCGTCGGAAGGCGCTTACCTGTTTGACGGCCAGCCGGTGCACGGGATGAACGAGAAACAGCGCACGGCGCTGCATCGCGAGCAGATCGGGTTCGTCTTCCAGGCCTACCACCTCATCGACGATCTGACGGTCTACGAAAATCTGGAGACGCCGCTGCTGTACAAGAAGATGAAGGGCGGCGAACGGAAGGCCCGCGTGGCCGAGATGCTGGATCGGTTCAACATCGTGGCGAAGAAGGATCTCTTCCCCAATCAGCTCTCGGGGGGCCAGCAACAGCTGGTCGCCATCGCGCGGGCGCTCATCATCGAGCCCCGCCTCATCCTGGCGGACGAGCCCACCGGCAACCTGCATTCCAACCAGGCGCAGGAGGTGATGGAGACGCTCAAGGCCCTGAACGACGAAGGGGTCACCATCATCCAGGTGACGCACAACGAGCAGCTCGCCGGCTACGGCACCCGGGTCGTCGAACTGGTGGACGGCCGGATCGAACGAGACTACGCGCCGGCGTCGTGATGACATCGGTCATTGGTCACTGGACATCGGTCACTGGACCTCGGTCAGGGGTGATTAGAGGGTGCTCCAATGACCAATGACCAGTGACCCTCCCTACGCCCCCGCCATCGCCCGATTCAGGAAATTCCGCAGCACGTAGTGCAGGATGCCGCCGTTGCGGTAATAATCCACCTCGACGGGGGTGTCCAGCCGGCACGTCGTCGTAAACGTCACCTTCGACCCGTCGGCCCGGGTGGCGGTCACCACGATGTCCTGGCGCGGCTTGACGTCGTCCGTCACCGGGACGTCGAACGTTTCCGTGCCGTCCAGCCCGTAGGTCACGTAGCTCTCGCCCTCCTTGAACTGGAGCGGAAGGACGCCCATGCCGATCAGGTTGGAGCGATGGATGCGCTCGAAGCTTTCGGCGATGACGGCCTTGACGCCGAGCAGGATCGTGCCTTTGGCAGCCCAGTCGCGGCTCGAGCCCATCCCGTAGTCCTTGCCGGCGAAGATGACCAGCGGCGTGCCGTCGGCCTGGTACTTCATCGAGGCGTCGTAGATGGACAGCGTCTCACCCGTGGGCAGGTATCTGGTGATGCCGCCTTCCGTGCCGGGGAGCAGCTTGTTTTTGATGCGGATGTTGGCGAAGGTGCCACGCATCATCACCTCGTGGTTGCCGCGGCGCGAGCCGAACGAGTTGAAATCGAGGAACGGCACACCGTGTTCGGTGAGGTACTTGCCGGCCGGCCCGTCCGGCTTGATCGCGCCGGCGGGGGAGATGTGGTCGGTGGTTGTGGAGTCGCCGAAGATACCCAGCACCCGCGCGCCGCCGATCGGCGCGATCGTGGGCGTCTCGCCGGTCAGGTCGTCGAAATACGGCGGCTCCTGGATGTAGGTGGATTCCGTGCTCCATTCGTAGATGGAGCCTTCGGGGATCTTGATCTTGTTCCAGTCCTCGTTCGAGGTCTCGATGCCGTTGTATTCCTTCTCGAACATCGCCGGCGTGAGGTACTGGCTGACGGCGTTCTGGATTTCCTTGCTCGTCGGCCAGATCTCTTTCAGGTAGACCGGCTTGCCGGCCTTGTCGGTGCCGATCGGGTCCTTCGTGAGGTCGATGTCGACCGTGCCGGCCAGGGCGTAGGCCACGACGAGCGGCGGCGAGGCCAGGAAGTTGGCCTGCACGTTCGGGTGGATGCGGCCCTCGAAGTTGCGGTTGCCCGAGAGCACGCCGGCGGCGATGAGGTTGCCCTCCTTGATCGCCGCGACGACCGGCTCGTTGAGCGGTCCCGAGTTGCCGATGCACGTCGTGCAGCCGTAGCCGACGATGTTGAAGCCGATCTGGTTGAGGTACGGCAGCAGGCCGGCGGCCTCGAGGTAGTCGTGCACGACTTTCGAGCCCGGCGCGAGGCTGGTTTTGACGAACGGCTTGACGGTCAGGCCGCGCTCGACGGCTTTTTTGGCCACGAGGCCGGCGCCGATCATGACCGACGGGTTACTCGTATTCGTGCAGCTCGTGATGGCGGCGATGGCGACATCGCCGTGTTGCATCTCGATCGTCCGTCCCTTGTCGTCCTTGTAGCGGCCTTTTTTCGCCAGCGCCTCGGGGCTGAGGCCGAAGCCCTTGGGGCCCGGCGGCGTGGTGAGCGACGTGGCGAACACCTGCTTCACGTCGGGCAGGGCGATCCGGTCCTGCGGGCGCTTGGGGCCGGAGAGGCTCGGGACGACCGTCGAGAGGTCGAGTTCGAGCGTGTCGACGAACTCGGGGTCCGGCGTGCTGTCCGTCCGGAAAAGGCCCTGCTCTTTGGTGTAACGCTCTACGAGCGTGACGAGGTCGGCGTCGCGGCCCGTGCGGCGGAGGAAGTCGATCGTTTCGCCGTCGATGGGGAAGAAGCCCATCGTGGCGCCGTATTCCGGAGCCATGTTGGCGATGGTGGCGCGGTCCGGCACGGTGAGCCGGCCGAGGCCCGGGCCGAAGAACTCGACGAATTTGCCGACGACGCCGTAGCTGCGGAGCATCTGGGTGACGGTGAGCACGAGGTCCGTCGCCGTGGCCCCCTCGGGCAGCTCGCCCGTGAGGCGGAAGCCCACCACCTCCGGCATGAGCATGTAGACCGGCTGGCCGAGCATGACGGCCTCCGCCTCGATGCCGCCCACGCCCCAGCCGACGACGCCGAGGCCGTTGATCATGGTCGTGTGGCTGTCGGTGCCGACGAGCGAATCCGGGTAGGCGACGACGAGCCCGTCCGCCTCGGGGCGCGTCCATACGGCGCGCGCGACATACTCGAGGTTGACCTGGTGGCAGATGCCCGACGCCGGCGGGACGACGCCGAAGTTGTCGAACGCCTGCTGGCCCCAGCGGAGGAACTCATACCGCTCGGCGTTGCGCTCGAACTCGTATTCCGAGTTGATGCGCAGGGCGTCCGCCATGCCGTAGGCGTCGACCTGCACCGAGTGGTCGATGATCAGGTGTACCGGCACGCCGGGGTTGATTTCGTTGGGGTCGCCGCCGAGGCGGGCCATGGCGGAGCGCATGGCTGCGAGGTCGACGACGGCCGGCACCCCGGTGAAATCCTGCAGGAGCACGCGCGCCGGCATGAACGGGATCTCTTCCTGGGCCGGCGCCTTCGGGTCGTACGTGGCGAGGCGCTCGACATCTTCCCGGGTCACCAGGAAGCCGTCGCACTCGCGGAGGGCCGCTTCGAGCAGCACCTTGATCGAGAAAGGCAGGCGGTTGATGCCCGGAAAGGATTTGGCCAGGCGGTCCAGGCGGTAGATGTAGGCGGAGCCGGAGCCGGTGTCGAAGGTGGCCTTGGCGCCGAAATAGTCCCGTTTGTCAGGCGTGGTGCTCATAGTCTGGGCTGTCGAAAGATGGCGGTCGAGAAGGGCTACTGATACCGGAGGGTAGGGGAATTGTTCGATAATTGCGCGTTCTTCGCAGGGAATTTAGACCCTTCGGGGATTCAAGATCCAAAGGGTCTGGTTTCAGCAGGCTCTGGACTGTCAAACGGTCACGACATCCCGAGCTGAATCCGAATGGCCCGTTCAATGGCCTGCAAATCACCCGGGGAGATCGTTCCTATCCGACTCATGAAGCGCAGCTTGCTGACGGTTGCCAGTTGATCTGCCAGGGCCTTCCCTGTGCGATCACCGACCCGTACATAGGCTTCGCTCGGGTACAGGCGATCGGCGTTTGATGTGATCGGCACCACCTGGACCCGATTCAGGTGTCTGTTCGATGCATCGTTGCTGACGATGACAGCGGGTCGTTTTTTCTGAATTTCACCTCCAACGGATGGGTCGAAGTTCACCCACCACACTTCACCACGTTTCATCGGCAGCGTCGGCTATGTGGGCCTCTGACCAGTCCAGGGCTTCTCGCTCCCGGGATTCGTCTGCAGCCATTTCGGCGTAGGCCGCATCGAGTTCATCCTGGATGACATGCGGACGCAACAGGCGTTCGATGAACTGACTGATATTGCCTGCGCCGACGATGCGGTACAAGCCTTCGTAGACGCTTTCGTCGATCGTGATGGTCAGTTTCTTTTGCATGACGGTACGGATTACACGTGTTGCGCACGTGTGAATTACGAGGTGGTATCGGGGCTGTTCCGCTAAAACGAACCTTTCATGTTCCGATCATCTGCATGTACCTGCATTCGGACTCGTTACGGCACCCTGACGATCAGCCGGCGCGCGGTCAGCGCCTCGCCACGGAGCCTCACCGCGTACAGGCCGGCCGGCAACGCGTTGCCATCGATGATGAACCGATGCTCGCCGGCGGGCAGGAAGCCCTGGTGCAGCGAAGCGACGTGCCGGCCCAGTACATCGTGTAGGTCGTTGAACGCAAGCGACCAGTCGCCTCCCGCGTTGTGCGCCCAGGAGAGGGCTCCGGTCGGCGTGTAACGCGCCACGAATAGGTCGGTGGTGCCCCGCGTGATGAAGTTCGGTTGTCCATCGCCATCCAGATCGATCGCGCCGGTCGCCATGCCGGCGACGATCAGGTTGCCGTCACGGTCGATCGCCGTGTCGAGGATGCGGGGGAAATCGTACGACGCGCTGTCGAGGTTGACGAGCGCCACCGCCCAGTCAGGTCGGGGTTGTGCGCTGAGCGGGCAGGCATATCCCAGGCATACCATCAGCCCGACGAGCGGTATGGCAATACCTTTCATGGTTGGTGCGCGGACTGCAGGTATGCGAGGCGAGCAGAGGGGTACTAACAACTCGTTGCGACTGGTGTATTCGCGGATATCGCCTCCCCGGAACCGGGCGCGGGACCCCTCGGTTTCAGGGGCACGACGGGGATATAGCTCAGTTGGTAGAGCGCTGCAATCGCACTGCAGAGGTCAGGGGTTCGACTCCCCTTATCTCCACACCCAAGAAAGACCTGGCTCGGGCCATCCGATCCGGGTCTTTTTGTTTTCCCCCTTGCGCAGGAACCCGGATGGACGGGTTAGGCGTTTTGGGAAAACGCTTTGTCTGTCTCCGTTTTCTTCGTTCGATCCATGCGTGCGGTCGCGCTGTTTGTATTGCTCCTGATGGCCGGCTGCCAGTCGCCCGCAGGGCTCTCCGCCGAGGAGCTGAGCGCCCGTGGGCGAGCGCTCTATGACAGTGGACACCCGCTGCGCGCCGCGGATTATTTTGAGCGGGCAGCGCGCATGGGCGATGCGCCGGCCATGCAGTATCTGGCCTCGTATTACGAGAACGGCGTCCAGCTCCGAAACCGCCGGCACTGGTTCGCCCGCTGGATGCGCGACTGGACCCGGGACCCGGACAAGGCGCGGTACTGGTCCGACCGCCTCGTCGCTACCCTCCGCGAACGGGCCGACCGGGGCGACGCGGACGCCATGGCCGTGCTCGCCATCAGCTATCGATCGGAGTACCGCGTCGCCGGCCTGACCGGGGCGGACGCCGACACCACCCAGTTCGCCTTCTGGGCCGAACGCGCGGCCCGGGCAGGCTCGATCGTCGGCAAGCGGCTGTACGGGAATCACCTCGCCGCGATGGGGCGGCAGGACGAAGCCGCCGCCCTCTGGCTCGAAGCCGGCGAGGCCGGCGACCCGTTCTCGCTCTTGCGATGGTCCTCCGTCGTGTTGCGGGATGAGGAGGTGGATTTGAGGCGATATTACGAAGTGGTCAGAACCATGCTGGAACGTCACCCGGAGACCGTGGCGGTGTGGATGAATGGCCATCTCAGCGGACTGGAGCGCGGCGCGGACCAGCGCATTGCCCTTTCGATGCGGCACCTGGCCTATATCGATTCCCTGGGGATACGGGAAGACCTGCGCAACCTGCCGCCGGCCCCCGCCGATCTCGGCAAGTGGTACTTCCCGCTCAGATGAGCCGACGCATCGATCCGGGGCTGAGCGTTTAACCGTGCCAGGTTGCCTCTAACACACGGATCCAGTTCGTGTAGCCGATCTTCTGCAGGTCGTCGGGCCCGAAACCGTTCGCCGCCAGCGTATCCATGAGCCGGGGCAAGCCGGCCACGTCGCCCAGCTCGGCCGGCATGGTCGCCCCGTCGAAATCGGACCCCAGCGCCACGTGTTCGATGCCCATCCGATCCGCCATATAGACCGCGTGATCGGCGATGCGCTGGAGCGGCGTATCGGCCTCCTGCCGACCGTCCTCCCGCAGGAAGCCGACGTGAAAGTTGACGCCGACTACCCCGCCCGAGGCGCGGATGGCGTCGAGCTGACGATCAGTAAGATTGCGCGGCGAGGCGCATAGCGCGTGCGCGCCGGAGTGCGTGGCGATGAGGGGATGTGCGGACCGGTCGGCCACGTCCCAGAAACCCTTTTCGTTGAGATGGCTGAGGTCGATCAACACGCCGAGGTCGTTACAGGCGCGCACGAGCGCCTTGCCGGCCTCGGTCAGGCCCGGCCCGGTATCCGGCGTGCCGGGGAAGGCGAAGGGCACGCCATGACCGAACGCGTTAGGCCGGCTCCAGACGGGGCCGAGGGAGCGTAAGCCGGCTTCGTAGAACACGTACAGCGCATCCAGGCCCGGGTCGATGGCCTCGACGCCCTCGATGTGCATGATAGCCGCCATCACGCCGTCGGCGATGCACTGGCGGAGCGACGCGACGTCGTGCACGACACGCACGCGGCCGGCGGATTGCGACGCGATGCGGAGCAGCAGGGCCATCATGCCCAGCGTCAGCTCGCGCGCGCGTTCCTGGGAGACGGGCGTTTGCAGGGCCTCGACGTAGGCCGCGAGGGCCTCGGGGGAGGCGTCTGCCGCGGGTTTTTTGGGGGGATCGGCCTGGGGGGTGAACATGGCGAAAAAACCGCCGGCGAAGCCTCCCTCCAGCGCCCGGGGCAGGTCGATGTGGCCGATGTCGCTCCGCTCGAAAAACGATCGCCCCTGTCCGCGCTCGGGGACATAGAGGTTGAGCAGGGTGTCGTTGTGTCCGTCGAAGATCGGGTAGCGCATGATGCGAGAGGTTGAGACGCGTCGGGACGCCGGGCGCGCTCAGTGCACAAGGGCGCCGAGCGCCACGAGGGCGAAGGCGGTCGCCAGAAGCGGGTCGTCTTCCTTGTTGGGCGCGCCGGCCGGATTGGCGAACGAACCGTCGGGGCGCACGCGGGTTTCGAGGAGCGACACGATCTCGCCGCGCCATCCCGTGTCCGGCCAGTCGAGCGCGCGATAGACTTCGGCGCGGACCATCAGGTGGTAGAAGAAGATGGCCTCGTCCCAGCCGGCGGCCTGTCCGGCAGGGATGCCCTCCGGATAATCGAGCCGCGGGTGATCCCGCAGCCAGGCCACAGCGTCGCGCACACGGGCATCGGAGGGAGGGACGCCGGCAGCCAGCAGGGCCAGCAGGCCGTCGCACGTGGTGGTGGCATAACTCGCATAAATGGGGACGCCCCCGGCATCCGGTTCGAAACCGCCCTTGTTGGCGAAGACGGCCAGTGGGGCATAGTGGAATCCGCCATCGTAGCCGGCGGCGTCGCGCTTTTGCAATCGTCCGAGGAAGGTCGCAGCCCGGGCGTAGACGAGGCTGTCCGTCACCCCCGCCTCGCGCAGCGCCTGCAGGACGCGCCGCGTATGGGAGAGGTCCACATGCCCGACTCCACCCGACGGCAGCCCGACCTCTCCGAACCCCCACGCCCCGTAGGCGGGATGCTCCGGGAAGATGCCGCGCGGTTCGGTGAAGTGCTGGCCGAGCAGGTAGCGCGCGATGCGGCCGGCATCGCCCGCCGTCGCGTCGTCGCGCGCGAGCACCCTCAGCGCAAAGGCCGAGGCGTAGTTCGGGTATTCGAGTACGATCGGATGGAGGCGTCCCACCGCGCCGGCGCTGTCGATGTGTGCGCGAATGAACGCCACCGCGCGCGCGGCATCGCTATCCCGGGCGGCGGGGGACGTCGTGAGCAGCGCGTGCAGGATGAAGGGCGTCCAGGCCTGCCCACCCCGCACGATGCCGTGCGTCTCGCTGTGCCATCCGCCGTCGCCGGCCTGTTGCGCCCACAGGTACGCGCTCGCCCCGGCAAGCAGCCCTTCGGCCCGTTCCCGAACCGAAGGCTGCCCGCAGGATGCGACGAGGAGGCAAAGGGGGATGAGGAAGAGGTTTTTCCGGGTCATGAATGCTGGGCAAGGTCATGAATGCTGGGCAAGGTCATGAATGCTGGGCAAGGTCATGAATGCTGGGCAAGGTCATGAATGCTGGGCAAGGTCATGAATGCTGGGCAAGGTCATGTATGCTTCATAGGATACTTAACCCTTTCCTGACAGCAGCCGCAGGCAGCTCATGCCCGCGAAGCACTCATGTCCGCAGCCGCAGGCAGCTCATGGCCGCGAAGCACTCATGTCCGCAGCCGCAGGCAATCCCTCAGCTCTTCCTCGTCGACGCACCATCCCGGTCCGCCGTCATCGTCATGATCACCGCGGCGGTGCAGAAGACGGGGCTCGTGATGCAATGGTGACCGGACCAGCTGCCGTCGCCGTTCTGGATGGCGGAGAGGCGCTCGTTCATTTTTTCGTACCAGGCGCTCCAGTCTTCGCCGCCGGCGTGCGCGAGCGACTCGCTCGTCATCATGTAGCTCAGAAATTCCTCCCCGCCGTTGTTGCCGAAGCCCTGGAGCACCGCGTCGTCGTTGAGCATGGTCCGGGTCGCCTCGTTCTGGCGGAAGGATTCCTCGAGGCGCTCGGCCTCGTCGGCGGCATAACCCAGGGATTGCAGCGCCTGGGCCGTGGGCTCGGCGCTCGGGGCGAGTTCGCCGCGTGATTTTGCGCCGGCGATGGCATCCCGGACTTGCTGCGCTTCTTTGGCCGTAGCGCGCTGGTTGCTGGCGATCGAGTACAGCGATACGCCGGCCGCGCTCTCCGTGCGCACCTCACCCGTCGCTGCGTCGACGTTGCTCCGCTGGTACCGCCGCGATTTTTCGAGCGCGTCCTTGTCGACGGCCACGCCGGCCTCGTCAGCCATCTCGAACGCATTGTTCGCCATGGCCGATTGGAGCACGGCCGCCCAGCCGCCCCGGTCGTTCCAGCTGCCGTCGGCGCTTTGCGTGGCGGCGAGCTTGTTCAGGCAGACGCCCAGAGCCTGCTGCACGCGGCCGGCAAGCGCCTCGTCATCGGCCAGGTAGGGGAGCGCCCGCGTGAAGAACTGCGCCGTCATCGAGACGTCGATGTTCTGCCCCAGCTTGATTTGCGGCTGCGTGCCGGTCAGGTCGGTTATGTTGGCCGTCCCGGGCAGCTGCGATTCCACCTGATCGACGAGAAAGACCAGCGCGCGCCTGAGTTGATCGCGGTAGGGGCCCGACGCCGGCGTGCTGCCCGTGCGCAGCAGGGCCATAGCCGCAAACGCCGTGGTGGCGGGGTCGGCGGCGACGGCTTTCGGGTCGCGGATGTCCTGGTGAGCGTGCGTTCCGGCGCCCCATCCGCCGCTTTCGAGCTGCGCGGCGGCGAGCCAGTCGAGCCCGCGATGGATGAACGCCGGGATGGGACGGGGCTCGCCGTCGATAGTCGGCGGGAGCGGGGGAGGTGTTGGGAGGTTGATCGGATGGATCGGCGGAGGGGGCGGCGGTACCGGGGTCGAGGTCGGTGTTGCGAAAAACCAGAGGGCGAGGCCGGCGAGGCCCAGGCTCGCGGTCGTGAGCAGGCGCGTAAACATGGCGATGTCCAGGTATGGGTTAAGAAAGAAGGGAGCGAGGGGGAGGTGCCGTGTTTCCGGAATGGCTATGGAATCAACGACCTGCCTTCATCAAATATTGTGCATCCATGGGCCCGGAACGATTCGCAGGGGATTCGGGTTGGGATGAACAACGCATATCAGACGGCGCGCCAACACCTTCTTCCTTTCGCGCCGACCGGAAATCATCCAACCATTCTATCTAGCATCGGCGCACATGCGCCGGCCGTCCACCAACCGGGTGCACGCCGTGGCCCATAAGGCCGCTCCCCTTTGTATTCCGACGGAACCCATGAAACACACCCTCCTGCTCCTCGTCCTCCTGGCCGGATGGATCGGTTCAACCGCCCAGGCCCAGGTACTCAACTCCGCACGCTCGCTTCCCGGGCGCACCTTCGTTCTCGCCGGCGCTCCGGTCGTGTTCAACAACGACGGCGCCAACGCGCTCGCGATGTTTGTCATGGGCCGCTACGGCGTCGGGACCGGGCTCGACTTCGAGGCCCGCGCCGGCTTCTTCGAAGACGGCACCCTTGTCGGCGGCTCCGTCGAGCTGGGCCTTCGGCCGGGCCCGCCGTACGTCTCGCTCATGACCGGGCTCCACGTCCAGAACGATCTGGCCTTCGACGGGGGGCTGAACATCGCCTACCCGCTCTCGGAGACCCTCGACCTCTACGGCGGCATCGATTTCGACCTCATCTTCGACGACGATCCCGACCTGCCGACCTGGGCGAATCTGGGCATCGATGTCATGTTTATCGAGCAGGTGCATTTCCTGGCCGAATTCAATCTCGGCGTCAACGAGATCAGCCCGAATATCTGGGGCGCCAGCTTTGTTTTTCACTTTTAATTGCCGACTTTTTCGGGAAAATCATCGCTATCGAACGTCCACGTGACATGGAAAGAAGGGATTTTCTCAAGAAGTCTACCCTCACGGCCGCGGCAGCCGGCGGCGTGCTGGCAGGTTGCGGCTCCGGCCCCGATGGCGCCGGCGCGCCGGCCGTTCAGACGCAACCGAACATCCGGTGGCGGCTGATCTCCAGCTTTCCCCGCTCGCTCGACACGATTTTCGGCGCCGCCGAGGTCTTCGCGCAACGCGTCTCGGCCCTGACCGATGGACGATTCGACATCCGCGTCTATCCGGCCGGCGAAATCGTGCCGTATGACCAGGTGCTCGAATCGGTGCAGAAAGGCACCGTCCAGATCGGTCACGGCGCGAGCTATTATTTCAAGGGGCTCAACCCGGCGCTCTCGTTCGACTGCACCGTGCCCTTCGGCTTCACCGCCCGCCAGCAAAATGCCTGGATGTACCACGGCGGCGGCCTCGAAATCATGCGCGAGGTGTTCGCGGACTTCAACGTCATCAACTTTCCCTGCGGCAATACTGGTACGCAGATGGGAGGCTGGTTTCGCCGAGAGATCAACGGTCTGCAGGACATGCGCGGCCTCAAGATGCGCATTCCCGGTCTCGGCGGCGAGGTGATGCACGAAATGGGCGTGGGCGTCGAACTCATCGCGGCCGGCGAGGTCTACCCGGCGCTCGAACGCGGCGCCATCGACGCGGCGGAATGGGTCGGACCCTACGACGACGAGAAGCTGGGCTTCTATCGCGTAGCGAAGTACTACTACTACCCCGGATGGTGGGAGCCGGGCCCCGGCCTGTCGCTCTACGTCAACAAGGGCGCGTACGACCAGCTGCCCGCTGCCTATCAGGAAGCGATCTCCACGGCGGCCGCGGCGGCATCCATCGCGATGCTCGCGAGCTACGACGCGAAAAATCCGCCGGCCCTGCAGCGCCTGCTCGATGCCGGCGTCAACCTCCGCCGCTTCTCGAACGACGTCATGGCGGAAGCCGAGAAGAAGGCGTTCGAGATCATGGAAGCCCAGGCCGCTGCCGAGCCGGGGTATGGGCGGGTGTACGCGGCCTTTAAACAGTTCCGCGACAGCTCCTACAAATGGTTCTCGACCGCGGAGAATGCGTATGCCTCGTTCGCATTCGAACACGCGCGGTCGAATTCATGATCGAATCGGTCTGCGTATTCTGCGCGTCCAGCGGTGCGGTGCAGCCGGCGTATTTTGACGTGGCAAAACAACTCGGATTCGAGTTGGCGCGGCGCGGTTTGACGCTGGTGTATGGCGGCGGAGATGTCGGCCTGATGGGCGAACTGGCCCGGGCCGCGCACGCCGCGAAGGGACAGGTCGTGGGCATCCTCCCCCGGGCGCTCAACGAACTGGAAGGCGTCGCCTACGACATCGCGGACGAACTCATCATCACCGACACGATGGCCGAGCGCAAGACGCTCCTCCGGGAGCGCTCGGATGCCTTCGTGGTGCTGCCCGGCGGTCTCGGCACCCTCGAGGAATTCCTCGAGGTGCTGACGCTCAAACAACTCGGCTATCACGCCAAGCCGATCGTCCTGATCAACACGGGCGGCATCTACGATCCGCTCGTGCGTCTGTTCGAGCACCTGCACCAGGAGCGTTTCCTGCGCGAGCACTTCTTCAACCTCTACCACGTGGCGCCAGACGCGCCCGGGGCGATGGCTTTTCTGACGTAACGCCCGCCGGCGCTAGCGCTTGCGCGCCATGTCTGGATCCAGCGCCTGCATCAGCGCCGCATCCAGCTCTTTCGCCGAGTCCTGAAGCATTCCAGGCTCTTCCATCAGCCGCTCCAGGTCCTCGATCTCCATCGGCACAAAATCGGATACGATTTCGGCTCCGGCTTCGGTGATGATGATGAGGTCTTCGAGCCGGATGTAGATCATCTCTTCCGGGACGCGCAGCGCCGGCTCGATCGTGAAGACCATGCCCGGCTTCAGCGGGCCGGTGTAGTCGCCCACGTCGTGCGTGGCCATCCCCACCCAGTGACCGAGCCGCGCATCCTCGCGCTGGCTGCCGGCGCGGTAGCTTTCGACGAAGGCGCGCGCCGCCTCCCGGTGAGCCGGTTTGGTGAACGATGCGGCGGCGAACGCGGCGTCCATGTCCTTGACGGCCTCGCGGCGGATCTGGGCCGCCGTCACCTCGGGCCGGATGTGGCTCAGGATGGCCTTGTAGCAGGCCAGATAAAACCCGTACAGTTCGCGCTGCTCCTTGCTGAAGCGGCCGTTGACGGGCCACATCCGGGTGACATCGCTCATGTAGTACCCGACGTCCGGCGCGTAGTCCATCAGGACCAGCTCGCCGTCGACCAGCGGGCTCTTGCCGGCGTGATAGTGGGGGAAAAACGCGTTGGGGCCGCCGGCGATGAGGGAGTAGTAGGCGTCGCCCTGGGCGCCATGCCGCAGGAAGATGTAGCGCGCGACCGCGTCGAGTTCTTCTTCCATGATGCCGGGCACGGTCGACCGCGCCGCTTCCATGAGCGCGAGACCCGACAGCCGGGTCGCCTTGCGGATGAGGGCCAGCTCGCCGTCGCTTTTTACGAGACGGAGCGCGTCGAGGGTCGGGGTGAGGTCGGCGAGGACGATGCCGGGAAAGCGCTGCTCCAGGAGCTGCATGAAGGCGGCCTCCCGCGTGGGGCGCCCGTCCCAGGGGTCGGACGCGATGTCGGCATTGACGCGGAGCCCCAGATCCCGGCTTTCCGCCGTGCCTTCGGCCGGGCTGAACGGCGTGAACACAGTGACGCCGGCCCGGCGGAGCTGGCGGCCGAGGTGTTCACCGAGCAACTCCGGGCCATATACGCCGGCGTACCCCAGGTCGCTGAAGAAATCCGTGTCTTCCGCCGCGAGCATGCGCCCTTCACCCGCCTCGCGGCGCGCGTTGCGGTGCGGCAGATACAGCGTCGCCGAACGGCTGGCGCCGTCGAGCAGCACGAGCGCGTGCGGCACCTCGACACCCGTCAGGTAATAAAACTCGTTCGTCTGGCGAAAACGGGTGTAGCCTCGCGGGCTGGGCGCTCCCTGCAGCAGGGCGATGCCGGAGGCGCCGATCGCATCGTAGACGGCCTCCCGGCGCGCGGCGAATTCTTCCGGACTGAAATCCTGCGTGAACAGGGGCGCGCGTTGCGCGGTGGCGAATGGCGTGAGACAGACGACGAGCAGGGTGATGAGGGCGATGCGCATGGCGGTGCGTGGTCCGGAGATCGGCAAAATGGGGATGGAGCAAGTCCAAAAAAAGAAACGTGGCCACCCGGAGGCGGCCACGTTTCCAAACATACAAAATGCAATCGAGATTTATTCCGCCTGCACGGAAACGGCCTCGGCGGGCAGGGGCTGCTGGGGTTGCGTGAGCCGGTTCCACGTGCGAACCGAAAACTCGCGGAACCGGGGTTTGTAGTGGAGCCACCCGAAGTGGAGCACGAACGGCGTCACTTCGAGGTAGTCGCCCCGTCCCGGCAGCGAGGAAAAGACCTTGACCAGGAAGTTGCGCAGCGGCAGGTTGGCGATGCTCCGCATCATGTACACGAACCGGTCGGTGTAGTAGCGGCACACGACGTGTTCGAAATCGCCGTCGTATTCGGTCATGCCGTCGATGTAGTCCAGCTGCGGGCTGTTGTGGCCCTGGAGCCACGGGAAGACATGGAGGCGCATCTGGCTCATCGCCATGGCGAGGCTCCACTCGCACGATTCTTCCGTGCGGCCTTCGTTGAGCCGGCTGCGGAAGTGCGTCTCGTTGCGGCGGCTCAGGAACCGCGAGGCCCGCTGGCAGACTTCGCGCGTGAGTTCGCGGTCCTGGCTGTAGATCATGCCGGCCTGCACGCGGGGCAGGTGGCTGAGCCCGAAGCGGCGCATCGTACGCCGGCGCCGGTCCAGCAGGTAGTCGAACGCAACCGCCACGCCCTTCGGCCCCCCGAAGAAGAAGTCCGCCCGCTCCAGGCCCGTGGCCGTGAACGGAAACGCGGAGAGCTGCGTCCAGAGCGGATCCGGGTCGCGGCACCACACCATGTCCGAGTCCACGTACAGCGAGCGCTCGTAGGGCATGAACAGGTGCAGTTGATGCTTGAACCCGATGATCGACCGGTTTTCCTCCGGAAGTTCGCCTATAAAGTCGAACAACGTGTCAAGCCCGTACTGCTGGAGTACCTCGATGTGATTCGGCGGACAATAAAGCGCAACCGGACGATCGGGGTCGTGACGCCGGAGCGTCAGGACAGAAGCAACCGCATCTCGAACGTATCGGTCAGGTCCATACGTATGGTAGACGTATCCTTCTTCGAACGTGGACATCTGTATCTTCTACTAGGGCGGCTGACTAGAAGGAAACCACACGTACGCACCTGTTGTGACGAGGTTCTCCCTTGGAGCCTGCCACCCGGAGCGAAGGTCTCTCAGCCCGTCGCGCTCATTTTATCAAGCTTTTTGTGCAAGCTGGCCATCAGGGCGTCAAAGCCTCGTTTCCGCACATACGTCTGGAACGAGCGGGCATATCCTTCGGTGGTGCTCACACCGTCGAGGATGATGTCGTCCACGCGCCATTCATTGCCGCGGAAGCCCAGTGCGTACGCCACGTTCATGGGCTTCTCCTTGTAGACCGTGGTGGTTTCAACATGGGCGCTGTCGTCGTCCACCTTGATATCACCGATGGTCATGTTGAGGCGGTAGATGTCAAGGTCGGCCAGCGACTGACCTTTGACAATTTCGCTAAAAACTTTGACAAATTCCGTGTGCTGTTCCGGGGTCAATTTGCTCCACTCGGCGCCGAGCGCATCCTGGCTCATCCGGTCGAAGTCGATGACGCCGTTGATCAATTCCTTGAGTTCATCCTCCTGGGCGTCAGTAAGCGTTTTTTTGTCCCCCAGAAGGGCCTTGATTTCATGATCGCGGTCGATGAGCATCTTGCGGATGACATCTTCCTGCGCCTGCGCCGAAGCCGGCAGGAGCAGGGCGACCAGAAAGAGGCAAAGGGCGAATATTCTGTATAGGATTGAAGACATTGGATCGAGCGATGTCGGTTTGTAAAGGTGTCGATAGCGGGAAAAAGCGTCAAATTCGCTGTTTCTCCCGGTGCACCCTGTATTTATTCAACGAGTGTGCCACCCTGCGCCTGGTCGACGAGGAGGCCGCACGCGTTGAGTAAGCGCAGCACCGTGATGTTGTATCGCTGTACCGTTTCGTAATACTGGGCTTCGATCTGGAGCTCGGCCTGGACGGCCTTGACCAGATTCTCCGTATCGCCGAGGTCGAGGTCGAAGTTGACCATCTCGGCGCGCAGCCAATCCTTGCTGATGCGCAGCGATTCGTTTTGTGCATCGAGCGCGGCGCGGGCTACGATCAGGTTCCGGTAGGCTTCTTCAACCTGAAACAGGATCAGTTGCTCCAGCCCCTCCTGCTGATAATACACCTGATTGCGCTCCGCCTCGGCCTGCTGGACGCGCGCGCGCGTCTGGAAGACGTTGAGGTTTTGCCGCAGGCCCAGGCCGGCCTTGAACGAGCGGCCCCGGAACGGGTCGCCGACATACGGGGTCGGCTGCCGGTAGCGCCCGTCGGCGCCCGACAGGTTGGACGACACGCCGGCGAACAGCTTGGGGTAATACTGCGACCGGGCGACGTCGACCAGCGCATCCCGCGCGGCAAACCCGGCGCGGGCCTTCCGCAACTCCGGTCGATGCGCAAACGCCCGCTCGAAATACGCTTCGAGCGCATCCGGCGCGTAGTCGACGGGCTCGAGCGTGATGGCGTCGGGGAGGACGACCGTCCCGTCCGGGATGAAAAGCTGTCGCTTCAGCGCCGTGCGCGCCGTTTCGCGGCGCTGGGTTACCTCGACGACGCGGCGAAGGAACTCCTGCTCGGTGATCTGGACCTGAAAAAGATCGGCGTCGTCCACCCCCTCGGCCCCTTCGTCCAGCAGCCGGCGAATCTCCCGCTTGGCCTGATCGACGATGTCGCCGGCGCGGTCGGTCAGCCGGAACAGCTCGTCGGCCAGCAACACGCTATAGAACAGCTCGCCGGTGCGGAGCGCCACTTCGGCCTGGCGGATGTCGACGGAGGCCTCTTCCACCGCCACGCCCTGCCGCGCGGCGCGGAGGTTGCCGCTCAGTTCGCCCCAGGTGTAGATGGGCTGGATGGCCTCGGCCTGTATCTGATAATACATGCTGAGGTCGCTCCAGTCGTTGCGGATGTCCGGGTTGAGGTAGAGCCGGTCGGTCGGCGTGTCGCCGATCCCTTTGAGCCCCGGGGCTACCGAATGCCCGGTATTCAGATTAAATTCGGTCAGGAAGCGGCTGGCGCGCGCCAGTTCGTACCGCGCGGCCGCGAAGTCCCGCTGCGAGGCGACATCGCCGATCTCCGGGCTTGCCGTCACCGCGCGCTGGATGGCCTGGGCGACGGAGACGCGCATCGTGTCGCCGGCCGGCGCCTGCGCCCGGGTGCTCGCGGCGAAGGTCGCCAGCAGCAGGCCGGCGAGCGTCAGCGATCGGAGCATGAATCGAACGGGGCGTTGGAGCATGAGACGGGAGGAGGAGGCCGGCGCCGAGGAGGTGGCCGGCTTTCAGTGGACGCACTCAGGATCGGAGCCGCCTGCCATCGGTTTAAGGTAACATGCGTGTGTACAAAAGGGCGCATGCATTGTTTTCGGGCAGGCCGTTCGACGCCTGCAAATTTTTGACTAAGTGGATCAATCGCGCGCCGACATGTCATCGAAACACCGCCCGGAGCCGCTTGGAGACGTGCTCGGCAAACTGATCGGATCGCTGGGCATCGAGCGCAAGCTGGATGAAGCGCGCATCGTCGATGCCTGGAAAGAGGTCGCCGGCGGCCCCATCAACGCCGTCACCGAACGCGTCTGGGCCAGCAAGGGGATCCTCTATGTGGTCGTCACGTCGGCCACGTGGCGGCAGGAGTTGTACCTGCATCGGAACGCGTGGCGAAAACGGCTGAACGAACGGCTGGAGGCGCCGCTCGTTCAGGATATCGTGTTTCGGTGAGCGGCGTTGGTGCCGCGATCAGCCGTCGCTGTACTTCTTGAAGATGACGGAGGTGTTGTGCCCGCCAAACCCGAAGGCGTTGCTCACGGCGTAGTTGACGGGGCGGCGATGCGGCGTGTTGAACGTGTAGTTCAGCCGGCACTGCTCGTCCTTTTCCTTGAAGTTGATGGTCGGCGGGATGATGTCGTGCACCGTCGCGAGAATCGAGGCGATGGCCTCCACGGCGCCGGCGGCGCCGAGCAGGTGCCCGGTCATGCTCTTGGTGGACGAGACGTTGAGCGCGTACGCGTGGTCGCCGAAAACCTGTTCGATGGCTTTGGACTCGGCGACGTCGCCCAGCGGGGTCGACGTCCCGTGCATGTTGATGTAGTCGACATCCGTCGTGGTGATGCCGGCGTCGCGCAGCGCCATCAGCATCGCCAGCCGCGCGCCGTTGCCCTCGGGGTCGGGCGCGGTGAGGTGGTAGGCGTCGCCGGATAGTCCGATGCCGATGATCTCGGCATAGATGCGCGCGCCGCGCCGCCGGGCGTGGTCGAGTTCCTCCAGGTAAAGGGCGCCGGCGCCTTCGCCCAGGACGAAGCCGTCGCGCGTGGCGTCGAACGGCCGGCTGGCCGTTTCCGGCGAATCGTTCCGGGTGGAGAGGGCCTTCAGCGCGCTGAAGCCGCCGATGCCGAGCGGGGTGACGGTCGCTTCGCTGCCGCCACACACCGCGGCATGGATCAGGCCGCGCTGGATCATCACGAAGGCGTCGCCGATGTTGTGGTTGCCGGTGGCGCACGCCGACACGATTGCGTAGTTCGGACCCCGGAAGCCATGCTTCATCGAAATGTGGCCCGCGGCGATGTCCGGAATGAGCATCGGAATGAAGAACGGGGAGATGCGGTTGGGGCCCTGATTCAGGTAGATCTCGGTCTGTTCCTGAAAGGTCTGCAGCCCGCCGATGCCGCTCCCGAAAATGACGGCCGTGCCGTCTTTTTCCTCCGTGGAGAGCGTGCTCGGGTCGATGCCGGCGTCCTGAACGGCCTGGTCCGCGGCGACGATGGCGAGCTGGGTGAACCGGTCGGCCCGGCGAGCGGATTTTTTGTCCATGTGATTCAGGACATCAAACCCCTTCAATTCGCAGGCGAACCGGGTGGCATACTCGCTCGAGTCGAACGCCGTAATCGGGCCGGCGCCGCTCTTGCCCTGCATCATGCCTTCCCAGAATGACTCGACGCTGAGGCCAATGGGGGTAAGCGCACCCATGCCTGTAATCACCACCCTGCGCATGCCGTTGCTCATAGGTTAAACCGTCCGTTGCGGATGTATGCAGACAAAAATGCCCGGCGTGCCGCTTCCGCAATGGCAGCGACACGCCGGGCCTGCATACCGAATCAGCTCGTTTTTTCTTTCAGATAGTCAACGGCGTGCCCGACCGTGGAGATCTTTTCGGCGTCCTCATCTGGAATCGTGACATCGAATTCTTTTTCGAATTCCATGATGAGCTCGACCGTGTCGAGTGAGTCTGCGCCGAGGTCGTTGATAAAAGAGGACTCGATGGTGATGTTCTCTTCCTCAACGCCCAGCTTGTCGGCGACGATGGCGAAGACTTTGGATTTAATCTCGGACATAACTAACGGCGTTCTTGCTGATGGTATGGTGGATTGCGACGGGATCAGGCGGCGGGGTTTGCCGGTCTAGCCTGTGCCGAAGTCGCACTCGCGAGCGCGCTAAATTACTCCAGGGTATGGGTAGAAGCAACGCAGGCGCGCGTTTGGTGCAAACGCGCATCAAAACAGGCGGCTTAAATCCCGCCGGTTCGAGGATTGTTTCTGTCAGCGAAGACGCCCGCGTGTTACGCGCACATGTTCATCATGGCCATTCGGCGCAGATGCTGAAGGGCGGATCGCAGATACGTCGTGGTTTGATACACGCGGCTGAGCCGGAACGCGCCTTCCAGGGTGCTGGTGATGTGCGCCGCAAAGGAGGGCGGGTCGATGGAGCGAACGAAGTCGCCGAGCAACCTGCCGCGGCGCAGCACATGCTCGATCGCAAGCTGGATGCCGAGCAGTTCGCGGCGGGCCAGCGCCTTGATGTCCGGATCGCACCCTTCTTCCGTGAGCGTGTTGAACAACGCGCAGCCTCCCTTGAGCGGGGGACGGGAAAAAAGGTACTCGAAGCCGTCGAAAATAGCCGCCAGCTGGTCGGGCGCGCTGGCGTGCGCGGCGATGACGCGATGGAGGTGCGCGACGGACTGGCCGGCGGCAAACGCGAAGGCCGCCCGGGCAAACTGGTCGGGCGTTTCGTACGCCCAGCTCAACTCGGTCTCCGTGTCGACGCACGCACGCCACACATCGGCAAAATAGCGGTCGCTATAGCCGATATGGTTGAACAACTGCGCTGCTTCGTGGACGACGGTTTGTTTACTTACGCCTTCTGCACGCATACAGGATCTATGAATGACGGCGATGTCGCCGTAGACGTTCTCGGGAAAAGAGATGGTCCGTACCCCGATTCGGAAAAAAGAAAGCACCAAAGAAAAGCGCTTCCAGGACGATTGTCAATCGCCGCGATGTCGGTCGCTCACTTTTTTCGCGGGACGGACAGGTCCCTTTCTTCTAGCCATCCGTGTGCCAGATTGGTTCCGGCCGGCGCGCGTCAAATTATCGGCGCCCCCGGAGCCCTGCCATCGCGACGCTTCCTCGCCGCCCGGCCCCCGGTCCCGCTAACAGAACGTCACTTTTTGGCCGATACCCGTAGGCAACAGGATGCGCGACGTGGCGTAAGAGAAACGTTTTGTCCGGGATCGGAGCCCATCCGCCGGCGCGCGCGCTGGATCGGGTGGCGTCGGACCATGGTCGTCGCTCCGTCGTGCCAGGCGGCACTAGCCCCGCCGGCGTACCTCTTCATCTCTGATGCTAAAACCACGAATGGCCTACCTGTTTACCTCTGAATCTGTATCCGAAGGACACCCGGATAAGGTTGCCGACCAGATCTCCGACGCCATCCTCGACGCGCTGCTCGCCCAGGATGCCTCCAGCCGCGTAGCCGTCGAAACGCTCGTGACGACCGGCCTGGTGATGCTCTCGGGCGAAGTGACGACGAGCGCTTACATCGACGTGCAGCAGATCGCGCGCGACGTGATCCGCGATATCGGCTACACGGATCCGCGCCTCCGGTTCGACTCGGATTCGTGCGGCGTCCTGAGCAGCATCCACGAGCAGAGCGCGGACATCAGCCAGGGGGTGACGGAAGGGGCCGGCCTGCACGCCGAGCAGGGCGCCGGCGACCAGGGCATGATGTTCGGATACGCGTCCCGCGAAACGGACGAACTGATGCCGATGACGCTGGTCTTCTCGCACGGCCTCGTCCGCGAACTCGCCCAGATCCGCAAACACACCAACCTGATGCCCTATCTGCGCCCCGACGCGAAGAGCCAGGTCACGATCGAATATGAAGACGACCGACGCACCCCCCGGCGCGTGCACACGGTCGTCGTGTCGACCCAGCACGATGAGGAGGTGTCTCAGAAGCGGATCTATGACGATGTGCGCGAGATCCTCCTTCCGCGCGTCATTCCGGCCGAGCTGATCGACAAGGACCTCATCCTCCACGTCAACCCGACGGGGCGCTTCGTCATCGGCGGGCCGCATGGCGATACCGGGCTGACCGGGCGCAAGATCATCGTGGATACCTACGGCGGCCGCGGCGCGCACGGCGGCGGCGCCTTCAGCGGCAAGGACCCCTCGAAGGTCGACCGCTCGGCGGCCTATGCCGCGCGGCACGTGGCGAAAAATCTCGTAGCCGCCGGCCTCGCCGATGAAGTGCTCGTCCAGATCGCCTACGCCATCGGCGTCGCCGCCCCGGTGTCGATCGACGTGAGCACCTATGGCACAGGAGTTGTTTCTGATACACAGCTGGTGCAACTGGTTCGCGAGACGTTCGATTTGCGCCCGACATCCATCATTCGTCAGCTGGATCTGCTTAAACCGAAATACCGCCAGACAGCTGCATACGGTCACTTTGGTCGTTCGGAGTTCTCCTGGGAGGCGCTCGATCGGGTGGACTCGCTGAAGCGGGCCGCCGCGCAGCTTGCCTGACGGACCGAGCGACCACGTCTCACTATGGAATGCCTCGATATACTTCGCACCTGATTCTTGCGGGCGTCATGCTGGCTGTCCTCGCCTCCCCGGCGTTCGGGCAGGCGCGGCAGCCGCAAGCGCGCGTGGCGGATGTTTTGTCCGCCGTCGCGGCCGCTCGGTACGCGCCGGAGGACACGCTGACCCGGTTCCGGACGCGTGTCGTCCCGGAGGGGCGGGTGGATATCGACGACGGTGTGTTGCGGGCACGCTATCGCATCGAGGCGCCTCCGCCGCCGGCATCGCTCGGCGATGAGGCGGTCGCCCGGCGCTACCTCGCGGACCAGGCCGGTTCCTTCGGCATGGAAGCCTCGCTGGACGATCTCGTGCTCGCGGACCGCGTCGAGAGCGAGGGGGCCCGGCATCTCACGTTTCAGCAGATGTATCGCGGCATTCCGGTGTACCACCGGACCGTCCGCGTCAACCTGGATGGCCGCCGCGCGCCGGCGATGGTGCTTAGCGGCTATGCCCCGAACCTGGCTCGAAACGCCGCGCTGGACGTGCAGCCGCTCCGCTCGGCCGGCGAGGTGCTCGCGCTGGCCCGGGATGCGCTCCAGGGCGATCTCGCCCGCAGCGTGCCGGCGGAGCTGGTCGTGATCCCTCGCCCCGAACCGCGGCTGGCCTGGCGGCTCGTCGCCTGGAGCGAACGGAATCACGGCGAGTGGGAGCTGCTCATCGACGATAGGTCGGGCGCGCTCATCCAGATCCGCGACCTGAGCACGCACGCGCGTCCCTATGTCGCGTCGCCCTCCGAAACGAGGGCGCATCTCCCGCCGGCCCCCGCCGTCGGCGCGGCCGGCATGGCGACGGGACAGGGCTTCGCTTTCAACCCCGATCCGCTCTCCACGTCGGGCCTGACGTACGCGCAGGCGTTCGACGATGCGGACGATCAGGACGTGCCGGCCATCAACGACCAGCGGGTGCTCGTCGACCTCCCCGACATCGCGCTGGGCAACGACGGGCTGTACCGCCTCGAGGGGCCGCATGTCAAGATCGTCGGCCAGAGCCCGGCCGGCAGCGACGTCTACGCGCCGCCCGCCGAGACGCTGCCCGACGGATTCCGGTATGGGCGCGCGGACGACGCCTTCGAGGCGGTAAACGTCTATTACCACGTCGACACCAGCCAGCGGTATGTGAAATCGCTGAATATCGGGCGGCCGATCCAGGATCGCGCCATCTCGATCAACCCGTTCGGGCTCGGCAACGAAGACAATTCGCGGTTCTATCCGACGCTGAATTACATCGCGTTTGGCGCCGGCGGGGTGGACGATGCCGAAGACGCGTTCGTGATCTGGCATGAATACGGCCATGCGCTGCTGCAGGAAAGCGCGCCCGGCTTGCTGGACAGCGCTGAGGGGCGCGCGCTGCACGAGGGATGGGCCGACTACTGGGCGGCCTCCTACGCCCGCTTTCTTGCGGAAGAGGGCGGTCTGGGGCGGTCAGACTGGGAAACGTTTTTTAAGTGGGATAGCGGCGACGGGGCCATCTGGGCCGGCCGGCATCTGGCGTTCCAGGGCACCTACCCCACCGCCACGCAGTGCGACGACCGCCCGACTTCCTGCGACATCTATGCCGATGGCATGCTCTGGGCTGTCTCGCAGATGGCGGTGTACGACGTGCTCGGGCGCACCGTGACGGATCGCCTCAACCTGGCCTCGCATGCCTATCTGATGCATCCCGTCACGTTCCGCGATGCCGCTGAGGCGGTCATCCAGGCGGATCTGGATCTGTATGCCGGCGAACACGCCACGCAGCTGTTCGATCTGTTCGAGCAGCGCGGACTGGTCGACCGGACCGCCTTCAGCCCCCTCGCCACCCACGTGCCGATCACCTGGGTCGAGCAGCTCGGCGGCGAGGTCGCGTTCGTGGTCGATGCCGTGGGCGTCTCCTCGGAAATCGACGCGGTGTCGATCACGTATGGCTTTGACGGCACCCTTACCCAGCAGCTCACGCTGAATCCGGCGGGCGACGATCGGTATGAGGGCGTGCTCGCCCTGCCTTCCGAGGCCGGCAACGTGGTGTACGCGGTGGAAGTGACCGACAAGCGCGGCCTGATGACGCGGCTGCCCTCGGCCGACATGGAAACCCGGTATTCGTTCACGCTCGGGCCGGACGCCGAACCGCCCGTCGTGGCGCATGAGCCGCTTGGCCTCGTTGCGCTGGCCGACTGGCCGCCCGTCGTGACCGTGGAGGCTACGGACAATCTGGGGATCGAGGGGGTGTCGGTGCTGTTCCGGATCGTCAATCCCCTCGGCGGCGTGATCGCGGATTCCTCATTTGGATTGACCCGGGTCGACGGTTCGTACCAGGGCGCCTTTCCGGTGCCGGTGGAGGATATGGAGCCCGCGAGCGTCGTCTCGTATCAGATCGTGGCGCGCGATCGCTCGCTCGGCGCGAACGAAACCGCCCTGCCGGCCGATGGCCCCTTCACCTTTTCCATCGTGGCCGATGGCGGGGTGTTGAGGTTCTATGATTTCGAGGCGAGCGTGGACGGCATCGAGTCGAATGGCCTGTGGCAACAGGCAACCCCGGTCTTCGGGACCCGCTTCGCCCATTCCGGCGCCAGGGTCTGGGGCATCAATCCCGCCGGGGCCTATTCGGATCAGGCCGGCATCTCCTCCCTCACGCTGCCGCCCCTGCGGGTGCGGACGGCAGGGGATACCTATCTCGTCTTCTGGCACTATTACGATACCGAAAGCGCCGGGGATGGGTCGACCACGCTGTGGGATGGTGGAAACATCAAGGTGTCTGAAGATGGGGGCGCTACCTGGCGCGTGCTCGATCCGGTGGGCGGATACGACGGCGTCATCGACGCCGGCCGCAGCAACCCGATGGGCGGACAGGCCGCGTTCGGGGGCTTCAGCTATGGCTGGCAACGCGCCGTTGTTTCGCTTCCGGTGGCCGACGAGGTCCTGCTCCGGTTTGATTTCGGAACGGATGCGGGCAACGACCAGCCGGCGCAGGGCTATGCCGGCTGGTATCTCGACGACATCACCGTGCTGGGTGAGGCGCCCGAGGATGTGGAGCGGCCCGAGGCCTCGCTGCTGCCGGCCTACCGGTTGGCCCTCTCGCCCGGGCAGGATCTGCCCGATCTCTACGTCGAAGCCGGCGACAACGTCGGTGTCGAGCGGGTGGAGGCGTTGTACAAGGTGTATCGCCGCGCCGGCATCGACGAAGGCGCGATCCGCTTGCCGATGAGCGCGGACGATCGACGGGTGTTCGAGGCCCCGTTCGCGCTGGCGTCCGGGGCAGGGCTCGTCGTGGGGGACAGCATTACGTTCCGGTTGCGTCTCGTCGATTTCGATGGAAATATCGCCGTCTATCCGGCCAGCGATGAACGGCCGTTCCGGATCGAATACCGGTTGCAGGAAGCCCTCAATCTGATGCCGGATGCGGTCTTATCGGGTTCATGGCGCTGGGATGGGACGCAGTGGAGTGTCCAGAGTGTGGGCAATGCCGCCTATTCGGGCCTCGTGATGGGGCCGCTCGATCTGCCGGACAACGTCGATAATCTCTCGCTGCTGCTGATCTATCAGTGGGAGGCGAGCCTGCGGGCCGGCGAGGTCGGGATGAATGTGAAGCTATCCGACGATGGGGGCGCCTCATGGGCGCTCCTTCAGCCCGTCGATGGCTACGAAGGCGTGATGGCCTCGACCGCGATACGCCAGATGGCCGGCGAATCGGCGTTCGTCGGCCGGCAGGTGGGGTTGCAGCAGGCGGTGTTCGACTTGCTCGAGAGGAAAGGGCGCCAGATTTACCTGCGCATCGACGCCGCCGGCGTCCCCGGACCCGAGGAAGGGCCCTGGCGCGTGGGCACGGCCAGCCTGCGCTACTCCACGCTGGAGACCGTCGGGGGAGGGTTCGATATTCCCCGCGCGCTGGCGCTCCACGCGAACTATCCGAATCCGTTCACCACAGGCACGAACCTGTCCTATACTCTCGCGGAAGAGGGCCATGTCGAACTGGCGGTTTACGATGTCCTCGGACGGCAGATGGATGTGCTCGTCGACGCCACGCAGCCGGCCGGATCGTATACGCTCCCGTACGAGGTCGGTCATCTGGCCAGCGGGGTGTACCTCTTGCGGCTGTCGACCCCGGCCGGCGTCAAGGTGGTGCGGCTGGTGAAAGTAGAACGTACGAGCCGCGCCCGATAACGGGATCGCGTGTGCGCCGCGGCTGCTTGGGGGAGGGGGATCGACCCGCGCCGGCAAGAATTTTCCGGATGGGCGCAACCTCGGGCAAGGGGTTCTGTTTATTGGGCGGAATGGGGGCGCACTCGTGGCTCGCAGCGCTGCCGCCGCTCGTTTGACTTGTTTTACATCGACTTAAAAAGAGATCATGGACCACAAAGAAGGATCCTACAAAGTGCGCGATCTGGGCATGGCCGACGCCGGCCGCATGCGCATCGAATGGGCGGAGAGCCGTATGCCGGTGCTCATGCGCCTTCGCGAGAAATACGCGGAATCCAAGCCCTTCAAAGGCTACAAGATCACCGGCTGCCTTCACGTGACGAAAGAGACCGCCGTGCTGATCGAGACGCTCGCCGCCTGCGGCGCCGAGGTGGCGTGGAGCGGGTGCAACCCGTTGAGCACGAACGACGAAGTGGCTGCGGCCCTCGCGAAAGGCGGCATCGAGATTTATGCCTGGCATGGCATGAATACCGAGGAATTCTACTGGTGCATCGACCGCACGATCGACAAGACGCCGCACCTCACGCTTGATGACGGCGCCGACCTCATCTTTACCGTCCACAATCGTTTCCCCGAGAAGGCGAACACGATCATCGGCGGCAGCGAAGAAACCACGACGGGCGTCCATCGCCTCCGCGCCATGGCGGCGGACGGCAAGATGCTGTACCCGGTCTACGCCGTCAACGACGCGGAGACGAAATGGGACTTCGATAACGTCTACGGCACCGGGCAGAGCACGCTCGACGGCGTGCTGCGCGCGACGAGCGTGCTCATCGCCGGCAAAAACGTCGTCGTCGCCGGCTACGGCCATTGCGGCCGCGGCGTCGCGATGCGGGCGAAAGGGCTGGGCGCCAATGTCATCGTGACCGAGGTGAAGCCGACGGCCGCTCTCAAGGCTATCCTCGAGGGCAACAAGGTGATGACGATGGACGAAGCCGCTGCGGTCGGCGACATCTTCATCACGGCTACCGGCATGAGCGACGTGGTTCGCGGCCGGCACTTCGCCAAGATGAAGGACGGCGCCATCGTCTGCAACACGGGGCACTACGACGTCGAGCTCAACCTGAAGGAGCTGGCGGAGCTGTCCACCGATACGCGCATCATCCGCGCCAACAACCGGGAGTACACCCTGGAAAACGGCCGGCGCGTGTTCGTCCTGGCGGACGGACGCCTGGTCAACCTCGCGGCGGCGGAAGGCCATCCGTCGGAAGTGATGGACATGAGCTTCGCCAACCAGTTCATGGCGCACCTGACGCTGGTGCAGGCCCATAAGCGCGGCGACAAGCTGGAGCCGATCGTGTATGATTTGCCGGAGGCGCTCGACCAGGAAATCGCCGGCGTGAAGCTGGAAACGATGGGCCTGTCGATCGACACCCTCACGGAAGAGCAGATCGCCTACGCGACGGACTACGCCGCCGGCACCTGATCGCCCGCGACACCGAGTACCATAAAAAAAGCCGCATCGGACAATCCGGTGCGGCTTTTTTTGCGTTTTGCGCGCGGCCTTATTCGCCGCCATCCCAGGTCAGGATATCCTGTTCGGATTTCTCCTTCTTGGCCCAGGTCTCCGCGTCGGGGAGCGGGTCCTGTTTGCTGGTGATGTTGTGTCCCTGCTGCTGCCACTGGTTCGCCAGGTAGGTATTCCATTCGGCGTAGTGCTGGAGGTGCGCCGGCAACTCGTCGTCCGCGTAAATGGCCTCCACAGGGCAAACGGGTACGCATGCGTTGCAGTCGATGCATTCGTCGGGGTGGATCGCCAGGAAATTGGGACCTTCGTAGAAGCAATCGACCGGACAGACTTCCACGCAATCGGTGTGTTTGCAGTTAATGCAGGCCTCGGTGACAACGTAAGGCATAGGAGGATCCTCCTTCGTAACAAATAATGCGGTAGTGGCAAAAAAAGCCGCTTTTTAGCGGGCGTTCAGAAAATACGTCCTGTCCACAGGGAAACCAAGTTCGGTGCACGCTTTTGTGTGCCGGCGTCTGATCCGGGTGCGGTTCGCGCCAGGCCGAACGCGCCCCGCGGAGCCGGAGGCGCCTACTCGAACAGGTCGCCGGTACGGAGGGGAGGGATGCGGTCGAAATGCGCGTACGCCCGCGCCGTGGCCACACGGCCCCGCGGCGTCCGCTCGATGAAGCCTTCCTGGATCAGGTAGGGTTCGTACACCTCCTCGATGGTGCCGGCTTCCTCGCCGGCGGAGACGGACAGGTTGGAAAGACCGGTCGGTCCACCGGAAAATTTTTCTATCAGCGTGAGCAAAATGCGCTTGTCCATCTCGTCCAGTCCTTCGGAATCGACGTCGAGCGCGTTGAGCGCGTGGTCGGCGATGGCGCGCGTGATCCGGCCGTCGCCTTTGACCTGGGCGAAGTCGCGGGTGCGACGGAGCAGGCGGTTGGAGATGCGCGGTGTGCCCCGGCTTCGTCGCGCGATCTCGTAGGCGCCGGTCTCGTCGATCTCGAGCTTGAGGATGGCGGCGGATCGGAGGACGATGCGCTGGAGCAGGTCGGCGTCGTAGTAGTCGTAACGGAAATCGATGCCGAAGCGGGCCCGCAGGGGCGCCGTGAGCAGGCCCTTGCGGGTGGTCGCGCCAATGAGGGTGAACGGCGGCAACGCGATCTGGACGCTTCGGGCGTTCGGGCCGGCGTCGATGACGATGTCGATCTTGTAGTCTTCCATCGCCGAGTACAGGTATTCCTCGACGATCGGGCTGAGGCGGTGGATCTCGTCGATAAAGAGCACGTCGCCTTCCTCAAGGTTCGTCAGCACGCCGGCGATGCTGGCGGGCTTGTCCAGCACCGGACCGCTCGTGCTCTTGAGGCCGGCGCCCATCTCGCTGGCGATGATGTGCGCGAGGGTCGTTTTCCCCAGCCCGGGCGGCCCTGAGAGGAGGACGTGATCGAGGGTCTCACCGCGTTGCAGCGCGGCCGTCATGAAGATCTGCAGGTTCTCCTTGATCTTCTGCTGCCCGATGAACTCATCCAGCCGGCCGGGCCGCAGGGCGCGCTCGAAGTCTTCCTCGCGTGGATCGTGTGCTGTTCGGTGTGATGACATGCGTTGCGATGGTGCGCGGTCCTGGGGCTGTGAGCGACCGCCGGCCGCGGGCGATCGGGAACCCGCCGGAGGCGACGCGTTCGACCAATGACCAATGACCAATGACCAATGACCAATGACCAATGACCAATGACCAATGACCCGTTTGATTGTCCCAAGATAGGGATTTCCGTTAATTGATCGAGGCGGTGTAACCGGAGCCGTGGGCGTGTCGATAAAAAGATATTTCCATGAATGTGCGATGGATGTTGACAAGCGTTCCTTTAATCACTATATTTTGGCATTATGTTTGCTGTAGGTAGCGTATTAGTATCGGACAACGTGCTCGATGCCCCGTTCACCTGCAACCTCGGAGCGTGCCTGGGCGGGTGCTGTGTTGTCGGATCATCCGGCGCCCCACTGGAGCCGGACGAGCGAGCAGCGTTGGAGCGGGCCTTGCCCCGGGTTCGCAAGTTATTGCGGCCAGAGGCCCGCGCGATCATCGAGGAGCACGGTCCCTGGGAAGAAGTCGAAGAAGGACGGTATGCCACGCGCTGCGTGGACAAGGCCGAGTGCGTCTTCGTCTACTACGAGGGTCCGATTGCGAAGTGCAGCCTTCAAAAGGCGTACCGTGACGGTCGTATCGACTTCGAAAAGCCTGTGTCGTGCCACCTCTACCCGATCCGCGTCCAGCGGTATGGCGACTACGAGGCACTGAATTACGAGCAAATCAGCCTCTGCACCCCGGCGATCAAACATGGGCAGCGGCACGGTACCCAGCTAATGGACTTCCTACGCGAACCGCTTGTGCGCAAGTATGGCGAAGAATGGTATAAGCAGTTCCGTGAAGCATGCATTGAGCGCCGGAAGGCGCTGGGCCTGCATCGGGACTCGGATTAAAGATTTTGAGAGATCACGATGCTAAACCTTCATCAAAAACAATCGCTTCAGCAGAAGCTGTCGCCGCAGCAAATCCAGTACATCAAGCTGCTGCAACTGCCGACGCTCGCGCTGGAGCAGCGGATCAAGGCCGAGCTTGAATCCAATCCGCTCCTTGAGGAAGGCGACGAGGACGAAACCAAGGAAGAAGCCGAAGCGCAGGAAGAGCCGGCCGAGGACACCCTCGACCAGGTGGAGCTGCAGAAAGACGACCAGATCAATAAAGAAGACGACTACGACTGGGATGAATTCCTGAACAGCGCCGAGGATCTCTACGGATACAAGGCCCAGGTGGATCACAGCGAAGAGGAGGACGACCGCGAATTCCCGTTGCCGGCCCGTGTGTCGATGGCTGAACACCTCATGGATCAGCTTCCCTTCCTCAACCTCAACGAGACCGAACTCCTGATCGCCGAACAGATCATCGGCTCGATCGACGAGGACGGCTACCTCCGCCGGCCGCTGGAATCGATCATCGACGACATCATGTTCAACCAGGGACTGATGTTGTCCGACGAAGACGTCGAGCATGTCCTCGAGCGTATCCAGCGTCTTGACCCCGTCGGGATCGCCGCGCGCGATCTGAAGGAATGCCTGCTCGTCCAGCTCGACAACCTGCCCGACGATCTGCGCGGACGCGACGTGGCCATCGCCATGCTCGAGAAGGCGTACAAAGCCTTTACGATGAAGCATTTCGACGCGATCATGAAGCGTCTCGATGCGTCCTCCGAAGAACTCAAGGAAGCGTTCGATCTGATCCAGCGCCTCAATCCGAAACCGGGCGAGGGCGAATTCACGGCGGCGCAGAACTACATCACGCCGGACTTTTCCGTGGTCTTCGTCGAAGGCGAGTTCTACATCAACCTGAACAGCGGCAATACGCCCGAACTGCGGATCTCCCGGCAGTACCGGCAGATGCTGCATCAGATTTCCGCCGAAAAGAAGAATCCCGAACGCAAAAACGGGAGCGCTTTCGATACGGATACCAAGCAGTTTCTGCGCGGCAAACTGGAGTCGGCCCGCTGGTTCATCAATTCGATCAATCAGCGCCGGCAGACGATGATGAAGGTCATGCGCGCCATCGTCGAGATCCAGGAGGACTTCTTCAAGTTCGGCGAAGGGTATCTGCGGCCGATGATCCTCAAGGACGTCGCCGAACGGATCAACATGGACATTTCCACGGTGAGCCGCGTCGTCAACGGCAAATACGTCCAGACCGAGTTCGGGGTCTACGAGCTGAAATACTTCTTCTCGGAAGGCCTCACGACCGACAGCGGCGAGGAGATCTCCAACAAGGAGGTCAAGGCGATCATCGAGACGATCATCGGGGGTGAAGAGAAGCGCAAGCCGCTATCGGATCAGAAAATTGCCCAGATGCTCGAAGAGAAAGGGTTTCAGATCGCGCGCCGCACGGTCACGAAATACCGCGAACAGCTCGGCATTCCGGTCGCCCGGCTGCGCAAAGAGATTGTCCTCACCTGAGGACATCGCCGGCCTTTCCGTACCGCACATCCCGAACGCGAGCCGCCCGACGCACGGCGGTCGCGCCAGCAAATCGCTATTTTTTTCTGTGGTCCCGGGTTTATCCGGCGCTCGTCGCGAAAGTTGGCCCGTAGTTTGTATAAGAATTTGCTAAACAGTGATTTCGTTGACCCCCTGAATATGTTTGAGGCTCGCATATGACCACGCACCCGAGGCTCCCCGCAACACGCGCTCATTCGGCGCTTCCCAGATTGTTCGCACTGTACGTTTCCGGTAAAATCGCGGAAACGTCCTGGGAAGACATGATGCATGCCATCGACGAAGGGGCGGAAACGCAGGAAGAGCGCGAAGGGCTGGCGAAATATTTCGCGGATGCCTTCTTCGAGACGGGCGCGGAAACGATGAAAGTGCCCGCTGTCGACGAAATCCAGGATTTGCTCGGCGTCATGCGCGCCAATTAACGATAGATTTTTCCCAGGAAACGAGATCCGGCGGCATTCGTGGCTGGTGCTTCCGGATCTTCCTGATAAAAAGACCGCGTCCCGTAAGACGCGGTCTTTTTTTATTCGTCCGGCTCCGGGGTCAGCGCAGCGTCGCGAGGTAGGCGACGACGTCCCGCACTTCACGCCGGCTTAAAATGAGACCCATCGGCGGCATGGCGCTCGCCCCGGTCTCGCGCTGACGGATGGACGCCACGGGCACCTCATGCTCCTCGCCTTCCGCATCGACGAGGCGGACCGTCTGCGCGTCCTCGCTTCGGACGGTGCCGCGAACGACGTCGCCGTTTTCGAGCGTGAGCGATACGAGGCCGAAGCCGGGCGCGATACGGGCGTTCGGGGCGACAACCGACTCAAGAAGCGCCTCGCGCGGCAGCCGCTGGGCGACGTGCGAGAGATCCGGCCCCACATCGCCGCCGCGCCCGTCGATGGCGTGGCAGCGCATGCACTGCGCCGCCTCGTGCCGGAAAACGACCCGCCGGCCCGCTTCGGCATCGCCGCCGAGCAGCGCGTCCCCGAACCGGACCACGGGTTCAGCCTGTTCGAGCGCGGCCCGGTAGGCGGCAACGCGGGCCGTGAGTTCGTCGGTCTGCTGGGCTTCGGCGGCTTCCAGCAGATCGAGCTGGAGTTCGGGGCGCCAGTCGCCGGCCTCGAGCCGGGTCAGCAAGCGGAGCAACACGTCCCGCGCGTGGTCGGTCTTGACCAGTCCGAGGGCGCGAAGCGCGGCCTGTTGTTCGGGAATCGGGGCGCGATCGAGGACGGCGTAGAGCATTTCGGCGACGCTGGCGCCCGGCAGGGACGCTCCCGGGATGAGGCCGAGCGCCGTCATGCGGACGGCCTCGGCGCGGTCGGCCAGGGCCTGCTGGATCGCGTCCGCCAGCTGCTCGTCGCCCATGACGTTGAGCGCGTTCAGCGCGGCGATCCGGAGCTCGGGCGCGGCGGCTCCGCGCAGCAGCGCCCGGAGGGCCGGCAGCGTGGATTCCTCGTTGAGCCGGCCGGCCGCCTCGGCGGCGGCGACGGCCACGGGGGTTGAGGCGCCCCGCAGGAGCGGGGTGGCGATGCCGGCGAACGCCTCGCGCGCCGGCGCCCCGTCGCGCGGCACCGGGCCGCGGTACCGGCCGTCGACGCGATCGACCACCGAGGGATTCGGCCACGTCGACAGGGCGGCGAGCGCCTCCACGCGCATGGCTTCGGGTGCATCCGTTCGGGCGGCGTACGCGGCCAGGCGGCGCGTGCCGTCGGTCGTGCCGAGACGGGCATTGGCGCTGATGACGCGACGGACGAGCGGCTCGCCGGAGAGACGCGGCGTATCGAGCAGCGCCGCGAGCGCCGGCAGGGCGGCTTCGATCCCGCCGTCGTCGTTGATGGCCCGGGCGGCCTCCGTGACGATGTACGGGTCCGTGTCGCGCAGGAAGGCGGCGACGCCGGCGTCGCGCATGCGGCGGAGCGTGACCACCGCGGCGATGCGCAGGGCGCGCGAGCCATGGCCGGCCAGGGCAGCCACCGGCGCCGCGTCGCCGATGCGCGCGAGGGCCAGCGTGCCGGCGTGCCGGAGGTACACATCTTCGTCGTCGTTCGCTTCGAGCAGGGCGATGAGCGGCTGAATGGCCGGCTTGTAGGCCATGCGTCCGAGCGCTTCGGCGGCATAAAAACGCGCGCGCGGCGCCTCGTCCGTCAGCTGGCGTACGAGCTGTTCGGCGGCACCGTCGAGCCGAAGGTCGCCAATTGTCTTGGCCGCCTGTGCCCGGATTTCGGCGTCCGGGTCGTTCAGGAGGTCGGGGTAGAGCGCGTTGCCATAGGCCGGGTTCGCGCGGGCCATCTGCCCGATTCCCCAGATGCCGTGGATGCGCGCCAGGCGCTCGCCGGCAGTCGTGGCGGCGTCGCGCAGGACGTCGAAGCCGCGATCGCCGCGCCGCGCCAGCTCGAACTGGGCTTCCTGGCGGACGCGCATGTCGGCATGGCCGAGCAGCGCGCCGAGCCGGCTGTCTTCCAGGTCCTCGAAGCCGGCCTGCAGCAGCTGCTGCGTTTCGCCGCGCAACGGATTGCGGGCGCCGGGGGCGACATCGATCTTCCAGATGCGGCCGGCATTTTTTGTGCCCCAGCCGTCGAGCCAGTCGGCCGCATACAGTGCGCCGTCGGGCGCGATGTCAAGCCCGGTCGTCAGGATGCCGCGGGCGAACTCGGTGTCCTCGGCCAGCTCGAACGAGGCGCCTCTGGGCGCAAGCCGGAAGGCGAAGATGCGGGACCGGGCCGGCGAGCCGGTAAACTCCGCCACGAAGAAGCGATCGCGCCAGGCGTCGCCGAGGCCGGTGCCGGGGTTGTAGACCATGCCGGCCGGACCGCTGTGGTAGGCGGCCACGGGCGGCAGGATGTAGGCGGCCTGTCCGTCGAACCGGGGTTTATAGAGGCCTTCGTCCATCCACACCTTGTAGGTGTTGTTGTCGGGATCCACGTACTTCCCGTACTGCCAGTTGGCGCGCCAGCCGCTGTCCGAGCCTTCCACCAGATGCACGAGCCGCTCGTGCTCCCCGGGATGATCGCCGTCGTTATCGACGCTGATGAGGTTGCCGTAGGCGTCGAAGACGAATTCGTGCGTGTTGCGCACGCCGGCGGCGAACACCTCGAAGCCGCTCCCGTCGGGCTCCGAACGGAGGATGGCCCCCTGGTTCGGGTAGGCCCATACCTTGCCTTCCTGATCCGTCACGTTGAACCCGATGTCGCCGACCGACCAGTAGATGCGCCCATCGGGGCCGGCGATCAGGCCCGACATGCCGTGGCCGCCGAAACCGATGTGGACGTTGTATCCGTGGCTGATGGAGACCATCTTGTCGGCCTGGCCGTCGCCCGACGTATCCGTGAGCCGCCACATATCCGGGCCCACGCCGACATAAACGTCGTCGCGGAACGGCAGCACGGCGCCGGCGACATCCGTGATCTCGGTATGAAAATCCTCCACATAACGCTGGGAACGGTCCGCCACCCCGTCTCCATTCGTGTCCTCGATGCGGTAGACCTCTTCCTTTTCCACGGTCAGGTCTCGCCAGTCGTGCAAGCCATCCCCGTTCAGGTCGTCGAGCCAGGTGTTCTCGCTGCTGCGTTCCGGCGCGAACTGCTCGTGGAGGAAGGCGCGCCGGTCTTCCGGTGTCTGCCAGCTGATCGAGGGCAGCATCCAGTGGCGGTACCCCCGGATGTCGAATTCCGAATGCTTCTGGCGATTGGTTCGGGTGATGTAGGCGCGCCCCTCGTTGTCGAAGGCGAGGGCGATCGGATCCGCCAGCAGACTCTCGGAGGCCCAGAGGGACAGCGACAGGCCGGCGGCAAGCTGTACGCTGGCGGTGCGGGCGATCGAGTCGGCCTGGGCCGCGGCGCGCGCCGGCGCGAGTTCGGTGACATGGACGGGAACGGGCGGCTCCGACGAGCACGCCGCGACGAGGAGCGCCGTGACGAAGACGCTCGGGCGTACGGTGCGCATGCGAGGTTGTGTGGCTTGGGGATGGGTTCAGGCGATGGCCGGCCTCACGTCGTGCGGGGCGACCGGTGACGGATGCGACATCCAGACGTGCTCGAAGAGGGCGACCTCGCTGCCGGTCCACGCCACGGTGATGGCGGCGCGGACGAGCATGACGAGTTGCTGGATGAAAAAGGCGACCCAGATGCCGGCGAGGGTCGTCGCGCCCCGCGCGCCGATGAGGGTGGGCACGATCAACACGGCGAGGGCGACGAAAAACCAGAACAGGTACAGAAAGCTCGCGCTGCCATGCCGGAAGGGCCAGCCGATGCCGGTCGCGAAGGCGGACAGGATGCGTTCGTGCCGCACGATCATCGCGAGGCGGCCGTAGCGCTCGAAGAGGTCGATCATCGCGAGCACCGTGATCAGGGCGGCCGGCAGGATGACGAGCATCGACCAGAACGTCCCGATCTCTCCCTCCCATAACGAGGCCAGCCCGGTCGCTCCGACAAACACGCTCCCGATGGCCAGGACGCGCACCGGCAACCAGATCATGGCGAGGGCCAGCCCGCGCATCATGTAATGCCCGACGCCCCGCCAGAACGACCACGCGCCCCCCTGGTGATGCGCATAGATCAGGCCCACGCCCTCGACGACGCGCCAGAGGAGGTACAGCGGCACGATCCACAGCAGGTGCCGCACGATGCCGACCAGCCGGCCTCCGCCGGTCGCCATGGCCTCCTGCCAGATCAGCGTGTCGAAATCGAGAAGTTTCTGGTCGCCGAAACCGCTGACGCCGATGGTATCCACGAGCAGCCGGTATAAAAGCGAGGAGAGCAGCAGGGCGCCGCTCAGGTTGACGGCGTAGACGAGCAGGGTGAGTGCCGGGCGACGGCGCGCGGCCGCCACGCCTTCGCCGATGCTCGCTATGACATGATTCGACATGATGCGCGTTCGATTGCGGGGTGCAGGGTGGGTCCGGATTAAAAGAGGCCGCCGAGGAGGTAGAACAGCTGCTGAAGCCAGACAGTGGCGTTAAACTGCTGCCGGCGCGCGTACGCGGTCTCCGGCGTCACGAGACGCCGGTTGTTGAGCCGGTTCACGTCGAGCCAGACGATAAAATCCGGGTCGATGAATACCTCGGCGATGGGCGCGGCGCGCTGATAGCTGAGCGTCCGTGTCGCGTCCTGGCCATCCCAGGCCACGGTTTCCGACGTGCCGTCGGCGAAGCGGACGAGCACCTGCTGGGGGAAAACGCCGTCGCCGGCGCGGCGCAGCGTGGCGGTGCTGGTAAATCCGCCCTCGCCGGTTTCAGAGGGGGTGTTGACGATGTCGTCGACCGCGTAGTCGACCACGGCGGTCCCGTAGACATACGGCTGGAAGAACCAGTCCAGCGACTGCCCGGAGACGCGCTCAGCCACCTCGATGAAGTCGCGCGTCGTCGGGTGCCGGAAACGCCATTCCTGGTAGTAGGTCTGGAGGATCCGCTGCATCGTATCCCAGCCGAGATAGCGCTCGAGGGTGGCGAGCACGACCGCCGGCTTGCTGTAGGATGCCTTCGCATAATCCGCGTTCGCCATTTCCCAGGTTTTGGCGAACATGGGCCCCCGCTCCGGATTGTTCTTGAGGTAACCGAGCCGCTGCACTTCGCCGTCGCTCAGGGCGAGTCCGGGCAGATCGAGCACCGATCCTTTTCCATAGACTTCGTCGAGGATGCGCATTTCGATGTACGAATTCATCCCCTCATCCATCCACGACTCCTCGAATTCGTTGCTGGCCAGCATCCCGTAGAAGTACTGGTGGCCGAACTCGTGGATGGTGACCAGTTCGAGCATGCGCGCCCATTCGGGCAGCATATACGTGGTGCCGCAGGTGATCAGGGTGGGGTATTCCATCCCGTTGCTGCCCCCGATGCCGTCGACCAATGTGAGGGTTTCGTAGGGGTATTCGCCGATCCACGCGTCGTACTGCTCGAGCGCGACCTTGGCGGCGTTGAAGTGCCGCTCGACCTGCCCGCGGTGTTCGGGCTGCAGCATCAGCTTCAGCGAGACGTGGCGCCACTGGTCGGTGAACTCGAGGAAGTCGCCGCTGGCGGTCCAGGCAAAGTCGTGCACGTCGTCCGCGCGGTAGGTGACCTGCTTCTGGCCGTTGAGCGTGACTTCGCCGACCTGTTTGCCGGACGCCGCGATCAGGTAGTGCGCCGGCGCCGTGATCGAGACCTCGTACGTGCCGAAGTCGGCGTAGAACTCGCTGTTGGCGTGGAACTGGTGCGTATTCCATGCCCCGCGCGGGGCGTCGGCCGGCACGTACCGCTGGCCGGGCACCTCGTAGACGCCGAGCTTGGGAAACCACTGGCCGACCAGGAAGAAGAGGCTGTCGTTCGCCTTGCGCTCCCATCCCGTTCGCGCAAAAATCTGCGGCATCCGCGAGGTGAAGTCGACGTCGAGCGTGATCGACCCTCCGGGCGCCACCGGTTCGGGCAGGGGGACGGAAATGACGGTTTTGTCGTCCGTGTTGTCATCGTCGGGATGGATGAACCGGATCCGGTCGGTGAGGTCGACCGCATCGGCGGCGGCGCCGAGCGGGCCGGCATCGCCGGGAGTGTCGTGGACGATCTGCATGTGCTGGATGTCGATCCCGCCCCAGCGGTCCTCGCCTTCCGCCGTGAATCCGCGATGCCGGCCGCCGCTTTCGCGCATGAAGGTGCTGGTGGAATCCCGGAATGCGTTCAGGTACAGGTGGAACTGGAGTTCGTCCACCGGAACGGTATCGGGATTATGCCACGTGATGCGCTGCCGGCCGTCGAGCGTTCGGGTATCGGGGTCGAGCGTGACTTCCATCTCGTAGGCGACACGCCGATCGCTGAGCGGCGTGTCGGACGTGGTCTGCGCCAGGGCGGTAGCGACCCCAAGAACGCCGTAGAGAAAGACGAAGGTCAGGCACCGAGCAAGGCGTGACCGGCTGTCTTGAACCTTAACCATGGGACTTGCGTTGGGTGAGAAGCTTGCGCTGCAAACGACGGTGTGGGAGACGAAGCATCGAGCGTCTATGTTACGCCGCCTGCGAGCCACATGCAACGAAACCGCGAGGGTCTCGCATGATCGAACTTCCTGCCCGCGTCGTCCTTACCGAGGTCGGAATGCGCGATGGATTCCAGTTCGAAAAAACCCCCATTTCAACCGAGCGGAAGCTGGAGGTGCTCCGGGGGCTGCTCGCCGCCGGCGTGTCGCGCATCCAGGTCACGTCCTTCGTGCACCCGAAGTGGGTGCCGCAGATGGCCGACGCCGAAGCGCTCTGCGCGCAGCTTCCCGCGGGCGACGCGGTGTTTACGGGGCTGGCGCTGAACACGCGCGGCGTCGCGCGCGCCGCGGCGGCCGGACTGACGCACGTGGACCTTTCGATATCGACCAACGACCGGCACAGCCGCGACAATGCCAACCTGTCGCGCGAGGAAGCCATGGTCCAGGCCGAGGCGATGATCCGGCTATCGACGGAGCTGGGTCTGCAGGCCCAGATGGGGTTCCAGTGCGTGTTCGGCTATGCCGCGCCCGGCGACACGCCGCTCAAACGCGTCGTCGACATGGCGCGGCGGTATGCGCCCATGGGGATCGCGTCGCTCTCGCTCGCGGACACGACCGGGATGGCGAATCCGGTGCACATCCAGCGGGTCATCGAGGCCGTCCGCCCCGTGCTCGGGGCGGTCCCGATCGTGTTGCATCTGCATGACACGCGGGGGCTGGGGATGGCGAACGTGCTGGCGGCCCTGCAGGCCGGCGTGACGCACTTCGACACGTCCCTCGGCGGGCTGGGAGGATGCCCGTTCATCCCGGGCGCCACCGGCAACATCGCGACGGAGGATACCGTCTATCTCCTGGAATCGATGGGCATCGAAACCGGGATCGACCGCCGCCGGGTCGGCGCCGTCACCCGCGATCTTGAAGCCTTCCTCGGGCGGTCGCTGCCGGGCAAGATGCACCGGATCGACGCGTAACCCGCGGGGCTCAGGCTTCCTGGTAGGACTCCAGCGGCGGGCAGGCGCAGACGAGGTTTCGGTCGCCGTACGCGTCGTCGAGCCGGCGGACGCTGGGCCAGAACTTCGAGGCGCGGAGCCAGGACGCCGGGAAGGCCGCCTTTTCGCGTCCGTAGGGCATCGTCCACGTGTCGGCCGTCAGCATGGCGGCCGTGTGCGGAGCCTGCTTGAGCACGTTCAGGGTCGGATCCGCCATACCCCGTTCGATTTCCTGGATCTCGGCGCGGATCGACGTCATCGCCTCGACGAACCGGTCCAGTTCGGCCTTCGACTCGCTTTCCGTCGGCTCGATCATCATGGTGCCCACGACCGGCCAGGAGACGGTGGGGGCGTGGTAGCTGTAGTCCATCAAGCGTTTCGCCACATCCTGCTCGATCACGCCGGCCTTGCGGAACGGCCTGAGGTCGAGGATGAACTCGTGGGCGACGTATCCCTGCCGGCCCTTGTACAGGATGTTGAAATGGCCTTCCAGGCGTTTCGCGAGGTAGTTGGCGTTCAGGATGGCGAGCTGGGTGGCGCTTTTGAGCCCCTCCGGCCCCATCATCGCGATATAGGCCCACGAGATGAGGAGGATGCTGGCGCTGCCGTAGGGCGCGGCGGAAACCGGACCCGTCGCCTGCTCGCCGCCCGTCGCCACGATCGGATGGCCCGGCAGGAAGGGGGCCAGGTGCCGCGCGACGCAGATGGGGCCCATGCCCGGGCCGCCGCCGCCGTGCGGGATGCTGAACGTCTTGTGGAGATTGAGATGGCACACGTCCGCCCCGAAATCACCCGGCCGGCACAGGCCCACCTGGGCGTTCATGTTCGCCCCGTCCAGATACACCTGTCCGCCATGGGCATGGACGGTTTCGCAGATCTCGCGGATCGATTCGTCGAAGACGCCGTGGGTGGACGGGTACGTGACCATGATCGCGGCGAGCCGGTCGGCGTGCGCCGCGGCTTTCTCGCGCAGGTCCGCCATGTTGATGTCGCCGCTTTCTTCGCTCTTGACGATGACCACCTGCATGCCGGCCATGACGGCGCTGGCCGGGTTGGTGCCGTGGGCCGACTCCGGCACGAGGCAGACGTTGCGATGGGTGTCGCCCCGGCTCAGGTGGTAGGCGCGGATGACGAGGAGCCCGGTGTATTCGCCGGCCGCCCCCGAGTTCGGCTGGAGCGAGACGGCGTCGAAGCCCGTGATCTCGGCGAGCCAATCGCTGAGTTCGTCGAGGATGATCTGGTAGCCGGCGGTCTGCGAGGCCGGCGCAAACGGATGCAGCTTGTTGAATCCCGGGAACGACACCGGCATCAGTTCCGCCGCCGCGTTCAGCTTCATCGTGCAGGAGCCCAGCGGGATCATGCTCGTGGTCAGCGAGAGGTCGCGCGAAGAGAGCCGGTGGATGTACCGCATCAGCTCCGTTTCCGAGTGGTACTGGTGGAAGACGGGATGGGTGAGGTAGGCGCTGGTCCGCGCGAAGGGGCCGAAATCCGCCGGCGTCGTTTCTTCGGCGAGTTCGTCGGCGAAGAGTTCACCGCTCGCCTCGCGGTCGAAGAGCGCCAGGAGCGTATCGAGATCGTCGGACGAGACGGTCTCGTCCAGCGCGATGCCCACGGCGCCGTCGTCGTAAGCGCGCAGGTTGATGCAGTTCGCCTCGGCGGCGCCGAGGACGGATTCCTGCTCGTCTGGAGAAAGTTCGACGCACAGGGTGTCGAAGTACAGATCGTGGCGCAGCGTGTAGCCGAGCCGCTCCAGGCCATGGGCCAGCACCCGGGCCGCGCCATGCACACGCGCGGCGATCGCGCGGAGACCGCTCGGGCCGTGGTAGACGGCATACATGCCGGCCATGACGGCCAGCAGCACCTGCGCCGTGCAGATGTTCGAGGTCGCCTTGTCGCGGCGGATGTGCTGTTCGCGGGTCTGGAGGGCCATGCGGAGGGCCGGCTGGCCGTCGGCATCCACCGACAGGCCGATGATGCGGCCCGGCACCTGGCGCTTGAAGGCGTCGCGCGTGGCGAAGAACGCCGCGTGCGGACCGCCGAAGCCGAGCGGCACGCCGAAGCGCTGGCTGTTGCCGACGGCGGCGTCGGCGCCGAATTCGCCCGGCGCCTTGAGGAGGGTCAGGCTCAGCAGGTCGGTCGCGACGACGACGAGGGCGCCGGTGTCGTGGGCGGCCGTGCAGAAGTCGGTGTAGTCGTAGATCGCGCCGTCCGTCGCGGGATACTGCACGAGGGCGCCGAAGACGGTCTCGTCGAACGCGAAGGCGCGATGGTCGCCGACGACTACGTCGATCCCGAGCGGCTCCGCGCGCATGCGCACGACGGCGATGGTCTGGGGATGGCAGGCTTCCGAGACGAAGAACCGGGTGCGTTCCGCGCCCTTGCCGAGCCGCTGGAACATCATCATGGCTTCCGCGGCCGCGGTGCCCTCATCCAGCAGGGAGGCGTTGGCGATCTCGAGCCCCGTCAGGTCGATCACCATCGTCTGGTAATTGAGAAGCGCTTCCAGACGCCCCTGGGCGATCTCGGCCTGGTAGGGGGTGTACTGGGTATACCACGAGGGGTTTTCGAAGACATTCCGGAGGATGGCCGGCGGGGTCACCGTGTCGTAGTAGCCGAGGCCGATGAAGGAGCGGTAGATCTCGTTGGTAGCGGCGATTTCCCGGGCACGCTCGAGCAGGGCATGTTCGCTGAGCGCCGGCGGGAGCGCGAGTGCGTCGTTGAAGCGGATGGAGGCCGGTACCGTGCGGTCGGTCAGGGCATCGAGGGACGGCGCGCCGACGGCGGCGAGCATGTCCTTGATTTCGGTCGGGGAAGATCCATTGTGACGGCGGTCGAACGAATCGGTAAACGAGAGATCTATGGACATAGGAGCGCGGACGAGACGAATGCTGGGTGCTGTCGCGGAACGCGGGGAGCCGTTCCGTCAGAGGAATGCAGGTTCGGGGACAGCCAGGCGGCGCGATCCCTGACGTCGCGGCCTGGATGGGGCTGCAAAGGCGCATCGGAGCGGGAAGTTTCTCAGGGCCCGAATCCGTTGCGCGTATTCATAAAATAACCCTCAATCGCCCTTTTCTCGAAGCCGTTTGAGGGCTTCGCGTGCGGCGCGTTGTTCAGCGAGTTTTTTGCTGCCGGCCTGGCCGCGGCCGCACGCGTTGTTCTGCAGGACGGCCTCGACGGTGAAGGTGCGGGCATGGCTGGGCCCTTCCTCGGAGACGACGCGATAGGTGGGCTGCGACCAGCCGCGGGCCTGGGCGAATTCGAGCAGGAGGCTTTTGTAGTTGTCGTGCTGCTGGGCGAGTTCGCTGAGGTCGACGCTGGCGAACATCGTGCGGTGGATGAACTTCCGGGCGGCGGGGAGCCCGAGGTCGAGGTAAATGGCCCCGATCAACGCCTCGAACGCATCCGCCAGGATCGTGCGGTTCTGGCGTCCCTGCTCCTGGATCATGTTCTTGGACATGAGGATGAAGCGGCCCAGATCGATCTGCTCGGCGCATTCCGCCAGGGCCTTGCCGTTCACCAGCTTGGCGCGCAGCCGGGTGAGGAACCCCTCGTCCTTGGTCGGGAAGATCTGGTAGAGGTGTTCGGCGGTGATGAAGCCCAGCACGGCATCGCCCAGGAACTCGAGCCGCTCGTTTGAACGCAATGCCGTATTGGTCTCGCCTCGGAGAAGCGAGCGGTGGCGCATGGCGCGTTCATACAGGCTCATGTCGCGGATGCGAAATCCGATCAGTTGTTCGATATCCTGACGAGCGAGGGGGGAAGGGCGCTTTTCTCGTCTGAAATATCCTCCAAACAGACCTCGAATGAGCCTCTGCAAAAGCGGAGTCGATGTCTTCGACGCGGTGGAATGCAAATTCGCGTACCCTTGGTCGTTACACGGGCACAAAGATAAGCGAAATCATAAAAAAAGACGCCCCCTCTCGCCGGCCCTCATGATTTGGCGGCGAGTCCTTTGTATTTTCACAGGCCTTGTCTGCGTCGATACGCTTCGAACGTCTCATGCCTTTCATTTCTTCAAATCCCGCAACCGGCGAGACGCTGGCCACGGTGCCTCCCCACGACGCCGAGGCGATCGAAGGCGTGCTCGTACGCGCCACGGCGACGTACGCGATCCATCAGTACGACTCGTTCTCCACCCGCGCCGCGCTCTTTAACGACCTGGCGGACCTGCTCGAGCAGCGGCTCGAATCGCTCGCGGCGCTCATCACCCTGGAAGTCGGGAAGCCGGTGCGACAGGCGCGGGGCGAGGTGCTGAAGTGCGCCGCGGCCTGCCGGTTTTACGCGAAGCACGCGGCGTCCTTTCTGGCGAACGAATCGGTGGCCACCGAGGCCCGCACCTCGTATGTGGCGTTCGACCCGCTCGGCCCGATCCTGGCCATCATGCCCTGGAATTTTCCCTTCTGGCAGGTTTTCCGGTTCGCCGCGCCGGCGCTGATGGCTGGCAATGTCGCCATCCTCAAGCACGCGCCCAATGTGCCGCAGTGCGCCGCGACCATCGCGGAGCTGTTTCGGGAGGCGGGCTTCCCCGCCGGCTTTATGCAGAATCTGTACGTCGAGCACGACGCCGTCGCCTCCCTCATCGCCGACGCCCGGATCCTGGCGGTGACGCTGACGGGCAGCGGCCGCGCCGGCCGCGCCGTGGCCGAGGAAGCCGGCCGCGCCCTGAAAAAGGTCGTGCTCGAACTCGGGGGATCCGACGCCTTTATCGTCCTGGCCGATGCGGATCTCGACGCGGCCGTCGATACCGCCATCGCCAGCCGGATGCAGAATAACGGACAGAGCTGCATTGCCGCCAAGCGCTTCATCCTCGAGCAGCCCATCGCCGACGCCTTCATGGAGGCCTTCGTCGCGCGGGTCCGCGCGCTCCAGGTGGGCGATCCGCGCGACGAGGCGACGGACATCGGCCCCATGGCGCGCCCGGATCTGCGCGACGCCCTGCACGACCAGGTGCGGCGGACGCTGGATGAGGGCGGCCGGCTCGTCGCCGGCGGGCACGCCATCGACGGACCGGGCTATTATTATGCGCCGACCGTCATCGCCGACGTCGAGCCGGGGATGACGGCGTTCGAAGAAGAGCTGTTCGGTCCTGTCGCGGCGGTCAGTGTGGTTCAGGATGCCGACGAGGCGATCTATTTCGCGAACCAGTCGCGCTTCGGACTGGGCGGGACCCTTTTTACGCGGGATCGGGCGCGAGGCGAGACCCTGGCGCGTCAGCTCCAGGCCGGCAGCGCGTTCGTCAACGCGATGGTGCGCAGCGACTCCCGCCTGCCCTTCGGCGGGGTCAAGGAAAGCGGCATCGGGCGCGAACTTTCCCACTTCGGCATGCGGGAATTCGTGAACATCAAATCGGTCTGGGTGGAATAGGCCCGGACGTTGTCCGGGGCGGTTGCAGGTCGCATGTTTCAGGTTGCAGGTTGGTTGGGGGGCAGAACCCACCAGCACCTGGAACATTGAACCCTAAACCTGGAACCCTATTTCTATGACCCAGACAGACACAGCGAAACCCCGCGTCGTCATCGTGGGCGCCGGCTTCGGCGGGCTCACGCTGGCCCGCGCGCTGCGCAAGGCGCCCGTCGACATCCTGCTCATCGATAAACAGAACTACCACACGTTCCAGCCGCTGTTGTATCAGGTGGCCACGGCCGGACTCGAAGCCGAGGAAATCGCCCACACCGTCCGCGGCATCTTCCATCATCAGCGGAATTTTTCGTTTCGGATGGATACGGTCGCCGGATTCGATCTGCCCGGCCGGCGCGTCATGTTCGCCGACGGGGCCGAGATCGGCTACGATTTTCTGGTGCTGGCGACCGGCGCCGTCACGAACTATTTCGGGGTGGAGGGGGCCGAAGCCCACGGATTTGCCCTCAAGAGTCTGCCCGAGGCCATCCGGCTGCGTTCCCACATCATCGCCTCGTTCGAGCGCGCGAGCGAACATCCGGAGCTGATTGACGACGGCGCCCTGTCGATGGTCGTCGTCGGGGGCGGACCTACCGGTGTCGAGATGGCCGGCGCGCTGCATGAGCTGGCGTGCAAGGTGCTCGTGCGCGACTTCCCGAACCTGGCCACGCGGCACGTCGCGATTCATTTGGTCGAGGCCTCGGATCGGCTGCTCGGGCCGTTCCATCCGGAGTCCCAGGCGCACGCGCTCAAGGCGTTGCGTAAACGCGGGGTCGAGGTGGTCCTCGGTCGCCACGTGGTGCGGGTCAGCCCGACGCGTGTCGAACTCAACGACGGATCGGTTTTACAGGCGCACACGCTGGTGTGGGCCGCCGGCGTGCAGGCCAATCCCCTGGCCGCCGCGCTGGGTGTCGAAACGGTGCGGGGCGGCCGGGTCGCGGTCGCGCCAGACCTGAGTCTGCCGGACCATCCGCAGGTATTCGCCATCGGGGACATCGCGGCCAGCCAGGATGAACACGGCGAGCTCCACCCGCAGCTGGCGCCCGTCGCGATGCAGGGGGCGCAACACGTCGCGCGGACGATCGCGGGCCGGCTGGCGGGCAAACCGGGCAAACCGTTTGTCTATGTGGATCGGGGCATCATGGCGACGATCGGGCGCAACGCCGCGGTTGCCGAGTTGCGCGGGGGGATCCGCACCCGCGGTTTCATCGCCTGGGTGATGTGGCTGGTGCTGCATCTGATGCAGCTCGTCGGCTTCCGGAACAAGCTCCAGGTGCTGATCAACTGGGCCTGGAACTACGTCACCTACGACCGAAGCGCGCGGCTCATTCTTCCTGTAGGGCGCGAGCCGGATTCTGCGACGGTGGAGCGGGACGAGGAGATGGCGATGCGGTGAGTGGGTTCAAGGTTTGAGGTTCAAGGTTCAAGGAGCGTGAATGCCACCTTGAACCTTGAACCCTAAACCTTGAACGGCAGTGCCTTATTTCATCAACAGCATCTGCCGGATTTGCTGGAAGCTGCCGGCTTCGATCTTGTAGAAATAGGCGCCGCTGGGCAGGTTGTCCGCCCGGAACTGCACCTCGTGCCGGCCGGCGGGCAGGCTGCCGTCGACGAGCACAGCCACTTCGCGGCCCAGCAGGTCGTAGACGGCCAGCCGCGTGTTGGCCTGTTCAGGCAGCCCGAAAACGATCGCGGTCGTCGGGTTGAACGGGTTCGGATAGTTCTGGTCGAGCGCGAACTCGGTCGGCAGGTCGGCCGCGACGCGTTCCATCGCCGGCGTATCGAGCGTCAGCTCGTCAAACGACCCCGTCGCTCCGTTGATGGCGTCGACGCGGCCCCATCCGAAGAAGGTATCGTTGCCCGGGTTGTCGCCGAGCTTGTCGGCGCGGTTCTTCAGGAGGTTGCGCAGGCCATCGGGGCCGACGCCGGGGTTCTGGCTCTTGAGCAGCGCCGCCACGCCGGCGGCATGCGGAGCCGCCATGCTGGTGCCACCGGCCCAGCCCCAGCCGTCGGCAATGGTGCTGAAGACGAGGTCGAACACCCAGCACGGACGTTCGAGGCCGCCCACGAGGCAGTTTTCATTGCCCGGGTAGAGCGCGTCGCCCCCGGGGCCGGCGAAGTCGATGCTCTTCTTGCCGTAGTTGGTGTAGCTGGTCGGGATGTCGAGGTTGGTCGACGGGTCGAGCGCCCAGCCGATCGGCGTCGCGGCCGAGATCGACAGGATGTCTTTGGCGTCGGATGGCAGGTGGATGTAGCCCGCGTCGAGGTTGGTGGCTTCGTTGCCGGCCGATGCGATCACGAGCGTGCCGTGGGCGCGCGCGTAGGCGGAGGCCACTTCCACGGCGGCCCGCAGCTCTTTCTGTACGCCGTCGGCCTGGCCGGCTTTCGGAATGAGCGAGCCAAGGCTCATGTTGATGATGTCGGCGCCCTGGTCCGTGGCATAGACGATGCCGGCGATGACGCCGTCGAACGAGCCGCTGCCAGAGAATTCGGAGAGGACCTTGACGGCGATGAGTTTCGCCTCGGGCGCCACGCCGATGGTGCCGTAGCCGTTGTCGGCGGCGAGGACGGTGCCGGCGACGTGGGTGCCGTGGTTGAAGTAGAACCCGGGCTGGATGCAGACGTCTTCACCCGGCACGAACGACGCGCTCTTGGCGAGCATGAGGTTGGGCACGATATCCGGGTGGTCGCAGTCGATCCCGCTGTCGAGCACGGCGACGGTCACGCCCTTGCCCCGTGCGCCCTTGTTCCAGGCGAGGGTGGCGTCGACGGCGTCGTGGCCCCACTGGAGGTCGAAGTAGAAGTCGTCGTCGCCGCTGGCAGGCGGCGTGCCGAAGTCCTCGATCATGACGTTCTCACGGCCGATCGGATCGATCCAGCGCGCGGTCGGGTTGTCGGTGAGGAATTCGATGCTGGCGTCGCCGCTGAGGTCGGCCGCAAAGTGCGGATTGGACGTCTGCACGGCGACCATGCCGATTCGGGAGATATCGCGCGTGATCGTACCGCCGGCGGCGGCGATGCGTGAAACGGCGGCATCCATTTGTCCGTCGCGTGCGCGAACGAGGTATCGATCCTGCGCTGCCGCGTCGGTGCCCGCTGCGGCCCACGCCACGCTCGCTGCGAGCAACGCCTGGCTGAACACTGATTTCGCTTTCATGTGGTGATGCATATGTGTTGGAGAAAAGCGGGGGCTCTGCCGACGGGGGCAGGCGGCGCGACGTGGAACGGACTCGGAAACGCGCCACCGATGGCAGCTATACATAACAAAAAATTGCCACTGGCAACAGCGTAGTTATGGCACCATTCTTCGCATGGGAATGCGCCTTTTCTCTGCGCCGGCTTCATCCCATGAAAAATGCCCGGCAGGATTGACCTGCCGGGCATTTCGCATGAGCCGGGGGGAGTTAGGAGGAGGTCACGCGTTTACATAACTCGGTTCCTTTTCGGTAGCCACCTGCGCCGGCGCAGGGGCAGGCGCTGCGCTCTCGACGGGCGCGGGCTGCGTGCGCGTTTTCGGAGCGGCCGGTACGGCGGCGGGCGCATCCAGGGCCGGCGCCGTGGCAGCGGAACGGCTCAGGGCGATCCATCCGGCGACGCCGGCGATCGTGGAGGCCAGCAGGATGCCCATCTTGGCACTGTCGAGCATGGCGGCTTCGGTGAAGGCCAGGTTCGATACGAAGAGGGACATCGTGAAGCCGATGCCGGCCAGGAGGCTCACGCCATAAAACTGTCTCCAGGTCGTTCCCGAGGGCATTTCGGCCAGACCGAGGCGAATCGACAGCCACGAGAAGAGCGACACGCCGATCTGCTTGCCGACAAAGAGGCCCACGATGACGCCGATCGTGACGTGGCTGGTCAGCGCGGCCGTGATGTCGGTACCCACGAAGCGGACGCCGGCGTTGGCGAAGGCGAACAGCGGCATGATCAGGAAGTTGACCCATCCGTGCAGGGCATGCTCCATGCGCACCAGCGGGCTGCTGACGTCCTTGCAGGCATGTTCGATTTCGTGTACGACATGCGCCTGGTCGTGCTTCAGATCGCGCTGGTTGGGCTCCGTGAGGCCCATGTATTTGTAGGCGAGGTCGCGGCTGACCGCCATGAAGGCGTAGGCGCCCATTTTGCGGCTTGCCGGAATCGTCAGGGCCAGCAATACGCCGGAGATGGTCGCATGCACGCCGCTCTGCAGGAAGGCCACCCACAGTCCGATGCCCAGCATGACATACGGCGCCGGCCGGCGAACCCCCATGCGGTTGATGGCGATGAGCGCGACCAGAAAAGCGGCGCCGATTCCGAGGCTGATGAAGTTCAGGTCGGACGTGTAGAAAAACGCGATCACCAGCACGGCGCCGAGGTCGTCGACGATCGCGAGCGCCGTGAGGAATACCTTAAGCGCCAGGGGAACGCGTTTACCGAGCAGAATGACGACGCCGAGCGCAAAAGCGATATCCGTCGCCATCGGAATGCCCCAGCCGCCGGCCGAAGCGGTTCCGGCGTTGAACGCGGCGTACAGGACGGCGGGAACGATCATGCCGCCGATGGCGCCGGCGATCGGGAGTGCGGCCTTCTTGGGCGAAGCGAGCTCGCCGGACAACATCTCGCGCTTGATTTCAAGCCCGACCATGAAGAAGAAAATCGCCATCAGACCGTCGTTGATCCAGTGCATCAGATGCATGGATACCATGCTGTGTCCGAGCTCGATCGCGATATGGGTTTCCCACAGGTGGAAATAAGCGGCAGCAAACGGCGAGTTGGCCCAGATGATGGCGGCTACGGCGCAGAGCAGCAGCAGGATGCCGCCGGAAGCCTCCATCTGGATGAATCGTTGTACGGGCTGGACAAAGACCCGCTTCAGAAAACCAGGATTCGCTTGCGTTGCGTGCATGGCGTCTTAACCTCGAATAGTTGGAGTCGATTAAGCCTCTAGGGCCTATCGGATGTGCAGCCTCGTGACGGCGCATCGCGCCAGATGGCGGCGAATAGCGGTCGGGGGGATGGCTGCCGTGGGATGCATCAGGTCCATGTCTCGTAGGCCTTTCTGGCCACGGTGGCGCTGGAACGCCGTGTTAGGGCGTGTGGGCAGGGCACTGCATGGGCCTGGAGCGGGGGAGCTACCTGACCATGTGGCGAAGCGTCCGGGTGGGGCGGCACGAAGCCGGTGGGTAGACGCTTCAGCAGGCGAAATCCGGCTCCGATCACTCGTCAGCGCCGGCCGGGCGCACCTGCTTAGGGGTGTATCGGCGTGGGCCTTCCAGACTTAAATCCCGGGAATCGAAGCGTTGGGGAAAATGAGGGCTTGACACCTACGAATTCTTTCGTATCTTTGGGTACGAAGCTTTTCGTATCTTAAGGGCACCGCGATGACACCGCCGAAGCCGACCAGCGCCGAACTGGCGATTCTTCATGTCCTCTGGAAGCGAGGCGCCTCCACCGTGCGCGAAGTGCACGATGTACTCGGCGGCGAGCAGGGGATCGGGTACACGACCGTGTTGAAGCAGATGCAGATCATGCGGAAGAAGGGCCTGGTCCGGTGCGACACGTCCCGAATGACGCATAGCTATGAGGCGGCGGTATCGGAGGCGGAGACGCAGACGCATCTGGTGGAGGATCTGCTCGACGATGCGTTCCATGGATCGGCCGGCATGCTCGTGCTGCGGGCGTTGTCGGCGCGGCGGAGCACGCCGGAGGAACTGGCGGAGATACGAAAGCTGATCGAGGAGCTGGAGAGGCGCGGATCGTAAGCGGGAGTCATATCAACTCGACAGGGCATCTCATCATGCAGTCCTTTCTCGAACAACTGCCCCCTTCCTTGATCGACGCCGCCGGCGCGGCGTTGCTGCACTTCGTCTGGCAGGGGGCGCTCGTGGCCATCGGGCTGGCGATCGCGCTGCGCCTGATGCGTCATGCCTCCGCCGAGACGCGCTACAGCCTGTGCGTGGGGGCGGCGATGCTGCTTCTGTTGTTGCCGGTAGCGACGGCGATCCAGGTGTATGTCGCGCCGGCGCGGATCGACGCGGGCGGCTGGATGGGGCCGGTGGATGGGTTCGGGATCGATGCGGCATCGGACGACACCGTTCCGAGCGAGCCTGCATCAGTCGCCAAGTACGCCGGACCCGGACGCGTGGAATCGAAGATCGACGGCTGGGATGTGTTTCGCTGGTTCGCGCTCCAGTGGCGCTGGGTGATTTTTCGCGTCTGGTTGCAGGCGTTGCCGCTGTTTGTGCTGCGCCTCGCCTACGGGATGTACGGGGTGGGTCGTCTCCGCCGGCTGAGCGTTCCGGTTGAGGATGGCGCATGGCCGGACCGGTTTGCCGCGCTGAAAGCGAAGATGGGGATTTCGAGGCCGCTACGGTTGGTGACGTCGGAGTCGGTGGCGCAGCCGGCCCTGCTCGGATGGCTGCGGCCTATGATCGTAGTGCCGGCCGGCCTGTTCGCCGGCATCCCGGCGGCGCACGTCGAGGCGCTGCTGGTGCACGAGCTAGCCCACATCCGCCGGCACGACTACCTCGTCGTCTACCTCCAGGCGGTGCTCGAAACGCTGTTCTTCTATCATCCGGCCGTATGGTGGGTGTCGCGCCGGCTGCGGATCGAGCGGGAGTTCGCGTGCGACGCGGCGGCGGTCCGCGCCCTGGGCGACGACCTGACGTACGTCCGCGCGCTCGCCGGCCTGGAGGAGCGCCGCGGGCCGGCGCTGGCGCTCGGCGCGTCCGACGGCCGGCTGGTGGACCGGATCCGGCGGATCGTGGAGGGCGATACGCCGCGACGGACGCGGATGCGCGCGCCGTCCTGGGCGCTGGCGACGGTAGCGGTGCTGGCGGCCGGCGTCTTTTTCGCCGCCTGCGGCCGGACGACTGACGCGCCCATCGTGGGCACGCCGGACGAACTCTTCATCCAGGCCGCCCAACTCGTCAAGGAAGGCGATTTTTACCGGGCGAAGCAGGTCGCCGAGCAGTCCGCCGAGGCCGGGAATCTGTGTTCGATGCAGCTGCTGGCGGAGCTGTTGGCCGGTGATGCGTCCAACCGAATCTGGGGCGGCGAGGCCTTTCAGACCGGGATGCCCTGGCTGGGGCAGGATGCCGCGGCATCAAAAGCCTGGGCCGACCGTCTGGAGCAGACGCTGCACGAGCGCGCCGAGGCGGGAGACGGCGATGCGATGCTGTGGCTATCCGCCCGGTACAGCTCCCGATGGGGATTTTATCCCATGTGGATGGATGGCCAGGATGATGGGCTTTCACGCCTCTGGTCTGACCGGGCGCTGGAAGTCGGACATCCGATCGCACGGCGGAGCCATGCGCTGCAACTCGCATGGGATGGACAACTGGCAGAGGCCGATGCGATCCTGGAAGAGCTGGGCCGGCAGGGGGATGCGTATGCCTACTGGCGGTGGGCGATGGTCTACATGGATACGCGTCGCGATCGGGTGGATCCCGAACGCCATTTTGCCGTGGCGAGTCTGGCTGTCGACAACGAGGCGGCAGGATTGCACGAATGGCTGGGGAAGGAACTGCAGGAATTGCAGGAGCAGGCGGCCCAGGGAAATCGGGATGCGATCGCGTATCTGGAGGTCGCAAACCGGTTCGATTTGATCCATCGGATGACGGCGATGCCCGAAAAGGCCTGGCATCCCGGGGACTATGTATTGCCGCCCCTCTGCGATGGGCAACGCACCGTACGGGCTATGCAATCGGCGTCGCAATGATCCGGTCCCGTCGCCATGCCGTGGCGTGGCTGCTACGGGGTGGGGGCTTCGGGGGAGGTGCGGAGGCGGTTATATACGGCGGTCGCGATGCGGGCGCCCAGGGCGGCGGATTCCTTGCTGTCCGTGATGCCCTCGATCAAGATCACCAGCACGAACGCCGGCTGCTGGGGCGGGTAGATGATGGCGGCGTCGTGGTGGATGGCTGTGATCTGGCCGGTCTTGTGGGCGATCTGGACGTCGTACGGCAGGCCGGCGGGAATCATCTCGCCAAACTGCTGGGAGAGGAGGACCTCCCGCATGGCCCGGTCGCTCTCGGGGGATACCGCCCCGCCCTCCATCAGGCGCTCCATCACCAGCGCCAGGTCGGACGCCGTCGTCGTGTTGCTCATCCCGAGGTCGAACGCCTTGAGGTCCTCCACCCCGCGCAGCACCTGCATGTGCCGCGTCCCGAGGCGCTCCATCGTGGCCTGGACCGAGTCGGCGCGGACGGTATCGATGAGCAGGTTGGTCGCGAGGTTGGAGGAGACCGTGATCATCTGATACACCAGCTCGCTGACGGACATCGTTTCGCCGAGCCGTTTATAGATGGCGTCGTCGGAATCGTCCTCGATGCTGAAGAGCGAACCGTCGACGATCGAGTGGAAGCTGTTGACGACGGGGAGCCGGTCGTCGAGCGAAAGCCGGCCCTGTTCGGCGAGGCGGTAGATCTCGATCATGACCGGCACCTTCATGGTGCTGGCCGCGTGGAACGTGCGGTCGGGAAGGCGATCCCAGGAGACGCCTTTCGCAGGGTCGCGGACGGCCACGGCGACCGTCGCGTCGGGATAGGAGGCCAGGAGGCCGTCGAGGGTATCGTCGAAGCCGTTCATGGGGTCGGGACGCGCGCACGAAGCGAACAGGAGAACGCAGCAAACACTGGCAAAAATCTTCATGGTGCGTCGGGTCGGGGAGGGCGGTTGTCGGAGAAAGCGGGCGCCGGGCTACGCCGGCAAGATACATGACAACGGGCCGCGAAAAAAACGGCGTCCCTGCCAGAGGGCCGGCGCGGGGCGATTAAAAACGCTGGCGTCGTGCGCCAGAGGTCGTTGAAAACCAGTCGCCGCGGTCGTATCGTGGCGCGGCTCAACTCGGCTGTTTTTTCCTGAAACGCGCAAGCCATCTCTATGCGGTCGATCGTCCTCGGAACCCTGCTCGCTGCGGTCCTCATGGGTCCGGTCTGCATGTCCGGGATGTTCACGTACCTCTATTTCCGCTCGCATCGCCGAGGCCAGCGTCTGGCGTCGGAGGCCGGCGAACACACGTCGCCCGCCGCGGCGCGGCGCCTGGTCGTCTCGGTGGCCGAGTGGGAGCAACCCGAGCAGGTCTTCGAACGCGTCAATGCGCGCGAGATACGGCTGGAGGGTGGGATGTACGACATCGCGCTCGCGGTGCAGCGCGGCGACTCCATGTTTGTGCTGCTGCTGCGTGACATCAAGGAAGAGCGGTACCTGCGGGCCATCGCTAACGTGTTCGATGAGGGGCGCATCGACGCGCGCTCGCCGGCTTCCGTCTGGCGATCGGTATCGGTCGGCGCCTTTGCCGGCATCCTGCCGAAGCATCCGTCGGTGAGCCCCGCCGTTGCATCCCTTTCTTACCCGCCGGCGCAGAAAGCCGGCTACCGCTCCTGTATCCCTGAAGTCCCGGACCCGCCACCCTGGAGCTGAAGCGCCCACCCGTGCTTCGAGCTTCATGCGGCATCCTGTGCCGCGTGTGGTGTCTGATCCATTCAAACACAAGGGATACGTATGTCCATCCTACGTTTAAAGCGCCGCTGGTCGGTGCTCGGATTTCTATTGGCCTCCTTTCCCGCCGTGCTCAACGCCCAATCCATCGAAGGGACGGCGACAACCGGCGGCGCGGCGCAGGCCGATGTCCATGTGTATATCGCGAGCCTCAAGCGAGGCACCGTGACGGATTCCCGGAGCCGCTATGCCATCGAAGGCCTCGCTCCGGGAACGTATACCGTCCAGTTTTCCCGGCTGGGCTACCTCAAGCAGACGCGGACGGTGACCCTGGCGGCCGGCGCCTCGGCGCGGGTCGATATCGACCTCCAGCCGCAGACCGTCGCCGGCGAGGAAGTCGTCGTCATCGCGGACGATCCGCAGAACCAGGACGACGTGCCGCTGACCACGCTGTCCATCGATCAGGCTGAGGCGAGCGAATACGGCGCGTTGAGCGTCTGGCAGGCGCTCGACCGCCTGCCGGGCATCGCGCGGTCCACCAACGGCCCCGGCATCGAGCGCCCCTTTATCCGGGGTCTCTCGGGCGGACGCATCCTGCTCATGGTCGAAAACATGCCGTATACGTACCAGACGTGGGATCCCGAGATGGGGCTCAGCGAAAACGGCAACAGCACCGAGCAGGTGGATGTGATCCAGGGGCCGGCCACGCTCCAGTACGGTCCGGGCGCCATGGGCGGCGTGATCACGTTTGTGCCCGAGTACCCCGCGCCGGTCGGGCGCACCGTCGGCGCCTACACCGCCGGGCTGTATGCGAATACGAGCGGTCTGTACAATGAACTCTCGGTCCGGCAGTCGCAGAACGGCTGGTTCTGGGGCGCCCGCGCCAGCTACGACGCGCACGCGGACTACCTCGCCGGCGGCGAGCGCGAGCTGGAGCCGGGCGCGGTGCGTCCGCCCGAGCCGGAGGGCGAAAACGACAAGATCGTCCCGAACTCGCGGTTCCGGCATACCCAGGCCAAGGTGTTCGCCGGCCTCAGCCGGAACTGGGGCAGCACCCGCCTCACGTACCACTACCTCCAGCATCTGAACGGCATCGTGGAGGCCGAAGAGGAGGAAATGGGGCGCGAGGAGAACCACCGGAAGATCGAGGCGCCCTACCACGCGCTGTTCGATCACATCCTCTCTTCCGACACGCAGACGCGAGTGGGCTCCGGCTGGCTCAATACGGTGCTGGGCGTCCAGATCAACCAGCAGCAGGAGTTCGAGCCGGTGACCGCCGGGCCGGAGGAGAAAGAGAAAGCCGTCGACCTGGTGCTGACGACGTTCCACTACCGGTTCGGCTACGAACGCGCCCTCGAAAACGACTGGCTGCTGAAAGTGGGGCTCCAGGGGCAGGTGCAGAAGAACGAGAGCAAGGGAATGGAGCCTTTTGTCCCGAACGCCGACCTGAATCAGAACGGTGTCTATGCGTTGCTGCGCAAGAAGACCGACCGCGCGACGATCGAGGGGGGACTGCGCTACGATGCCCAGCGCCTCACCACGTCACCGGCGGAAGGCGAAGAGGAGGAGTTCCTCCTGAAAACAGCGGCGCTCGTCGACAGCGACCTCGAGCGCTCGTTCGGGATGGGCAGCGGCTCCATCGGGGTGGCCTACGAAGTGCGCCCCGGCTGGAATCTGAAGGTCAACGCCGGCGTCGGCGCCAGCGCGCCGTCGCTGGCCGCCCTGACGGCCAACGGGCTGCTCCGCGAGGTGCGGCGGTTCCTCATCGGCAACGACGAACTCGTGGCCGAGCAGAACCTCGAATTCGACGTCGCCTCGACCTGGCGGCTCGAATCGGTAACGTTCTCCCTCGGCGCCTTCGCCAACCGCATCTTCAACTACACCTACCTGTACGCGACGGGCGCTACGGTGACCGAAACCCGCCCGTCGGGCGACCAGGTGTTCCCGGTGTTTGCATACCGGCAGGACGACGCCGACTTCTGGGGCGGCCATGCGGAAGTGGCGCTGCACCCGGCGGCGCTGCCGGCCATGAAGCTGTACAGCCGGCTCGACCTCGTGCTCGCGCAACTGCGCGACGAGGCGTCGCTCTGGGCGCCGATGATTCCCGCGCACCACGTGCTGACGGGGCTCGACCTCGCCGGCGGCGCGAACGGCCCGTTCCGCAACCTGTCGGCTTCGCTCAGCGCCGATGCCTACCTGAAGCAGGATCGCGTGCCGTTCTGGGAGGCGTCGTCGAAAGCCTACGTCCTGATCGATGCCTCGGTCAACGCGCGTCTGCCGCTCGCGCGCCAGACGGTCCAGGTGGGGCTGCACGGCAATAACCTGGGCAACGCGAAATACATCAACCACCTCTCGCTGCTCAAGCCCGATGGCATCCGGGACATGGGCCGATCGGTGTCGCTGACGCTGCGCGTGCCGTTCGGGTGATGACGAAATCCGTGGGTCGGGTTGGGGCGCGATGGCATGTATTGTGTCGGGTTACGGCCGCGATGGCATGTATGGTGTCGGGTTGGGGCTCGATGGCATGTATTGTGTCGGGTTGGGGCGCGATGGCATGTATTGTGTCGGGTTGGGGCTCGATGGCATGTATGGTGTCGGGTTACGGCCCCTGATGGCATGTATTGTGTCGGGTTACGGCCCCTGATGGGGGCCTAACCCGACCTACGGAATGTGGTGGTGATAATCTTCATCGATGCGATGGATTGCATCGGGTGCCGGCGGGGCGTACCTTGCCGGCACGTTCTTTTTTATGTCGCAGCGGTTCCGCTATTTCGGATGAAAAGGGAATCCGGTCATTCGCTCGCGAAGAATCCGGAGCTGTACCCGCAACTGTAGGTTGCCATCGGAGCGGAGAACGACGACGCCGCGGTCACTGTGCAACAGCATGGGAAGACCGCCGGCCGAGTTCTCGGCGCCGGCAACGAGCCAGGAGACCTGCCACTGCGTTCACGCATTCGACCTCCGGGAGATGAGGTTCGAGCACGCCCGATTCCGGCGATGGGCGCGTCTTCACGCGGCCCTGCGCCCCGGTGCCGTTTGCCCGAGCTTCATCTGATTGAGGTTCGGGCTTTATGGTTTTTAGCAGGCATCTCGTTCGATGGGCCGGTCCGCTTCGATGCGCCGGCTGCCTCCTCGTGCTGGGCGCGGCCGTCGCGTCGGCGCACGCGCAGGCCTCCGACTCGGTCTACACCCTCCCGGGCATCACGGTGACGGCGACGCGCCGACCGGTCGCCATGGATCGCGCTCCCGCGCGCATCCAGCGCCTCGACCGCCCTGACCTCGCCTCCGCGGCCTCGCTGGCCGACGTGCTGCTGCGCCGCGCCGGCGTGTTCATCCGTCCCTACGGCAACGGGCTCGCCACCCTCTCGATGCGCGGCGGCACGGCGTCGCAGTCGCTCATCCTGCTCGACGGCCTGCCGGTGTCGGACCCGCAGCTCGGACAGATCGATCTCTCGCTGCTGCCGCTGTTTTTTGTCGATCGCGTCGAGGTGATGCACGGCGCCGGCTCGTCGCTGTACGGGAGCGAGGCGATCTCGGGCGCGGTACAGCTCCAGACCGCCGTCCCGGTGGAGCCGCTTTCGGTCTCTTTTTCGGGTGGATATGGCCCCTATGGCGAGCGTCAGGCCGGCGGAACGCTCGCCGCGCGCCAGGGGCGCTGGAGCGCGCGCGTCGCCGGGGAATTTCGGGGGGAGGATGGCGACTACCCGTTCTGGAATCCGTCGCTCTTTCCGCCGCGGGAGGCGCCACGCGCCGGGGCGGATCGCCGGCAGCATAGCCTGTACGCCGGCCTGACGCGCGCCATCGATACGCATCGCCAGACGCGGATCGCCGTGCTGGCGACCGATGCCGAGCGCGGTCTGCCCGGGCCGGCGACGACCACCCCCGTCGGCGAGCGACAGCAGGATCGGCAGGTGCGCCTCTGGGGGACGCACGAGGGCGCCGGATGGCGGCTGCGCGCCACGCTCCAGCAGTCGGAACTGCGCTATCTGAACCCGCGGCTTCGGATCGACGACCTCGGCCTTTCCCGGACGGCGCTGCTACAGGCGGAGACCTTCGGGGCGGCAGGACGCCTGGCCTGGACCGCCGGCCTCAGCGGGGGCGCCGGGCGGGCCGAGCATCCCAACCTGGCCAGCGCGGCGCGCAGGACGCAGGGAGCGGCCTTCGCGAGCGGGACGATCGACGCCGGCCGGCTCCAGCTCTATCCCGCGCTCCGCCTCGACGCGGTTTCGTCGGGCGGCGACGGGCGCTACGCCGTGAACCCGGGACTGGGCGCCAACCTGCATCTGACGCCGCGCGCCGGCATCGCGCTGAAAGGCCGCCTCGCGCGCGGGTTTCGGGCGCCGACGCTCAACGACCGCTTCTGGCAGCCCGGCGGCAACCCCGATCTGAAACCCGAGCGGAGCTGGACCGCCGACGCCGGCGTGGCGTGGACGCCCCCGGAGCAGGCCGCCCGGCTGGAAATCACCGTCTTCGACCAGCATGTGCGCGATCAGATCGTCTGGCAGCCGGCCACGAGCACGGTCTGGTCGCCGCAAAACGTGGCGCAGGTGCGGTCGCGGGGCATCGAGTCCTCCGCCGGCGCGCAACGGCGCATTGGCCGGTGGGTGGTAACGACGGATGCGCGCTACACCCTGACCGCCGCCGTCGACCGCTCCGACCCGGCCTCGGCCTCCTTCGGAAGACAGGTTCGTTATGTGCCACGGCATCAGATGAAAGCGACGGTCTCGGCCCTCTGGCAAGCCCGCGCCTGGAACGTTTCGCTCGAAACCGGCGCCGTGCGTATCGGCCGGCGCTTCGTGACGGCCGACGAGACGCAGTCCCTTGCACCCTACGCCGTGGCCGATGCCGGCGTCACGCTGGGCCGGCAGGCGGCCTTCGGCCGTATCCAGCTCTCGGCCCGTCTGGACAATGCATTCGACGCCGCCTACGAAAGCATCAAGGGCTACCCCATGCCCCCCCGCCGGCTCCACATCGCCCTCCGGGTCGATCTCGGTTCCTGATCTCCTTTTCCACCCCAGCCATCCCGTACGCTCATGAACGCACCGACTCGTCTCCTCCTCGTTTTTTGTCTGTCGATCGGCCTGTTCGCGCCGGCTGCCCTCGCCCAGCCGGAAACCATCGCCGTCTTCGTCGGCAACCAGGGCAACTTTTCGGATGCCAACGGCACCGTGTCGAGCATCGATCCCGCGACGCTGGCCGTGAACCTCGATCAACTGCCCGACCTGAACACGCTGGTCCAGAGCATCACGCTGCATGAGGGCACGGGCTTCGTGATGGCGAACACGTCTGACCGTATCGACCTCTTTTCGCTCGACACCCGGCAGCGGACCGGCCAGATCGCCGGCGTCCCGAGTCCGCGCTACATGACGGTCGTCGGGGAGGACAAGGCGTATGTGTCGAACCTCTACGACGCGACGGTGACGATCATCCGGCTCTCGGATGCGAGCGTGCAGGGGACGGTCGACGTGGGCGACAACCCGGAGGACATCGCCGTCGCCGGCGGGCGCGTGTATGTGGCCAATCACGGGTTCGGGGCCGGAACGACGCTTTCGGTGATCGATCCGTCGAGCGATACGCCGCTCGATCCGCTGGAGCCGGGTTGCGACGGACCGCGCATGCTCGCGGCCGATCTCGAACAGGAACTCTGGGTGGTGTGCACCGGCAACACGGTGTACAATGAGGACTTCACCGAGATCATCTCGGAATCGAACGGCCGGGTCGTCGTGCTCGACGGGGCGACCGGGGCGCTCGTCACATCGTTCGACGCGACGGCGCAGCTGGGCAGCGGAGTGGGAGGGCAGGATGCGTTCTACGATCCGATCAGCCGGCGGCTTTTTGTCGTCCAGGGCACCGCCATCCTGCCGTTCGATACCGCTAGCAACGCGGCGCTCCCGGCCATCGACATACCCGGCGACGAGGCGATTGGTGCGGTCGCCTACGACGACGCGACGGCGCGGTTTTATCTGGGGCGCATCACGGGATTTGCCGAGGCCGGCTCGGTCTCCATCCACGACGCCGAGGGGCGCGAGATGGCGCGTGTGGCCGCCGGCATCATCCCGTCCTCCATCGCGCTCCAGCGTGCCGGCGAGGCGGTCGCCGTCGAGGAGCAGCCTGTGGATGGCGCCTTCGCGCTGGAGGCGGGCTACCCCAATCCGTTCCGCGGAGCCGTCTCGATCCCGTTTGTCCTGGATACGTCCGGCCCCGTGCGCGTCGCCGTCTACGATCTGCTCGGACGGGAAGTCGAGGTGCTCGCCGAGGGCGTCTTCGCTGGCGGCCGGCACACGGTGCGGTGGGCGCCGCAATCGGCGCCAGCCGGTGTCTATGTGGTTTCAATGACGGCCGGCGAACGCCGGACGCACACGCGCATCACCCGAATCCGGTAACCCGATGGCGATCCGCATCGACCGCTGTGTGTGCCACGGCTTCACCTTCGCGGAGATCAAACGGGAAGCCGACGCCGCCGGCCTGACGCGCCTGGATGAGCTTCGCGCTCGCGGGCTGTGCGGCAACGGGTGCGGTCTCTGCCATCCGTACCTGAGACGGATGCTGGAAACGGGCGAAACCGCGTTTCGGACCTTGCTGCCCCCTGAGGAGCCTCGATCGTAGGTCCTGCAAAAACATGTCATCTCACCGGAATCGCCCGGCTGGGCGATGTAGCCGAGAGACCTTCCCCCAAAGGCCATGTCTCAAGTCAGGAGGTCACTCCGCGGCAATGCCGGTCGGGAGGACACTATTTCCGCCCATACCCACCGCCTCCGGGCGTCTCGATCCGGAGGCGTTCGCCGGCTTCGAGCCGGCGCGAGAATTTACCGGGCAGGATCGTCTCGCGGCCGTCCGCGTCGACCAGAACGTTGCGTCCCGGCAGCCCGCTGTCGCCGCCGGCCAGTCCGCTCGGGCCCACGCTGCGCCGTTCGCTGAGCATGGTGACGGTTGCCGGCTGAAGCATCTCGTATTCCCGCACGATGCCGTCGCCGCCACGATGCCGGCCGTCGCCGCCGGAACCGGATCGGAGCGCGTACTGCGTGATGCGAAACGGAAAACTCAGTTCCAGCGCCTCCACGGGCGTGTTGAGCGTGTTGGTCATGTGGACCTGGACGCCGTCGAGCCCGTCGTGCCGAGTGCTGGCACCCATGCCGCCGCCGATGGTCTCGTAGTAGGCGTAGGGCGACCCGTCCGACCGGAGGCCGCCTATGGTGAGGTTGTTCATGGTGCCCTGGGAGGCCGCCGGCGCACGGTCCGGCATGGCGAGCGCGAGCGCGCCGAGGGCGACGTCGACGATGCGCTGCGAGGTTTCTACGTTGCCGCCGGCCACGGCGGACGGCGGGAGGGCATGCACCAGGCAGCCAGCGGGAGCGCGCACCGCCACCGGCGCAAAACAGCCCGCGTTGACCGGGATGGTCTCGCCCGCCAGCGCCTGGACGACATAATAACAGGCGGATTGCGTGATGCTGAGGACGGCGTTGAGGGAGGTCGGGCCGGCCGGGGACGTGCCGGCGAAATCGAAGTCGACGGCGCCGTCGCCCACCGTGACGGCGAGCCGGATGGTCAGCTCCGGTGCGCCCGGGCGGTCGTCCAGCACCAGGCTGTCGGCGTAGCGATAGACCCCCGCCGGCCAGGCCGCCAGCGCCGCGCGCATCAGGCGCTCGCTGTAGGCCAGCAGGTGCCGGGCGTAGGCGCCGACTTCAGCCCGACCGTGCCGCTCGCACAGTTCCGTGAGCCGACGGGCGCCGACCGCATGGGCGGCGCGCTGCGCGGACAGGTCGCCCAGGCGTTCCTCGGGCGTGCGGACGTTGCGGAGCAGGAGCCGCTGCAGATCCGCGTTCAACACCCCGGCGCGATAGAGCTTGACGGGCGGGATGACGATGCCTTCCTGGAAGATTTCGGTCGAGAGCGGCAGCGACCCCGGCGTCATGCCGCCCACGTCGGCATGGTGGGCGCGGGTGGCGACAAAAAAGGCCGGCGCGTCGCCGGCGGAAGCGAACACCGGCGACACCATCGTGAGGTCGGGCAGGTGCGTTCCACCGTCGTAGGGATCGTTCAGCAGCACGAGGTCGCCGGCTTCCCACGACGGAAAGGCCGCGAGGGCGGCGGCGACGCTTGCCGGCATGGCGCCCAGATGCACGGGGATGTGGGCAGCCTGGGCGATCAGGTTGCCGGCGCCGTCGAACAGGGCGCAGGAAAAATCGAGCCGCTCCTTGATGTTGGGCGAGTAGCTCGTGCGCTGCAACGTGACCCCCATCTCCTCGGCGATGCCGGAAAACCGGTGCCGGTAGATTTCGAGCAGAATGGGGTCGGGGTCCGCTTCGTCAATCCATTTCATGTTCCGTGAACCGCGTTCGCACACGGTTTATCAACCAGATTTTCAAATGTGGATAACTTGTGGAAGATTGCGGTCAAGCGTCTTGATAATTTCTGGATAACATATCTCAATGATATGAAAAATAAGGGTTTAGTTACACTAAGTCGTGTGCGGTCGGTGTGGGGGATTCTCCCTGCGTTTTTGTGGATAACGGAAGTACCGTTTCGGTTCGGCCCTCGAACGGCGTTCAGCCGCGCGTTTGCAGCCATAGATTGCCCCAATCGTCGACGGAGGCGCTCCAGTTCGGGCTGACGAGCAGGGTGGTGTCGTACTGGACGACGCAGGCGGGCCCCTCGAAGCGGTGCCCGGGAGCGAGCCGGCTGCGATCGTACAGCGGCGTTCGGATGGGCCCGGATTCGTCGTGCCACATGGGTTGAAACCCGCTGCGCGCGGTCTCGGCCGGCGCCGCCGCCGCCGGCAGGCGAGGCCATCCGGGGTCGACGCCCGGGACGGTCAGGCGCATCCGGAGGGTGACGGCTTCGACCTGCGCTTCGGGCATGGCGTAACCGAAGCGCTGCGCATGCCGGGCATGGAACTGTTCGATTGCGCTCCGGATCGATGCCGGCAGGATGGGCAGCGGGAGCGGCGTCTCCAGTTCGTAGCTCTGTCCCTTGTAGCGCAGATCGAGAAAGGCCTCGAGGCGCCGGCCCGGCTCGTCCGTCGGGCGCTGGCTGAGCAGGATGTCGGCGAGGGATGCGGCGGGCGCGGCGAGCAGGTCCGGCCCGTCGAGCAGCGCCGCGGCCGGCTGGAGGACGGCGTGCGAGGCATCGCTGACGATATCGGCCATGAGCAGCCCCAGCGCGCTGAGGACGCCAGGATGCAACGGCACGAGGATGCGGCGCATGTCGAGGGCCTCGGCGAGGTCGCAGGCGTGGAGGGGGCCGGCGCCGCCGAAAGGCATCAGCAGGTAGTCGCGCGGGTCGTGCCCCCGTTCGACGGAGACGCGGCGAAGCGCCCGCTCCATCGTCGCGTTGGCGATGCGGACGATGCCGAGCGCGGTCTGTTCGACGGATTGGCCGAGCTGTTCCGCGAGCGGGGCGATGGCCTGTTGCGCCGCGGCGCGGTCGAGCGGGAAGCCGGCGCCGAACCCTTCGGGCCGCAGCCGGCCCAGCACGAGGTTGGCGTCCGTGACGGTGGGCGCCGCGCCGCCGCGGCCGTAACACGCCGGCCCCGGCCGCGCGCCGGCGCTTTCCGGGCCGACGCGCATCACCCCGCCGGCGTCGATGCGGGCGATGCTGCCGCCGCCGGCCCCGACCGTGTGGATGTCCGTCGTCGGCAGGCGGAGCGGCAGGCCGTCGATGTGGCTCTCCTGGGATCGCGGCACCTCGCCGGGGCAGAGCGCGACGTCGGTGCTGGTGCCGCCCATATCGAAGGTGAGGAGCCGGGGCCGCGCTTCCCCCGTGGCCTGCCGGGCCAGGGCGAAGGCGCCCACCGCTCCGCCTGCAGGACCGCTCAGAACGAGCCGCGCAGCCTGGCCTGCCGCCTGGGCGAGTCCGATCGTCCCGCCGTTCGATTGCATGATGCGTACGGGCCGGCCGTTCAGCGCCCGGTCGAGCCGCCGCAGGTACCGGGCCACGAGGGGCTGGACGTAGGCGTTGACCACGGTCGTCGAGGTACGTTCGTACTCGCGGTATTCGGGGAGGAGGGCGCTGCTGAGCGTGACGTAGGCATCGGGCAGCGCCTCGTTGAGCAGCCGCTCGGTCCGGCGTTCATGCTCGGGCGCGAGAAAGGAGAACAGGTAGACGACGGCCACGCTCTCGACGCCCTCGCTGCGGAGGCGCCCGGCCACGCGGCGGATGGCGGCTTCGTCGAGCGGGGCGATCACGGCGCCGGCGCTGTCGATCCGCTCGGGGATGCCGCACCGCAATCCGGCCGGCACGAGCGGTTCGGGCCGTGTTTGATCCAGCCGATAGAGATGGGGCCGGTTCTGCCGGCCGATCGCCAGGACATCGGCGAAGCCCTCGGTGGTGAGCAGGGCGGTGCGCGCGCCCCGGCGCTCCAGGAGCGCGTTCGTCGCGACCGTTGTGCCGTGCACGACGACGGTCTGGCCGGATGCCTGGAGACGCGCCAGCCCGTCCAGAATCCCGACGCTCTGGTCGTCCGAGGTCGTCGGGACTTTCAGCACGTGCAGGACGCCCCGATCGAGGAAGACGAAGTCCGTGAAGGTGCCGCCGACATCGATGCCGGCCATCGGGTGGGGAGTTGCGGGGTTCACGTCGGCGGGGGCGGAAAAGCCTGTGGTTCGAGGATCAGCGGTAACGCCTCAAACGGATCTCGACCCGCCGTGATTCCTTGGGGGGCTCCGCGGCCCGTCATCGGTGCAGCGTGCGGCCGCCGTTGGTGCAGAACGTGCCGGCGTCGGGCCGGCACCGGCACGGGTAAAGCGCGGGCGCATCCGCGTCGAGCAGCGACTCGACGAGGTCGGCCATCGCATCGATCAATCGGGCATCGTCGTGCGGGACCGGTACCCGGAAAAACGCTATGCCGGCGGCTTCCACCTTTTCCTTGAAGTCGATGTCGAGTTCGGCGAGCGTCTCGGACTGTTCGTGCAGGAAGCTGATCGGCTCCACGACGAGCTGCCTGGCGTCTACCTCGTGGAGGTGGGTTTCGTTGTCCGGCTGCGTCCAGGCGATGTTGCGGTTGGCGTGGTTCTGATAGCCGATCGTATACTGCACGGCGAGCCGTTCGGCGATCTGCCGGCATTGCTCCTCGACGTAGCGGTCGTAGCGGCTGCCGGCCTCGATGTATTTCATGGGCGTCCCATGCGCCGAAAAATAGAGCAGCGTGTCGGGGGCGTGGAGGTCGATGCCCGCCGCGGCGGCGCTGCCGGCGATGTGGTCCGCCCGCATGGCGGTGTAGCCCGGATGGGCGTGCCACCCCGAAATCCCACGGATCGGTCCCTCGAAGCCGGCCTCCGCGGCCGCACTCCAGACGTCGTTGAGTGCGGCGACGTTGGTGGTGAATCCGCACAGGGGATACACGGAGAACCCGATCAGCTGATCCGCCCCCTCCGCGATGGCGCGCTGCACCGCTTCTGCGATGGTCGGCCCGGTATACTGCATCCCCAGATAGGCCCGAACGTCATGCCCCCGCGCGGCGAGGACGTCCTGGATGCGTTCGGTCTGGCGATTCGCCTGTTCGTCGAGCGGCGAGCCGCCTATCGCCTGGTAGTCGGCGATCAGTCCGGGTGCGCGGCGCTCCGCCAGCTCGCGGCATCGGCGGCGCAAGGCGGCTTCGTCCGGATACTGTTCGAGCGGGGCGTTGGTGTAGAAAATGCGTTCGAGGAAGGGGATGACGGCTTCCGGCGTCGGTTCAGCCGGCTCGCCGAAATTCAGCATGATGAGTCCGGTACGGGGCATGCAGGGAGGGGTCAGGATTTATAGAGATAATGGATCACGTTGCGGGCGGCCCGCTCGCCATCCCGGATGCAATCGGGGATGCCTACGCCGTTATAGGCCGCGCCGGCGAGGAAGCAGCCCGGGTGCCGCCGGAGGCCGATCTCGATACCCGCCACGCGGTCGACATGACCAACGGCGTACTGGGGCATGGAGTCGGGCCAGCGCTGGACGACATGGAACAGCGGCCCCTCGACGATGCCGAGCACATCGCGCACTTCATGTACCGCCATCCGGACGAAATCCGTGTCGCTCGTGTCGTTCAGGTTGGGGGATCCCGTCGACCCGCCGATGAAGAGGCGCAGCAGGACGTGCCCCTCGGGGGCGCGGCTCGGGATCTTGGTCGACATCCAGGTGCAGGCGCGGATCGGCCGGCCCTCTTCGCGCGGCGTGATGTAGCCGTAGGCGTTGAGCGGATGCGGGACGTCGGAGGCCTTGTAGGCGAGAAAAACGATCGCCATTGACCCGTAAGGGATCGCGTCGAGCCGCTTCGAGATTTCCGGCGCCCACGGACGCAGCAGTTCCGCCGTGGCGAACGACGGCGTCGCGGCGACAAAGGCATCGCAGGTCACGGCGCGGGCGCCGTCGATCGAGAGGGCATATTTGGTTTTGCGCCGCGCGATCGCGGTGACGCGCTGGCCGGTCCGCACGTCATGCAGCTTGCTCGCGAGCGTCTGCGGAAGGGTACGCATGCCGCCGGCGAGGGAGACGAAGGGCGTCAGGGCATCTTCTTCCGGTTTGGATGCCGGCGTCGCCTGCAGGCCGCGCAGGATGCCGCCGTGTTCGCGCTCGAGCCGGCGGAGCTGCGGGAACGTGGCCATCAGGCTGATCGTGTCTCCGTCGCCGCCATAAATCCCGCCGAGCAGCGGGTCCACGAGCCGATTGAAGGCCTGCTGGCCGAGCCGGCGCGTAATGAAGGAGCCGACCGATTCGTCGTCGTCGTTGAAGCGGGCCGGCAGCACGTAGTCGAGCGCCGCGCGCATCTTGCCGGCCGCGGAGAGCAGCGGGCTGCGCGCCAGCGGACCGAGGCGCGCAGGCACCAGGCCGCTCAGGCCTTCCGGCAACGGGTAGAGCTCCCCCTTGAAGAAGATCCGGCTGCCCGACCGCTGCGGGTCGGGATTGGTGCCGATGATGTCCTGTTCGAGTCCGATCGCCTTGCACAGCCGCACGCCGTCGGGCTTGCGGGCCAGAAAGATATCCGGGCCCCGCTCGATCGTGAAACCGTCCTGCCGGATGGTGTCGATCTTGCCGCCGACCTCGCGCTCGGACTCGATCAGGATCACACGTAGATCCTGGCCTTTGTCCGCTGCGAGGCGCTCGAGGTAATACGCCGCCGACAGCCCGCTGATGCCGCCGCCGATGACCGCTACGGTTTTCTGGCTCATGATGCGCGCCGCCAGACCGCTTTGCCGACGAAAAAGGGGCCCAGCTTCTCCAGGAACTCGGAGGTCTGGCGGGTCCTCCGCATGTGCTGGACGACCATCGAGAGCGGATAGAGCTCCTTGCCCATCAGGCCGGCGATGAAGTCGTTGTCGTTAACGTCCAACCCATGACAGGCCAGCCGGATGTCGTGGGCCGCATCCGCCCGGCCATAGGCCATGCCGATGCCGCCGTGCTCCATCAGGATGGTGCGCTGCTCTTCGCGCGAGAGGCGTTCGAACATGCCGCTGCGCCGGAGCGGATACCAGACGGCCCAGGGCCAGTCGGGATGCGTGGCATGCCGGATGGGGCGATGGAGGAGCACTTCGTCGAGATCGGCTTCGTAGCCGATGGTGTATGTGCGGCCGAACAGGGTGAATTCCGGCTTGAAGGCCAGGTCGGAAAACGGATGGCGCTGCACGAGCGGGCGAATGACGTGGACGAAGTAGTCGGGGTCTTCGCTGAACGTGAGCAGGCCGATGCCTGTCGGGTCGTTCAGTTCTTCGTACAGCACGCCCTTGATTTCGCTGTCCTCGAGTGTTTCGATGATGCGATGGGTGTGCTGGCAACCGCTAAAGGCGAGGAGTTGCATATAGAGCCGGCGATCAGAGAAAATTTCGGTGCCGTCGGCGGCTTTTCCCTTTTCGCTGAGATTCAGCCCTTTCTTTTCAGGAATTGCGATATCTAGTGCCATATCGGTGTCTGGTGCGTCCACGTGCAACCACCGTGACGGCGTCGCATCGGGGTGTTCGCGCGTTCGTGGCGTCGGGCGTCGAACGTAAAGCCGGTCACGGCATCCTGCGGGATGCTCCGGACGGCGCGTGGAAGAAAGTAGAACGGGTCGGATTACGGCTGGAGCCCGTACATGGCTGTTGACGGTTGAACAGAAAGCAGATACCGGGGTTTCTGTCAGCGAACCCGGTGCGAAACCTTGAGATTCGCCCATCCCGGGATCTCATGGCGCCGGCAACGCGCAGCCGGCAGAAACGCTCCGGAAACGAATCAGGTGGGTCGATGCGTCTTCGCGTTTTGATCGTCGTATGCAGTCTGTTTTGCGCGTTCGCGCAGGAACGCGTCGTGGCGCAAGTCGCCGGCGTCGATGTTCTGGATTATGAGTTTCGGATCGCGGTCGACGATGCCTCCGATCGGATCGAGGGCGAGACGTTGATCACCGTCCGCTTCGATCGGGCCGGCGTGGAGCGTCTCACGCTCGATCTGGTAACGGCCGCAGGACCGCGGGAGCCGGGCATGCAGGTCGCCGGCGTGCGGGAGAACGATCGTACCATCCGTTTCGAGCACGCGGCGGACCGCCTGGTACTCCATCTGTCGTCGCCCTCGCAAGCCGCTGAGGAACGAAGGTTCAGCATTTCGTATGGCGGCATACCGGTGGACGGGCTCATCATCGCCAAAAACCGGCACGGCAACCGCACGTTTTTCGGGGACAACTGGCCCAACCGCGCGCGCAACTGGCTGCCGACGATCGACCATCCTTCCGACAAGGCGACGTGCGCCTTTGTCATCACCGCCCCGAATCACTACCAGGTCATCGCCAACGGCCGGCTCGTCGAGGAAACCGATCTCCCGGGCGAGCGCCGCCGCACCACATGGCGGACCGACGCGCCGCTGCCGACCAAGGTGATGGTGTTCGGCGCGGCGCGCTTCGCGGTGCGTTACGAAGGCGAGGTGGCCGACGTGCCGGTGCAGACCTGGGTGTATCCGGAAGACCGGGACGACGGGTTTTACGATTTTGCGGTGGCGATGGACATGCTGCGGTATTTCGACAACCGCATCGGCTCGTTTCCCTACGCCAAACTCGCGAACGTGCAGTCGAAGACCCGCTACGGCGGCATGGAAAACGCCGGCGCGATCTTCTATAACGAAAATGCCATCACCGGCGAGCGGAGCAACGAGTCGACCGTCGCCCACGAAATCGCCCACCAGTGGTTCGGCGATTCCGTCACCGAAGCCGATTGGCCGCATATCTGGCTCAGTGAAGGATTCGCGACCTACTTCGCCGAGCTGTACCTGGAGCACGCGTACGGGCGGAGCCGGCTCGTCGCCGACATGGCGGAGGCGCGCGAGGCCGTCATCCGGTTCTTCCGCCGCAGCCCCACCCCGCTCGTCGACACCCGCACCGACGACCCCAACCAGCTGCTCAATACCAACAGCTACCAGAAAGGCGGCTGGGTGCTGCACATGCTCCGCGGGCTGATCGGCGACGACGCGTTCTGGATCGGCATCCGGAGCTACTACGCAACGCATCGCGACGCCAACGCCACGTCGGACGACCTGCGGCAAGCGATGGAGCAGGCGGCCGGCCAGGAACTCGGCTGGTTCTTCGACCAGTGGCTCTATCGCCCCGGGCAACCAAAGCTGCGGGTGACGCACGGCTACGACGCCGCGAACAAGCAGCTGACCGTGACCGTCGCCCAGCGACAGGCCGGCGCGCCCTTTCGCTTCCCGCTGGATCTCGACCTGGTGACGGGCGGGGACGTCCGCCGGGAACGCGTCCTCGTCGATCAGGCCGAACACACGTTCAGGTTCGAGCTGGACAGGCCGATTACCGAACTGGTGGTGGATCCGGATGTCGCGCTGTTGATGGAGCTCGACCCCGCGCGATAGTCCGTTCGTGAGAGGATGCGGAACGGATGAATCTTCATGCGGCCGGCTTGGTGATTTCGGCAAAAAAACGCGATCATAGGGCCTGCTCCACCCGTCTGCGGCCCGATACGGGCTGTCGAAGCGCGTTATTCCGACTTTTCTTCGCCTCAGCGCATGTCGTTTCCAATCCGTTATGCCCTGGCCGCCGCGGCCCTGTGCCTCGCCGGCACCGCCGCCGCGCAGGTCAGCGAACCGTTTTCCATCCCCCGCCTCCAGGGCCCGATCGAACTCGATGGCTTCAGCGATGAAGCGGCCTGGGAAGCGGTCCCTCCGCTCCCGCTCACGGTCTACCAGCCCGTTCATGGCGCCCCGCCCTCCCAGCGCACCGAGATCCGGGTCGCGTACGACGATGCGTATATCTACGCCGCCGGCCGGATGTACGACAGCGAACCGTCGGGCATACGCGCCAATTCGCTGTACCGCGATGAATATGCCGGCGACGACACCTTTTCGCTGATTCTCGACTCGTTCAACGACAACGAGAACGCGCTGTGGTTCTCGACCACGCCCGCGGGCGTACGCTTCGACTGGGCCGTGGCCAACGACGCACAGGCCCAGCGCGACGTGCGCAATACCATCAACCGAAGCTGGAATACGTTCTGGGACGTCGCCGTCAGGCAGACCGACGAAGGCTGGTTCGCGGAGATGCGCATCCCCTTTTCGAGCCTCCGCTTCCAGGACGAGGACGGCCACGTGGTGATGGGATTATCCACCTACCGGTACATCTCCCGCCTGAACGAGCGGCACATGTATCCCGACATCCTCCCGAACTGGCAGCTCGGGTGGGCCAAGGCGTCCGTCATTCAGGATGTTGCGTTCGACGGGGTCTACAGCCAGAACCCCCTCTACGTCACGCCCTATGTGCTCGGAGGGCGCGGGGAGACGGCGCTGCTGAACGATGAGGAAACCGCGATCGACCGGAGCAGCGGCTGGAACCGCGAGGCCGGCGTCGATCTGAAGTACAACCTCACGAGCAACCTCACGATGGACCTGACGCTGAACACCGACTTCGCGCAGGTCGAGGTGGACGACGAGCAGGTCAACCTGACCCGCCTCTCGCTGTTTTTCCCGGAAAAGCGGCAGTTCTTCCAGGAGCGCGCCGGCATCTTCGATTTTTCCACCGGCCGCACGGACCAGCTGTTCTACAGCCGGCGTATCGGGCTCGACGACGAGGGGCTGCCGGTGCGTATCCTCGGGGGCGGCCGCGTTGTGGGGCGGGTGGGGCCCTGGGATCTCGGCGTCCTCGACATGCAGACGGCCGTGAGCGACAGCCTGCCGGCCGAGAACTTCGGGGTGTTCCGGCTTCGCCGGCAGGTGCTGAACGGCTTCTCGTACGCCGGCGGCATGATGACGAGCCGGCTGGGCAACGACGGCTCCTACAACCTGGCCTTCGGGCTCGACGCCATCCTGCGCCCCTTCGGCAACGAATACGTCACCGTCCGCGTGGCCGGTACGGCCGACAGCGACCTCGCGGATGCCGGCGGCGCCTTCGACCTCAGCCGCGCGAGCATGTGGCGCGCGCAGTGGGAGCGCCGCACCGACGACGGCTTCAGCTACCGGCTCACCGGCAAGCGGTACGGCCCTGAATATTTCCCGGAGATGGGCTTCATCACGCGGGAGAATGTGCAGACCATCGGCAGTCACCTCGGCTACGGCTGGTTCGGGACGGCCGAAAACTGGTATCGCCACGTCGGGTCGGGCCTCGACGTCGTGACCATCATGCGCAACGACGACGCGACGATCGAGACGTTTACGGTGACGGCGCCCGTCGCCATCGAGACGCAACGGGGCGGCCGGCTGACCATCGGGCCGCAGTATTCGTACGAAGACCTCTCCGAGCCCCTGGAATTGCCCGAAGACGTCGAGGTGCCCGTCGGGTCGTACTCGTTCGTCGGCGTCGAGGCGATGGGGCGCGGCTCGAACGGCAAGCTGTTCCGAACGGAGAATCAGTTCTATCTGGGGACGTTCTACGATGGATGGCGCGTCGATCTCGGCGTGGGGCCTCGCTGGAGCGCCTCGAAATACGTGCAGCTGCAGACCGAATACTTGATCAATATGGTCCATTTCCCGGACCGCGACGCGGATTTCAACACGCACATCGTCCGGCTCAAGGCGCAGCTCGCCCTGAATACGCGCGCCTCGCTGAGCGCGTTTGTCCAGTATAGCAGCGCCTCCGATCTGGTCACGTCGAACGTGCGATTCCGTTACAACTTCAGCGAAGGAAACGACCTGTGGCTGGTATACAACGAAGGCCAGAACCTGGACCGCGAGCGCCTCATCCAGGAGGATCGGAATCGTCCGATGCTGCCGCGTTATGAGAGCAGGATCCTGCTAGTCAAATATACCTACACATTCAGGGGATAAGCCCGGACTCCGGGGGTATAGTTTTGGGCCGCGCCGTCGATACTCGGGTGTGATGTAGATGTCGATCCCTAAACCACATCCCTTTCGATGGCGTCACAGGCTTCGGAACTGCGAATTGACCGGCAGGATGACTTATCCAATGAGACAGCGGAGTGGTTCGATCGCCTGTTCCACAACGCGCTCGATGCACGGCTCCGGCTGGATGGCGAAGGCCTCATCGTCGATCTGAACACCGCCTGCGCATCGCTGCTGGGCTTCGAGCGCAAGGAATTGATCGGGCGCCACCTCTGCGATCTGTGTCTCGACGAAGATGCGCAGCGGCTGACGGAAGCGTCCATGGCGATGCTGAGCCAGCCGACGTACCGCCGTTCCTGCCGATTCTCCGACAAACACGGCCACGATGTACCCGTCGAGGTGACGACGTACCGGGTCGAAGGCGAACAGGTGGTCTGGATTCTGGTCGAGCTGCGCGACATACGCGGCAAGCGCGACCTCGCGCAGGAATTGCTCGAATCCCGGATGTTGTTCGGCGACGCGCAGAAGCTCGCCCGGATCGGGTCGTGGAGATTCTTTACGGAGGATAACCGGCTAATCTGGTCAGATGAAGTCTTCCGCATCGCCGGCTTCGACCCTGCGGCCGGCGAGCCCACGATCGAAGACTTCATGCAGCGTATCCATCCGGAAGATGCCGAACAATTTCTGGCCGCGATTGAACGAGCCCTGCAAGTCGGCGAGCCCTACGCCCTGAAGCATCGCCTCCTCCTGCCCGACGGAAGCCTCCGATGGGTCGTGAGCAGCGGAAGCGCGTTGTTTGACGAGCACGGCCAACTGACCAAGCTGATCGGCACGATCCAGGATATCTCCGAACAGGAAGAGGCGATCCACGCCACGTATTCGTCCGAACAGCGCCTCCGTTTCCACATCGAGCAGTCGCCGATGGCCTACATCGAGTGGGACACGAACTTCGAGGTCGTGGAATGGAATCCGGCCGCCGAGCGCATCTTCGGCTATACCCGGGCCGAAGCGCTCGGGCCGATCCCGGATATCGTGCCGGAAAGTGAAAAAGAGAAGGTCGGCGCGCTGGTCGGCGCCTTGCTGAAAGGGGAAGGCGGCGCATACAGTGTCAACAAGAATCAGACGAAGCAGGGCAAGTTCATCACCTGCGAGTGGTACAACACGTCGCTGCGATCCGCGAACGGCGAGATCGTAGGTGTCAGCTCGATCGTGCAGGATATTACCCAGCGCATCGATGCGGAGAAGGCTCTGATGGATTACGCCCGCGAGCTCAAGCAGGCACGGGATCTGGCCGAGAGCGCGACGCGGGCAAAAAGCGCCTTTCTGGCCAACATGAGCCATGAAATCCGTACCCCGCTCAACGGGGTGATCGGCATGGCGAGCCTGTTGAAGGAGACCGATCTCACCAGCGAGCAGCGCGATTTCGTTCAGACGATTCAGGTCTCCAGCGAGAGCCTGCTGGCGATCATCAACGATATTCTCGACTTTTCGAAGATCGAAGCCGGCAAGATCGAACTCGAGCGCCTCTCCGTCTGCCTGCACGATCTCGTCGAGGGGTCGCTCGATCTCCTCGCGACCCGCGCCGCGGAGCATGGGATCGAACTGCTCTACGAAATCGACGAGTCGGTGCCGCCGCGCGTCTTTACCGATCCGACCCGCCTGCGGCAGATTCTGGTCAACCTGCTGTCGAATGCCGTCAAGTTCACCGAACAGGGCGAGATCGAGGTCCATGTCGACTCGAAACCGATCGCCGGCGAGCGCTACGAGATCCACATGTCCGTGCGGGATACGGGGATCGGCATACCGAAAGAAAAGCTCAACCGGTTGTTCAGGTCGTTCTCCCAGGTGGACGCCTCGACCACCCGCAAATACGGCGGAACCGGGCTGGGGCTGTCAATCTCCTACAAGCTGGCGGAGTTGATGGGCGGGACCATGTGGGTTGAGAGTACCGTCGGCGTCGGGACTACCTTCCATTGCACGTTCGAGGCCGAGCCCGCGGAGCCCGGCCCGGATGACATCCCGCCCGTCTTCCCGGTGGCGCATCGGGTCCTTTTTGTCGATGCGCACCCCCGCGGCCGCGACATCCTGACACGCCGGCTCGATGGCATGAATCTCTGGGTGGATGCCTGCTCGGACGAGACCGAGGCCGTCCGGCACATTGGCGAGGTCCATTACGACGTCGTCATCCTGGGGCTGCGCGACGAGGCATCGTTTGAGATGCTGACGGCCGCGCTCGCAACGAGCCGGGGCCGCATCCCGCTGCTGGCCACGCAGTGCATGTCCGAATCGGTGACGTGCCGGCAGGTGCCGGCGGATGCCTACATCCATCGGCCGGTGCGCAAGCGGGGGCTCTTCGAGAAGTTGCAGGACGTGCTCGCCGCCAGACCCGTCGAGGAGCCCGTCGGCTCGTGGACCGCACCGATGCAGGCCTTCGTCGCCGAAAAGCACCCGGTTCACCAGCGGCTCATGGCCAAGATGCTGAGCGACATGGGATGCGACGTCGAAATGGGCGCACCCGCCGGCGCGTTGGACGCGGTGCGCGCGGGGAAGCCGGCGCTCGTGCTCCTCGGCCTCGATGAGATCGAAAACGCCCTGGCGTCCGCGCCGGAGACCCGCTTCGACCGCGGCGCCGTGCGCGTCGTCGCGCTGGCCACGCAGCTGGATGTCGCTCGACGCGCCAAACTCGTCGCCAGAGGGGTGGCGGACGTGCTGCAGATGCCGATCCAGTTGGCTTCGCTCCAGCGGCTCGTGCGGCGGCACGCGGGCCTGGGCGTCGCGCCGGTGGTGGAATAGCCGGCACGAGCCGGCAAGGCGTGACATGTTCGCCGCGGGGACGTAGATTGTAGCGCCCGATGACACGCTACCCGTTCCTCTACCATGCCCTGGCGAACGACCGCTCTTCTGATCCTGTGCGTCACGCTGGTGGCCGGCGGGGTGTATCTCTTTCGCGCCGCGCACGCGCCTCCCGATTTTAACAGCGAAATCCGGCCGCTGCTCAATGGGCAGTGCCTGCGTTGCCACGGCGGCGTCCGCCAGGCCGGCGATTTCAGTCTTCTTTTCCCCGACGACGCGCTCCTTCCCGGCGAATCCGGCCGCATCCCGATCGTCCCCGGCCAGCCCGATTCCAGTGAGGTCATCCGGCGCATCCGGCTGGACGATCCGGAGGAGCGGATGCCCTACGAGCACCCCCCACTCAGCGAGCAGCAGATCGACCTGCTCACGCGATGGATCGCCGCGGGCGCGAAATGGGAAACCCACTGGGCGTACGTTCCGCCCGATCCGAACCTTGCGCCGCCGGCGGTCCGCTCCCGCTGGGTTCGCGGCGGGATCGACCGGTTTGTCTATGACCGGCTCCTCGAGGCCGGCCTGTCTCCGAGCGCCGAAGCCGACTGCTACACCCTGGCGCGCCGCGTCTCGCTGGATCTGACCGGCCTGCCCGTGGCGCCCGAGCAGGCGGACGGCCTCTGCCGCGCGGACGCCGATGCCGCCTACGAGCGCTTCGTCGACAGCCTCCTCGCGACGCCGGCCTATGGCGAACATCTCGCCGCTACCTGGCTCGACCTCGCCCGGTACGCCGACACCAAAGGCTATCGGCCGGATCTGCATCGGGAGATCTGGAAGTACAGGGACTGGGTGATCGAGGCGTTTAATGCCGATATGCCGTTCGATCGGTTCACCATCGAACAACTCGCCGGCGACCTCTTGCCCGAGCCCACCGACGCCCAGCGGCTCGCGACGGCCTTCCATCGCAACAGCATGGCGAACGACGAAGGCGGCTCGGACGATGAGGAGTTCCGCGTCGCCGCAGTGATCGACCGGGTGAACACCACGTGGGAAGTGTGGATGGGCACGACCATGGCCTGCGTCCAGTGCCACAGCCATCCCTACGATCCGTTTCGTCACGAGGACTATTACGCGTCCTTCGCCTTCTTCAACAACACGGCGGATACCGATCACGGCTCGGAACGCCCGCGGCTCGCCGTGTTTGACCCCGTGCTGGGCGATACGGTGCGGACGCCCGTAATGGTCGAGCTCGAGGGCGATGCCCGCCGGACGACGCATGTGTTCAACCGGGGCAACTGGCTCGATCCCGGCGACGCGATCGCGCCGGGGGTGCCCGGGGCGCTGCCGGCGATGCCGGCGGACCTGCCCTCGAACCGGCTGGGGCTCGCCCGGTGGATCGTCGGGCCGGACAACCCCCTCGCCGCGCGCGTCCTGGCGAACCGGCTGTGGGCCGGCGTCTGGGGGAGGGGCATCGTCGAGACCCTGGAGGATTTCGGCAGCCAGGGCGAGCCGCCGACGCATCCCGAGCTGCTGGACTGGCTCGCCGTGCGTCTCCGCACGACGCATGCCTGGCACATCAAACCGTTTCTCAAAGAAATCGTCCTCTCCGCCGCGTACCGGCAAAGCAGCCGGCTAACGCCGGCGCTCCGGGAGGCCGACCCCGACAACCGGCTCCTGGCCCGTGGCCCGCGCACCCGCCTTTCGGCGGAGCAGATCCGCGATCAGGGGCTGGCCGTCAGCGGACTGTTGAATCCCGTGGTCGGCGGGCCGAGCGTCAAGCCGGTGCAGCCGCCCGGCATCTGGAGCGTCCAGCTGCGGCCGCAGATTCGCTGGATCGACGACGAGGACCCGGCCGACCGACACCGGCGCGCCCTGTACACGTACTGGCGTCGCTCGAGTCCTTACCCCTCGATGGTGGCGTTCGACAGCCCGAGCCGTGAATTCTGTATCTCGCGGCGCGTCAGCACGAACACGCCGCTGCAGGCGTTCGTGACACTGAACGACCCGGTGTACGTCGAGATGGCCCAGGCGCTCGCGGCGCGGATGGCGGACGCCGGTCCTTCCCTCGATGCGCAGCTGGCGCGCGGCTACCGCCTCGCCGTCGCCGCGCCCCCATCCCCCGACGCCCTGGAGGCGTTGCGACGCCTGCACCGGGGCGCATTCGACCGGTACACCGGCGCGCCGGCCGATACGCTGGCCGCAGCGGCCGGCCCCGACTATCCCGCCACGCCGGAACGGGCGGCGCTCGTGCAGGTGGCCTCGGCCATCATGAATCTCGATGCGTTCATCGTCAAACAGTGAGAGGCGCCGCAACCGCATGGATCTCGACCGCGAACTCCGCCAGACCTACGGCGCCTACCAGACGCGCCGGCATTTTCTGAGGACCTGCACCTCCGGCCTCGGCGCGGCGGCGCTGTCAATGCTGGCCGGCTGCGGCCAGGGCGCGCCCGACGCTGCGTCGGCGATGCAGAGGGCCGCCCGCGTGGCGCCGAAGGCGAAAAGCGTCATCTTCCTTCACATGGAAGGCGCGCCGTCGCAGTTGGAGCTTTTCGACTTCAAGCCGGCGCTGGCCCGCCTCGACGGGCAGACCTGCCCTCCTTCGCTGCTGGAGGGCAAACGGTTCGCCTTTATCGAGGGCGTCCCCAAAATGCTGGGCCCGCATACCACGTTCGATCGATACGGACAGACGGGCTCCTACGTATCGAACGTGCTGCCGCACTTCGCGACGATCGTCGACGAGGTCGCGTTTCTCAAGGCCATGCACACGGATCAGTTCAACCACGCGCCGGCGCAGCTGCTGCTCTATACCGGCCATGCGCGCATGGGCCGGCCGAGCATGGGGTCGTGGGTGACGTACGGGATCGGGTCGGCAAACGACAATCTGCCGGGCTACGTGGTGCTGGTGTCGGGCCGCGCCGAGCCGAGCGCCGGTAAGAGCCTCTGGGGAAGCGGATTCCTGCCGACGGTGTTTCAGGGCGTCCAGTGCCGCTCGGGCGACGAGCCGGTCCTGTACATGAACGACCCCCCCGGGGTGGATCGCGGAACGCGCCGGCTCACGCTGGACGCCATCAACGCCATCAACCGCCAGCAATACGAGGAGACGCTGGACCCCGAGATCCTGACGCGGATCGAACAGTACGAACTGGCCTTCCGGATGCAGGTGGAGGCCCCGGACGTGCTGGACGTCAGCGCGGAGTCGGAGGAGACCCGGCGGCTATACGGCGCCGAACCCGGCGTGTCGTCGTTCGCAAACAACTGCCTGCTCGCGCGCCGGCTGGTGGAAAGCGGCGTCCGGTTCATCCAGCTTTTTCACGACGGCTGGGATTCCCACGGCACCACCGAATACGAGTCGATCAACTACGGCTTCATGGAGCGGTGCAAGGAGGTCGATCAGGCCATGACCGCCCTCGTCATCGATCTGAAGCGGCGCGGACTGCTCGACGAAACGCTGGTGGTGTGGGGCGGCGAGTTCGGCCGGACGCCCATGATGGAAAACCGCGGCGGCGTATCCAATCCTTACAAGGGGCGCGACCACCACAGCGAGGCCTTTACCATGTGGCTCGCCGGCGGCGGCGTCAAGGCCGGCGTGACCTACGGGGAAACCGACGAGATCGGGTATTACGGGATCGACGGCCAGGTGCACGTCCACGACCTCCAGGCCACCATCCTGCATCTGCTGGGGCTGGATCACGAACGCCTCACCTACCCCTTCCAGGGGCGCGACTTCCGCCTGACGGATGTGAGCGGGAACGTCGTGGAAGCCGTGCTGGCGTAAGGGGTTCAAGGTCTGAGGATCGAGGTTCAAGGTTTGAGGTTTGAGGTTCAAGGCACTGCCTCGCCATTCCTTGAACCTCGATCCTCAAACCTCGAACCACTAATCACTAACCCACCATACGCTCCACCTCTTCCCGATACGGCATCGCATCCTGTGCTCCGGTGCGTGTAGCGGCGAGGGCACCGGCGGCGCCGGCCCAGCGGACGGCGGCTTCGAGCGGACGGTTCTCCGCCAGCGCCAGGGCGAAAGCGGCCGCAAAAGCGTCGCCGCAGGCGGTGGTATCAACGGCCTCGACGTGGAACGGCGGGATCTCCAGGAATCCGTCCCCCGAGACATAGACGCCGGCATCGCCCCGGGTGATGAGCACGGTGCCGGCGCCGAGGCGATGGATCGCGTCGGCGGCCCGGCGGGCGGACGCCTCGTCGTCGATCCGGATGCCGGACAGCCTCTCGGCCTCGGCGAGGTTGGGCGTCAGGAAGTCGACCTCGAACAGCGCGGGAGGGAACGGCGCCCGGGGCGCCGGGGCGGGGTCGAGCAGGGTCATGACCCGGTGGCGGCGCGCGAGGCGCAGCGCGGCCGACGCGGTGGCCAGGGGGATTTCGAGCTGCACCAGCACGGCATCGGCGCCGGCGATGACCGTTTCGAGCGCCTCGATCCGTTCCGGTGTGAGCATGCCATTGGCGCCGGCGACGACGGTGATGGCGTTTTCGCCCGCGTCGTCCACGCCGATCAGCGCGACGCCGCTCGGCGTGCCGGCCGCCACGAGCAGGTGCTGCGTATCGACCCCTTCGCGGCGCAGGCGCTCCGTGAGCGACGTGCCGAACAGGTCGTCGCCCACGCAACCGATGAGGGTGGTCGCCCCTCCCAGCCGGCTGGCGGCGACGGCCTGGTTGCCGCCCTTGCCGCCGGGTGCCATAAAGAACGACGCGCCGTGGACCGTTTCACCCGGCGCCGGCAGCCGCTCGGCCCGGGCCACGAGATCCATGTTGACGGAACCGACAATGACGATGCGAGGCATAGGCGTGGGGATCGTTTTGCGCAAGATACGCAAACAATCCCGCAAGGCGGTGTCGGCTGCCCCAATTCCAGCGCCATGCGGCCTACCGGAAAAGTGACCGTTCCCGCGGCGGCCGATTGGGGCGCAGCTCGGGGAGCGGCGTCGCTTCGGCCGGCGCCCCGTCCTTCGACTGGGACGCGTTGCGCGCATCCAGGTCGCTGATCATCTGCCTCAGCGCCTCGATACCCAGGGGATTGCGGTACGTGAGGTCTCGCACGGCGATCATCATCCCGATTTCTTCCCCTTTCGCGTCGCGCAGCATGCTTACGGCGGTCTCGACGTCGTAGGCGCCGCCCGTCAGCGTCCGGTGCACCTGCCGGCCTACCCACGACCCGGTTTCCACCAGCGCGTCGTGGGCCTGCTGGCGTTCCACCGGCGTGGGCCAGTCGATCTGCAGCAGATCGCTCAGGTTGCGGCCGGCGGCCCGCTGCCGGTCGATGCCGTACCGCTGCGAGGCGGCGTCGTTGGCGAACAGCACCTGGAGCGCTCGGTTCGTCACGATGACCGGGTCGTGCAGTTGATCGAAGGCCTGGCGCTGGAGATCGACCCACTCGTCGGAACGGGTGAAAGTCGTCGTGTCGATGAACGAGCACACCACGCCCATCGCGCCGGCGGCCGGATCGTCCAGCGGGTTGACCTGGATCTGATAGGTCCGCTCGCGGAGCGAAACGGCGCGTTCCGCCGGCAAGTGCGTCCGCAGGGCGTCCGATGCCATCTCCTGCAGGGTATGGCGGACAGGCCACGAGAAGTCGGTGAGCGGGCGCCCGATATCGCCGGCTTCGAGATCGAGGATGCCCGGCAGCCCATGCGAATACAGCCGCACGCGGAGATGGGAATCCAGATGCAGCAGCCCGGTGTTGCTGGCGGCGATGACCTGTTCGAGCTGGGCGTACGCCTCGCGCAGCGCGTCGGTATCGTCGGCCATCACGTCGTGGCTGCCTTCGAGGTATTCCTGGGTCATGCGCGCCCGCTCTTCGCTCTGGAACAGCTCTTCCTTCAGATAGCGGGCGTAGGCGAGCAGGCCGCGCGTCCGCATTTTTTGATGCGCCTCGGTCAGGGAGGCTTCGGTGAGGGGCGCGGGCACATCCGCATCGAGCTCGCGGCTCCGATACAGTCCGCTCGACGCGACGACGTTGTCGAAATAGGCGGAGGATTCCTCCGCGCTCATCGGAGCTCCCAGCAGGAGGTAGCCGCCCGTCCGCAGCCGGGCGTGGCAGGAACGCAGCAGTTCATCCTGGCGGACGGGATCCATCAGCAATACAGGGTTCCGGCTGACGATGAGGTCGAGTTCGTCGAACGCCACGTCCTCGGCCGGCACCCCGTGGTGAAATACCACGCTTTCGCGCACGTGCGGTAGCAACGTGAAGCCGTCCGCGTCTTCGGTGAAGTAGCCGGCCAGACAGGCGTCCGAGAGGTCGTCGGCCAGGGCGCGCGGATACCGGCCTCGGCGGGCCACATCCACCTGCGTCTCGTCGTTTTCGACGGCGTGGATTTCGATCGCGGGCGGTTGCTCCATGCATCGCGCGTACTCGTGGAGGAGCAGGGCCACCGAATAGGCTTCCTCACCGCTCCCGCTGCCCGTCACGAGGATGCGAATGCCCCCCTTGAGCGAACCTGCCGCGAACAGGCCGAGCAGGGCGTACCGTTCGAGCACGAACAGCGATTCGGGATCGCTGAAGAAGCGGGTTGAGCGCACATGCAGATTGCGCCGGAGCTGGGACAATTCCTCCGGATGTGCTTCGGCCATGGCGCAGTATGCGGTGAGGTCGCTTTCGCCGGCCGCCCGCATGCGGCGATGCAGGCGCCGCAGCAGCTGGAGATAGTTCAGCCGCCGGAAACCGAGCGGCGACGTCGCCATGGCGCGCTCGAGGAGCGTCGCAAGCGCCTCCCGTCCTTCCGGTAACTCGGGGGACAGGTTGCGGTGCGTCCGGTCGGTCAGGTTTTCAATGATGCTGAGAAAGGGGGCGGCGGATCGAATCGATGCAGCCGGCGTGCGCGGGGCAGCCGGCTTGTCCAGAGTGGCGAACATGGCGGTAATGAACAACAAGTTGTTTTGAAACAACTCGGGTGCAGAAGGGACGGCCAGGGGGATCATCGCAGGGTAGCCGCAGGAACAACAGAGATGTGCCTGGGAAAGTAACGGCATCGAAAGCGCGCCGCCAGCGCTTTCCGTGCAAAAGGATGGCGGACAAAACGCCTACACGACGTAGTAAGCCGGCGAGGAATCCGGCGGGAGATTTCTTACCTTTTGGCCTCGTTTTTGAGCTGCACACCCCATCATCACGACACGCACCCTGTAGGCATGCACATAGATCGTTTTCGATGTACCTACCTGGCGCCGGCGCTCCTCGCCGGCTTCCTGATCTCGGCCTGCTCGGGGCCGCAGACCCTCGCCCCGGCGGATCTACCCCGGGAGCCGGCCGGACCGACCTATTCGATGCTGGTGGCCAGCCCGGACGGCCTCCTGCGCGCCGCGATGCCTGCCGGGACGGTGGACCGGGTGGGGCCGGCCATGGAGGCCGTCGTCGCGCGATCCCTCGCCCCGTCGGGCGCCATGCTGGCTGTCGCGTTTACGCGGAACGACTCGACCTATCTCGCGGTCGTCACGCCCGGTCAGGGCGCTGCCCGGACGCTGCCGCTTGCCGCGAAACGACGCGAAGTCACGATGGCCTGGCGTCCGGATGAGGGCGCGCTGGTCGCAGGGTATTACACGCCCGACGGCGATGCGCCCGGCCCCGGGGGCATGGTCGTCGTCGAGACGGCCGGCATGACAATGCGCCCGTCCGGGTGTACGGCATCCCGAATCGTCTACGGATGGCCCACGGCCGATCGGATGTTGGTGGGCGACGGGAAATCGATCTACCTCGTGGAGGCGTCCGGCTGCGCCACCACGACCACGTTCTCCCTGCTCAAGAAGCATCAGGTGACGCCTTCGCCCACGGGCCGGCATGTCGCCTACATCTTTCGTGAGCTGGAATACAATCGGGAAAAACGCACCTACGAACCGGATTCTACGCTGATGATCGCCGAGCTCGACGGGTCGAACGAGCGTCCGGTCGCGGGCGAACGGTATCATCCCAGGAATCTCGCCTGGTCACCGGACGGGTCGAAACTCGCGTTCGACGTGACCTCGCAGACGGACCCGTCGATCCGGCATCTGGCCGTCTACGACCTCGCGGCCGGCGAAGCGACCTTCATCGTGCGCGCGACGGACACCGTGATGCCGAGCGAAACCCGCCCGCAATGGTCTCCGGACGGCCGGTATCTCGCGTACGACCGGACCTTCGTGCACGGCGAGCTCTACCAGAAGGGTGTCCGCTCGATGGACGACAACGCCGTGTACCAGGTGGCCGAGCAACCCCGCGCCGCCGGCAAGCTGGACCTCTGGGGCTGGGCCGGAAACCGCACCGTGCTGCGCACCGTGGACGGCCACTACCTGCTCGGCATCCCCGGTCAGCCCATACCCGAGCCCCTCGCGGTCGACGGAGCGCTGATTATGGTGTGGTGAAATTGAAAAATGAAAAGTAAGAAGTGCAAAATGAACCGCCAGGCGCCAGGGCAATTGCCTACTCGCCGTGGCCGTGAAAAGCGGAGGGGAGTTCGGGTTTTTTTTATACCGCAACACCCCCCATACCCCCATACCCCAGTCCGGGACATGCTCACGTTTGAAGAGCATGCGATTGCCCTGCGCTAGGAGCAGTCCAATTTTCATCTTACATGTTGACGTTACGCACGTTAATGACGTGATCTATCGATGCGGGATGCAAGTTGCAGGATGTTTACCAAAACCCCGTCCGTTTTATCGATCATCCTGCATCCCTGTATCCTGCATCACAAGACCTGAGGCTATCGTGCGTAAGATCAGTTACAGGGTTCAATCCTGAAATCCTGTACGCTCCAGTTCGAGGAGGCGTTCGATCCGTTCTTCCATCGGAGGGTGGGTGGCGAACAGTTTGCCGAGCCCGCCGAAGAATGGATTGACGATGAACATGTGCGCGGTGGCCTCGTTGCCGGCATGCATGGGGATGCGCTCCGCGCCCTGATGGAGCCGGGCGAGGGCGTTGGCCAGCGCGCGGGGGTTGCCGGCGATCTCGGCGCCGTCGTGATCGGCCACGAACTCCCGGGAACGCGAGATCGCCATCTGGATCATCATGGCGGCGATCGGTGCGAAGATCAGCATCAACAGGTTGACGATCGCATTCCGGTCGCGGTCTCCACCCCCGAAGAACAGCGCGAAGCGCGCCAGCATGGTAATGGCGGACGCGATGGTTGCGGCGATGGACGAGGTCAGGATATCCCTGTTTTTGACGTGCGCAAGCTCGTGGCCGATGACGCCCTCGAGCTCGGCGGGGCTCAGGAGCCGCACGATGCCGCTGGTGACGGCGACGGCGGCGTGCTCGGGGTTGCGGCCGGTGGCGAAGGCATTGGGCTGATCGGACGGGATCACGTATACCTTGGGCATGGGTAGGCCGGCTCGCTGGCGCAGCCGGTCGACCATCTCGAACAGTTCAGGCGCCTCTTTCGGACTGACCTCCGAGGCCTTGTACATCCGCAAAACGATCTTGTCGCTGAACCAGTAGCTGCCGAAATTCATGACGAGCGCCATGACAAAAGCGATGGTCATGCCCTGCGAGCCGCCGATGCCCCGGCCGATCAGGGCGAACAGCACGATCAAAAACGCCATCAGGGCGGCGGTGCGAACGGAGTTCATCATGTGTTGCGCGGTGGAATGAGGGTGAGTATGCCGTTATTGTACTGAGCGGGCCCGGCGGGGTTCAGCCGAGCAGGTGGGTCACGATCATCACATCGTAGAGCGCGTGGGTCCACGCGGCGACGCCAAAGCCGCGGGTCAGGTATAGAATATTGAGCGCCAGCCCGAATAAAAAGCGAAACGTGAACGAGGTCATCGTAAACGGATCGCCGAGCGGCCCGATGTAGTGCACGAAACTGAACAGAAGCGCACCGGACACCGCGGCCACCAGATAGGCCACGCTCTTGAACCCGAGCAGGGCATGCAGGAACAGGTATACGCCGCCTACGACGATGACGCGGAAGAGCAGTTCCTCATAGATCCCGGCGCCGATGGACAGGGCGATCTGGGTCCACAGATCCGGCACCGCGTCCTGGAGGATCATGTTCGGTGGCAGCAGCTGGGGGTCGAAGATGCGCCATACGATTTCGGACACGAGCATGGCCACGAGCACGGCGTACAGCGAGCTCTCGATGAGGATGCCGGCGAAATACCGGATGCGGATCGGGATCTTCTTCTGGCGTTCGTAGATCACGATGCCGAAGCCGATGACGAGGACGATGCCGGCGAGCAGGTGCAGGCTTTGCAGACCCATCGAGGCGAGGATCTCCTTCAGCCATACTTCGGAGCTGACCCGGATTTCCCCGGATCGTCCGCGATTCGCGCTGATGATCAGCACTTCGTAGAGGAGGATGAGCGGGAGCGCGCTCAAAAAACCGTAGGTGCCCGTTCGCGTCAGGCCCAGATAGGTGGTAGGCCGTTCCGGTTCCGGAGAGCGCGTGGTTCTGGTATCGTTCGGCGAAGCCATAGCGGCCGTTACGTACGCGTCGCGACGGAGATGCGAGATGTCGGCGACTTTTTAGAGAGAGGAGCGGAGCGTGGCCGGCGGGGGCGTCACTCGACGACCCGCACCTGCACGACATCGCGGCTGCCCACGGACAGCCCGAGTTCGCGCGCCACGGCGGAAGAGATATCCATGATAAAACGACCGTCGGCCGGGCCGCGATCGCTCACTTCGGCGAACGTGCTCATGCCCGTCGCCGGATTGGTCAACAACACGATCGATTCCATCGGAAGATCCGGATGGCTGACCGTGAAGCGCGTGGGGTCGTAGGGGCGGCCGCTGGTCAGGACGCGCCCGGCAAACGTATCCGGGTAGACATCCACCACGCCCTGCTCGAACACGGGTGGCAACGCCTGGTTCTTGCGAGCCGCTGCCGGCTGTCCCTGGGGAATCTTGAGCACCTGGTCGACGCGCAGCTGGCTGCCTTCCAGTCCGTTGGCCTGGCGTAATTCGCCCACGGTGATGTTGTTTTCCCGCGCGATGCTGAACATCGTGTCGCCGCGTCGGACGCGGTAGGTCTGGCTGCCGCCCTGGCTGCCCGATGAACGCGAAGGGGCTTCCGGCACCCAGATCGACTGGTAGGGCTCGAGCGGCGACCCGTCGCCGTCGTTGAGCGCAAAGATGGCGTACGCCGGCACGCCCATCGCGACGCCGATGCTGTAGTACGTGTCGCCGGGTTGTACCGTATACGTCCGCTTGCCGCGTCCGGGCGTGTAGGCGGCCGCGGCGGCGGTCGGCTCGGCCGGGCGCGAAGAGGACGTGCGCACGGTTATCGTGTTCTCCTCGGAGGGCGAGGGCGCCACGGGGTCGTTGGGGCGCGGACGGCGCGGCTCCTCGAGCACAGGTCGCGGGCCCGTGAGCGGCGTGCGCACCTTGAGCGACTGCCCCGAATAGATGGTATTGTTCTGCAGGCCGTTCATCGACCGCAACTCGTCGACCGACATCTCGTGCGCGCGGGCAATGCTGTACAGCGTATCTCCCTTTTTGACGGTGTACGACGTCGTCGGCGTTTGCGCGGTGGCGAACGAGACGGCGAAGATCAGGAAGAGGGAGCAGCCGATGAGGTGTCGGAGGAAACGCATGGCAACGGAAAGGGCGATGGAGTGGGGTGCGCGCTTACGGGTTGTCGTCGAAATCGACGCCCCGGGCGCGCATCAGCGCGTCTTGTAGCTCTGCACGTGCATGGAAGTCCCGAAGTTCCTCCGCCTTGCGAATTCCGCGGGTGTACACGGCGATGGCTTCCTCCGCACGGTGCAGCGACTCGAGCAGCTTGCCCAGATGGTAATACGTCCCCACATAGTCGGGGTGATGTTCCGCCAATCGGTTGAAGTACGCAAGCGCCTGTTCGTCGTCCCCCAGTTTACGAAACTCTGAGGCGATGGCAAAGAGGGTAAAGGTGTCGTTCGGATCTTCGCGCAAGAAACCGAGGAGCGAGTCGAGCCTGGACATGATTTTGCCTGATTTACGCGGTGGGCCGGCAGGGTCACCAGCTTCCGCCGGCGCCGCCGCCGCCGAAGCTGCCACCGCCGCCCCCGAATCCGCCGAAGCCGCCACCGCCGCCTCCAAAACCGCCGCCACCCCAGCCGCCGCCACCCCAGTTGCCGCCGCCACGCCGGCCCTGTCGCATGGCGTCGTCCAGGATCGATCCCCAGATGATGAGCGGCAGGTTGCCGTGGCGCCGGCTGCGATACCGCTTGCCGCCCCGTCCGCCGCCGGACGACCGGCTGATGACGATAATGAGGATGATGACGATCCAGAAAATGATGCCGAGGTAATCGACATCCGGGAGGGAGGATCGGGGCTCCGCCTCGAACTCGCCCTTCGCCGACAGGATCAGGGCGTCCGCTGCGCGCGAAAAGCCATCGTAATAGCGGCCGTCGCGAAACGCCGGCACGATGATGTTGCGCACGATGCGCCCGGCCACGGCATCGGGGATCGCGCCCTCGATGCCGTACCCTGTGGCGATAAAGATCTTTCGATCGTTCCTGGACGCGAGGATGACGACGCCGTTATCCTGGCCTTTCTGGCCCACACCCCAGCGCCGGCCCAGCTCGGTGGCATACTCGCCCGGGTCCGCCCCGCCGAGATCCGGCAGGGTGACGACCACGATCTGTGTCGACGTCGAATCCTCATACGCCGCCAGTTTCTGGCTCAGCAACCGCTCTTCGTTCGGCGACAGGAAATCCCCCCGGTCGGTGACCCACTGCCCGGTCGGCGCCAGCACATCGAAGCGCTGCGCCAGGGCGCGCGCCGGGCTCAAGAGCGCCAGTACGGCGAGCAAGAAGAACGGCGCCTTATATCGAGTGAACAACGGCAAGGATCGGGAAGAGGTGTGCGATCGGGGGCATTGTGCCCTGAGGGCGGTCACGGGTCATCGGTCACGGGGAACCCGCTCCAGGCAACGCGTTCGCCAATGACCAATGACCAATGACCAATGACCAATGACCAATGACCAATGACCAATGACTAAAACTGCACCGTAGGCGCGTTCTGGGCGCCCTGGTCGGCCTCGAATGCGGTCTTGCGGTCGAAGCCGAAGAGGCCGGCGATCATGTTGGTCGGAAACTGTCTCGCCGTGGTGTTATAGCTTTGTACGGCGTTGTTGTAGTCACGGCGAGCCGTATTGATGCGGTTTTCCGTGCCTTCCAGTTGCACCTGAAGGTCGCGGAAGGCTTCGGTGGCGCGCAGTTGCGGGTAGTTTTCGGACACCGCGAGCAGCCGGCCGAGCGCGCTTCCCAGCTGGGACTGGGCCTCCTGGAAGGCGCGGAGTTTGTCGGGATCGTTGAGGTCGTCCACGCTCAGGTTGATCTGCGTGGCGCGTGCCCGGGCGTTGGTGACGGACTCGAGCGTGCCCTGCTCGAATTCGGCCGCGCCCTTCACGGTATTGACCAGGTTCGGGATGAGGTCAGCGCGGCGCTGGTACTGGGTCTGAACATTGCCCCAGGCCGTCGCGACGCTTTCGTCGAGGGAGACGAGACTGTTGTAGGAGCCGCATCCCGCGCAACCGGCGAAGGCGACCAGCAGGATGATGATCAGTAAAGCAAGCGTGCCTTTGCTACGCATTGTTTTCCAATGGTTCAGTGAAAGAAGCAGGTTCGCATACGAGCAGGGGCAGGTCCGGTTTCGGTGGGTCGCCTCCCTGCCGCGCTATAATACGGACTTTCATCCTCGGATTACAGCCATCTGCCGGCCCGGCCAGGGCAATCGCATTTTCGCCTTGGCCGTGAGAAGCGGTTGGGAGTTTGGGTGCATGGGGGGCACTTTTTACCGCAAAACCTCCCACACCCCCATACTCCCAAACCGGGAGATGCACACGTTTGAAGAGCATGCGATTGCCCCGCCGGCCCGGCGCATGGGGCGTCTGATGCGGGACTCTGGCGCATGGCGGGAGGCCGCGGCCGGTCAGTCCCGCAGCCACTTCCGGGCGGAGAGGTACGTGCCGGCCATCAGCGCGGCGCAGGCGACGGCGATGCCGAGCCACGCGTACGTCCAGGCGGGGTCGCCGCCGGAGCGGGCGTTGAAGGCGAGCGCGCCGGCGCCGAGCGCCAGCATCCCGAACAGAAACTGGTGGCCGAGGGCATAGACCAGGTTGGTGGTTTGCCGCAGCCCCTTGATCCGCACCTCGAGTTCGCCCTGGTTGGCGCGCACCAGCAGCCGGTGCATTTCGTCGGGGATGGAGAGCGCGGTGCGCGCCACATCCCTGACCATGGCGCCGACGAAGGCGGTCCAGTCGCGGTCCTTGCCGAGGACGACTTCCTCCAGATAGGGCTGGATGATCGTCATCGGGTTCATGGAGGGATGCAGGTGGGTACAGAGCCCGAGCAGCAGCAACATGGTGCGTTCGAGGAGCATCCAGTCCTTGGGCACCTGGAAGGTGCTCGTCAGCTCGCGGATCGAGATATTCATGCGCCGCAGATCGGCGATCATTTCCATCTTCGATTCCAGCGCGTTTTCGGCGTTGATGTGGTCCAGGTGGAGCGCCTCGAGCGGGAGATCGGACAGAAACTGCTCGTGTACGTAGTCGATCAGCCGGCGCGCGGTCGCTTCGGCATCGCCATGCCCGTGCGCGATAAAGCCCATCTGCCGTAGCGCCCGGGTGATGCGTTCCGGGTCGCGGCTCAGGGCGCCGGAGAGGAACTCCGGAATGCCGGCTTTCATCTCCGGCGACAGCGTGGCCACGGCGCCAAAATCGAGAAAAACGACGCTCCCATCCGGCCGCACCAGGATGTTGCCGGGATGCGGATCCGCGTGGTAGATGCCGTCGGTGAAGATCATCTGGCAATACACGCGGACGATGTGTTCGGCGAGCGACGCGCGGTCGATGCCCAGCGCGTCCAGCGCGGCGAGGTGGGTGACCTTGACCCCCTCGATGAACTCGGTGGTGAGGATGCGCCGGCTCGACCGCTCGTGGACGACGGTGGGGAAGTGGGTCCGCGGATCGGCCGTGAAACAAGCGGCGATCTGCTCGATGTTGCGGGCCTCCTGCTCGAAGTCGAGCTCCTCCGCGATCATCGCTTCCAGCTGTTGGTACTGCGTGTCCAGCCCGCGGACGCGAAACACGGCGCTGATGAGGCCGAGCAGGTTGCGAATCGTGCGCAGGTCGATCTTCGCCATCGCCTCGATGTCGACATGCTGCACCTTCACGGCGACGAGCCGGCCGTCGGCGAGGCGGGCGCGGTGGACCTGCGCAAGCGAGGCGCTCGCGACCGGGTCCCGCTCGAATTCGGCGAAGAGCGCATCGGGGGTGTCCCCGAGTTCGAGCAGGATGCGCCGTTCAATTTCCTCGAACGGACGCGGCGGGATCTGGTCCTGCAGCCCTTCGAGGCCGGCGCGAAAATCTTCCGGCAGGAAGTTCGTGAGGATGCTGATCAGCTGCCCGACCTTGATGAACAGGCCCTTGTGGCGGACGATCATCTGCTCGACTCGCCGGGCATTGATCCGGTGCACCGCGGGCAGCCGCCGCTGCTTCCAGTCGGGGCTCCGGAACATGCCGGCGAGCTGGACGCCCAGGTAGCTCATCACGATGCGCAGCGCCGTGCCGTAGACGGCCAGCAGCCGAAAGCGCCGGGAATAGGCGCGGACGGGAGGAGGGTTCGAGGAGGTGAGCACGGCGTCGATGGCGGGTGGAACGTGGCCGCCGCGATGCGGCCGGCGGCGGTGCCCTGCGTTTTACGCGCCAGCGAACAAACGTTCGGTCAATATTCCAGATCGACGATTTCGGTCCCCTCGCCTTCGGCCTCCGCGATGGCGAGGTCGAGCAACGCGTTCAGGTGCCCCTGGACGCGCACCAGCACCAGCTCGGAGTCGGTGATGACGATCGTGTAGATGTCGCGGACGGAGCCGCGCCGCTCCCGGTAGAAGACCCAGGATACGTCGTCGTAATCGACCGTCTTGAGGGCAAGCTCCCATCCGTTATGGGAGAAGTGAGGCAATGCACGGGGATCGAGATCCCAAGCGTTGCCGGCGTGCTTGAAGGGGTAAACGGCGCCCTTCATCCGGCGCACGCCATTCAGCGCGCGACTGACCATCCGGGCATCGGTATCGTCCACGTGCCGGGTGATCCAGCTGGCGGTCTGGGCCATGCCGGGCCCCAGGGACAGCGACACGCCGGTGTCGAACCGGGTATCGGTTTCGTGTCCGATGTCGTCGCGGAGGGAGCGCATCTCGTTCAACTGGTAGCAGCCCGAAGTGGCCAGGGCCAGGAAGAGGACGGGTAGCAGGCGGTGCACGTTCATCGTGTGTCTGGCGTCAGTTGGAAAGATCGTCGAGCGGGGTCGTCGTGAATTTGCTTCCGATGCGCCCCATTTCACCGGGGTCGATGTCGCCGACGATGTTGATGAAGACCGTCTCGCCGGCCTCGGTGTCGAGCACGAGGAGCACCATGCCTTCGATGGCCTTCGGGTTTTGTTTGACATACATATCGACATACTGGCCGTAATCGCGCAGGTTGACGACGGTCTCCCAGCCGGCTTCGGAGAGCCGTTCGGCCAGCATGAGGGAGCGCCGCTCCATGCTTCGGAACTGGGAACGGCGGAGCGGATAGCCGCGCACCTGGATCGCCTGGAGCTTGAGCAGCAGGTCCGCCAGTTCGGGATCCTCTTCGCGGGACGCCTCGGCGACGAGTTTGAGCAAGGGCCCTTTGATGTTGACTTCGAGCGTCGGCGCCTCGCCGAACTGGTCGGCCAGGTCGGTGAAGTCGACATACCCCGCTACCTGGGCCAGGTCGTCCTGGCCGAGCGCCGGCCGGGCGGCGCCGGCGAGCGCGAGGCTCAACAGCAGCATGGGCAGACGGGTGTGAACAGCCTTCATAAACGTGTGGTGGTTACTCATGGGGTGTTTCTCGCAGCATGGGACCCATGGCGTTTTGCACGGACTCGCCCGTCTTTTTGCCTGTTTTACTGATGTAGCCCAGGGTCCATTTGACTTCGGCCAGGGCCTGTTCGACGCTGGGTTCGGGCACGGTCGAAGGGGGGCGGAGGCCGAGGCCGTCCGCGAAATACAGGAACGTGGCGAGCATGGCCACGCTGGCCAGCGCCAGGGCGGGTTGCCAGGCCGCGCGCAGGGGGAGCACGAACAGGTTCAACCCGTGGCGCAGCCGCTCGCGCCACCAGAGGCGGCGGGTGCGGGCGAGGATGGTGCGCGTCAGCTGGGGCGGCGCCGGCGGGGTGTCCGTGGCGTGGAGGGTCGTCTTGATGCGCTCCGCCAGGTCGAGCCGGGCAGACCACATCGCCCGGGCGTCCAGGGCGCGTTCCATCTCCGCCCGTTCTTCGGGAGGCAGCTCGTCGTCGAGGAAGGCTTCGAGCCGTTCATCGATCCAGGCGTCAGCCGGCAGGTCGTCAATGGGTTTCACGATGCATTACCTCCGTTAAGTGGTCGCGCAACATCTTGCGGGCGCGGTGCAGGTAGACTTTGACGGTCGTGAGCGGGAGTGCCAGCGTATCGGCGATCTCCTGGTAGCTCAGATCCTGCAGTTCGCGCAAGATGACCAGGCTTTTATACGGCTCGGACAACCGGTCCAGCGCCTGATCCAGCATGGCCCGAAAGTCGCTGCTCTCGGCATCCTTCGCCGGCCCCGGCGCGTCGCCTCGGGCGAGTTCGACCTGCTCGGAGTCGCCGGAAATGGTTTTTCGATACGAATTCCGGCGACGCAACGCATCGACGGATGCATTGCGCGTCACGCGCAGCAACCAGCCTATGGGCTGCCCCCCGTCTACCTCACCGCGATGATTCCAGAAGCGGATGAAGACCTCCTGCGTGACGTCTTCCGCCTCCTCGCGGTCGCCGAGGAAATGGTAGGCGAACCCGAAGACCCGATGCTGATACTGTAAAACGTGTTGCTCGAATTGTCGATGGGTCACGTGATGCCCCTGTGCACACTCGTGTTCGGTATTTCCGATCCGTTGCGGGGAGAGACGCGCGGGGTTCGGGAAAGGTTACAGGTTGTGGTTGGCGGGTTGCAGGTTGGCAGGTTACAGGTTGTCAGGTTGCAGGTTGGCAGGTTGCAGGTTGGCAGGTTGCAGGTTGTCAGGTTACTGGGTTGAAGATCGGGGCAGGTTACGGGTGCGCGCGTTTAAGGTTTGTGCGTGGCGGCTGACACCCAGAGGATACCCCGTTTTCGTACGAGCCGGCCAGTCCGCAACCTGTCCGCATGCACCCGCGTGCGCCAAAGGCGCATGCGCGAAATGCTGGAACCTTGCAACAAAATGCCGGCTCGGGCGAATGAATACCGTTCTGATTTTTATTACTTTAGCAAAACGGTCTGGTCCGCCCCGACGCACTTTTCACGCCCGACCGTTCCCAGCGGCACTTCGGACGCACCCTAGGACGATGCAACGCATGAAAAAAACCTACGTCATCCCCGGATTCATCCTGCTCGTCATCGGGCTGGTCCTTGGCATGAAGATCGAATCCGTGCTTTCGGATACGGACACGTACGAGCAGCTCCGCAAGCTCGAGAATGCGTTTCTGATCATCCAGCGTCAGTATGTCGACGAAGCGGATCCGAAGAAGCTCGTCGAGAGCGCGGTCAACAGCATGCTCGAAGACCTCGATCCGCACTCGATTTATATCAGCCCCGAAGAGATCGCCGATTTGCAGGAAAGCTACAAGGGCTCCTTCGGCGGCGTGGGCATTCTTTTCGAAATCATCCGCGACACGATCCGGGTGGTTTCCACGGTGACGGATGGCCCGAGCGAGACGGTGGGCGTGCTCGCCGGCGACCGGATCATCGCGATCGACGACACGAACGCGGTCGGGTTTTCGACGAACGAGGTCCAGAAACATCTCAAGGGCGATATCGGCACCCGCGTCAAGATGTCGGTCAAGCGCCCCGGATCGAAAGATCCGATCGACTTCACGGTCAAGCGCGGACGGATTCCGCTCACCACGATCGATGCCTCGTACATGATCGACGACGAGACGGGTTACGTGCGTATCGGCCGCTTCGCGATGACGACGTACAAGGAATTCCGCGAAAGCGTCGACCAGTTGCTCGGCGAAGGCATGAAGCGGCTCGTGATCGACCTGCGCTACAATGGCGGCGGGATCATGGAGGCGGCCGTCAAGATCGCCGATGAGATGATCGCGGACGGCAAGATCATCGTGTACACGAAGGGGCGCAACGCGCAGTACGATCAGGTGAAGCACTCGACCGCCGGCGGCGAGCTCGAAACCCAGCCGGTGATCGTCCTCGTCAACGAATATTCGGCTTCGGCGAGCGAAATCGTCGCCGGCGCGCTGCAGGATCATGACCGGGCCCTGATCGTCGGTCGCCGGACGTTCGGCAAGGGCCTCGTCCAGTCCCAGTTCGAGCTGCCGGACAAGAGCGTACTCCAGATGACCATCTCCCGGTACTACACGCCGTCGGGCCGGCTCATCCAGACGCCGTACGAAGGCGGCGATCTCGAATCGTACTACGAGAACAAATCGCTCAGCCACGTCACCACGTTCAGCCTCAACGACTACGTGGACAGCGTCCCCGATTCGCTCAAGTTCCGCACCACGCACAACCGGATCGTGTTCGGCGGCGGCGGCATCCTGCCGGACTATATCGTCCCGCTGGACACGCTCTCCTCGCCGGTCGCCGGCGCCATCATCGGTAACCAGCTGGATCAGCTCTTCGCCCGTGAGTGGTTCGAGACCCACGAACAGATGTATCGCGAGCAGTGGTCGGACAAACGCAGCGCGTTTATCAGCTCCTACGAAGTCGACGACGCCACGTGGGACGCCTTCTGGAAATACGCGGCGGACAAGGGCGTCACGCTGACGTCCGACGCCGGCCAGGTTTCCGAAGAGAAGAAGGTCTTTGCCCGTTCCGACGCCAACGAGCAGCGGCTTACGATCGAGACCCGCCTCAAGGCCCTCATCGCACGGCAGCTCTATGGCAGCGGGGTGTGGCATCCGATCGTGAACTCGATCGACCCGGAACTCACCGAAGCGCTCAAATTGTGGGATCGCTCCGCCGCGCTGGCCGCCAATAAATAACACGGCCGACTGTTGTAACGATCTGGTGTCCCACTCGCGCAACCTTGCGCGGGTGGGACGACCCGTTTATACTCCTTTTCCAGACGCCCCCCACTCCGGTTAAAGGCTCTTTTCCGGGCTGTTGTAACAGCCGCCCTCTCTCGCGCGTTCGTAGATCTGGAAGCGCTTGCCCGGTCTTTAAGCTTTATCCGGTTTCCTCCGATACTCCCTCTGGCAAGAAGTACGATCAGACGTAGCGTCAGTCCTTCGGGAGCCGGCGGTCGTCTCCTCAGGTTCCTCCCCCGTTATGTAGATCGCAACCCTGATTGATGGTTATTCGAGCCGCCACGCGTTGTCTGCTGTGCTTCCTCCTCTGTGGCGCCCTGTCGGGTGTCCGGGAGGCCTGCGCACAGTGGAACAGCCTGCTGGCCGCACTCGCGAATAACCCGCAACTCAGCCGGTCGACATCCGGATTTTCATCTTCGTCGCACGCGGTTTCGGTGCGTCTGCCTATCGGCGGTCCGCACGCGATCAACGTCACAGGGGAGTACTTTCGGGCATCCTCGCTGCCCCGGTTTAATCCGCAGCGATTGCGCGCCGACCCTGACTGGCGATTTCGCTCGATTCCTGTGACGTTCAGCTACACGTATTCGCTGCCTTCCGTGACGCGCAAATTGCAGCCGGTAGTGGGCGTGGGTGTTTCCACGCATCTCTTCGCCGAACGCATGCGCAACGGGATGCGCGGCGGGTCGTTGCCGCAGCCGGGCTTTACGACGCGGTACGGGCTGCGCGCCGGAGCGGAAGCGACGATGGGTATTCGGATGCTGATCAGCCGGCAGGTGTTTGTGCTGGCGCAGAGCCGGTACCGGTATGTCGGCACGATGCCCGGCATCCCCTCCTGGTCCAGGAACGGTCCGTTTACGCTGCTCGACTTCAGCCTTGGTCTCGGTTTCGAGCTGTAGACCCCCCCACCCCCCACAGTACGAGTGTCTCATCTTTAGCATTGGGATGAAGTCGCACTTTGCGACTAGCCTAAATCATTCCAATCGAGCGTGGTTCTCAAGCCCCCTTTTTTCGGCCTTTCAGGCGCGATCCGGCACCGGCATGTCGTTCGCCTGAGGGGTATGTGCCACCCGCTCGATCCAAGATCACATGACGCCATCGAAAAGCACATATGCCTTCGTTGCCGTGATTCTCTGCGCGGCTGCGGCAACCGGTCCCTGCGTGTTCGCGCAGGACGCGGTCGTTGTGCCCATGTTCGGTGGTGAAACCGTCAAGCTGCCCTCTCAGCCCGCTCGGGTATTGATCCGGTCCACGTCGAAGACCCTCACGTTCACGTACCCGCTGCGCGGCCCCCATGCCCTGAACCTGACCGGCGAATTCTTTCGCGCCGCCTCGTTGCCCCGGGCGTATTACAAGATGGCGGGGATCGATCCGGACTGGAAGTTTTACTCCTATCCCCTCACCTTTGCCTATTCGTACCTGCTGCCCGTTCGGTCCACGCGGTTCCTGCCTGTGTTTACCGCCGGCGTGACGGCGCATTTCACGCGCGCCTACCGCCTGATGGATGCGGCGCATCGCCCCATCGGCCCCCAGATCAAAAGCGAAACCGACCGGGATGTCTTCTACGACCGCAGTTACGGCCTCGGGTATGGCGCCGAAGTGTCCATCGGCTTCCGGACCGTGCTGAACCCGCATCTCTTCCTGCTCACGCAGTGCCGGTATCGACTCGTCCATAGCACTCCGTTCGGACGCAATGCGGCGCTCGGGATGCACTTCAGCGTGGTCGACTTCGCCCTCGGCGCCGGCTTTACCCTTTAGGCGCCGGCCTCGCGGTGCGGTTCTTTATACCCCGGATGAGATCCGTCGTCTCCACGATTTGACGAAGCAACCTTCCCGGTTTACTTTCGGACGTTACCCTCTCCAAACGCCCGGAACGCCCAGTGCCTTTTCGTCTTCCCACGCACGTCTATATCGAACCCGGCTGTCTCGATCGGCTTCCGGGTCTTGTCGCCTCCCTCGATGGGGGGCCTGTCCTGCTCGTCTACGACGCCGGTCTGAAGGCGACCCGCTGGCCGGCGCGCGTGCTCGATTTGCTCGTGACCTGCGGCCACGAGGTGATGGTGTTCGACGGCGTCGAGGTCAATCCCCGAAACACCACGATCGATCGGCTGGCCGCCGGCGCGCGCGATCGGGGCATACGCTGTGTCGTCGGGCTGGGGGGAGGCAGCGTGCTGGATGCGGCGAAGGCGGTGGCCATGCTGCTGCGCAACCCCGGCGGCTGCCTGGATTACGAAGGCCGCAACCGGTTTGCGCATGGATCGGCGCCATTCATCGCCATCCCCACCACCTGCGGGACGGGTTCGGAAGTGACGTGGGTCTCGGTGATCACGGACGCGGCGGCGAAGCGCAAGGCGAGCGTGAAGGGAGACGGCATGTTTCCCCGCGTCGCGCTGGTCGATGCCCAGTTGCTGCGTACCCTGCCTCACGCGCTGGTCGCCCAGACCGGCGCCGATGCGCTGACCCATGCCGTGGAGGCGTATACCGGCCAGGCGGCCAATCCCGTCTCCGATGCCCTCGCGGAACAGGCCGTCACCCTGCTATTTTCCTACCTCCGGCGCGCGGCAGCCGATATCGAGCACGACGATGAGGCCCGCGAGGGCGTCATGCGCGCGGCCACGATCGCCGGCATCGCGTTCGGGAATGCGGACGTGGCCGGCGTGCACTGCCTGTCGGAGTCGCTGGGAGGGCTCTGGGATGTGCCGCACGGGCTCGCGAACGCGATCCTGCTGGCGCCCGTCATGCGTTACCATCTGCCCCACATCGAACCGAAGCTGGCCCGACTGGAGGCGCTGGTGGAGCCGGAGCGCGCCGGCGCGACCGGCGAGCGATTCATCGAACGGCTCGAAACGCTCGTCAGCGACCTGGGCATTCCGCCGTTTTCATCCCTCCACATCCCGAGCGGCGCCTACGCGCAGGTAGCGGAGGCCGCCGAGGCCAACAACTCCAACGCGTCCAATCCGCAGCCGATGGATGCGAACGCCTATCTGCACATCCTGCGTCATCTCCCGTAAGATGGGGTCAAGACGTCAGCGTCCCCTCTTCCACGGGTGCGAGCGGCAGTTCGAAAAAGAAGGTCGTGCCTTTGCCCATCGTCGACTCGACGCTCAAGCGTCCTCCGTGCATCTCGATGATGCGTTTCGAGATGCTGAGCCCGAGCCCGGTGCCGCCTTTTTGCCGCTGTAGGGTCGAATCGACCTGCACGAATTTGTCGAATATCGTCGCGATCTGCTCCTCCGGGATGCCGATTCCCCGGTCCTCTATCGCCACCCGAACCATCTCGGGCTCCCGGTCGACCCGGATGGTTATCGTTTCGTCTGTCGGGGAAAACTTGGCGGCGTTCGAGATCAGGTTGGCCATGACCTGGAGCAGCCGGTCCGGATCGCCGTCGAGCGGGCACGGTTCCGTCGTGGAGACCAGTTCGAGGCGGACGTTGTGTGCCCTGGCAAACCCGGCATTGGATTCCAGCGACTGGTTCATCAGCTGCACCAGGTTCACGGGCTCCCGGTGGATATCGAACTTGCCGGCTTCCATCTTCTGGAGGTCGAGCAAATCGTTGATGAGCCGCACGAGGCGCTCGCAGTTGCGCCGGGCGATGCCGATCATCCGTTGGGCCGCCTCCGGGATGGCGCCGACCGTTCCCGAGGCGAGCACGCCGAGCGAGCCGTTGATCGAGGTGAGGGGGGTGCGCAGCTCGTGGCTCACGATCGACACAAAGTCGTCCTTGATGTGCTCGAGCTGTTTCCGCTCCGTGATATCGCGAACGATGCCGGTGAAGATGCGCTTGCCGGCGACGAGTACCTCGCTCACCGATAATTCGATGGGGAATCGGGTCCCGTCGTGGCGCATGCCTTCCACCTCGCGTCCTACACCGATAATGCGGCGCTCGCCGGAAATGAGGTATCGTTCGAGGTAGGCATCGTGCTCCGCCGCGTAGTCCATCGGCATGAGGCAGTTAACGTTTTTGCCATAGACCTCGTGGTGCGCGTAGCCGAAGATGGCCTCCGCGGCGGGGTTGAACGACTCGATGATCCCTCGTTCATCGATGGTAATGATGGCATCCACGGCATGGTCGACGATGGCTTTGATGCGCGCATTCGACTCCTCGTGTGCCAACTGGGCCCGTTTCTGGACGGTGATGTCCCGGAACGAGCATCGACTGGCGATCAATACGCCATTTTCGTTTCGTATGGCGCTGGCGTTGAGGGTGACATCGATCGGCTGGCCGCTCTTGCGTCGCAGCTGGAGTTCCACGTTGTAGACCTCGCCATCGGTGTGGATGCGATCGAGCGCCTCGTAGGTCCGCCGGCGAAAGGCCGGTGTGCTGAGGCTGAAAAAGGGCATGCCGATCAGCACGTGTTTGGGATACCCCGTCTGGTCCGACAGCGTCACGTTGCACTGGACAATCATGCCGCTGAGTGCGTCGACCGATACGTACATGTCGGGCGCGTTTTCGTACAGATCCAGATATTTCTCGTAGAGCGACTGGTACCGCGTCTCCGAATGACGCACGCTGGCTTCGGCTTGCTCGCGCGTGCGGATTTCCTTCCGCAGCAGGAGATTGACGGACTCGAGTTCCTGCGTTCGTTCCCGAATCAGCTCCTCGAGATGGCCGCGATGCCGGATGAGCTCCAGTTCGGCTTCCTCACGCTCGTCGATTTCGCTTTGCAGCGAATCGTTGATGTGTTTCAATTCATAGGGGCTGGGGATGCAGACGAGCGTGGGGACCAGCGCATGCAGGATGACCGCGACGGTCAGGCAGAGGAACGCGGTCACGGCATCGAGCAGGCCGGCTATCCGATACGCGCCGGTCCACACCACCCAGATGTCCGACGCGTACGAGAGCCCGAAAAGGAGGACGGTGATGCCGAACAGGGACATCAGGCTGCTGAAGGTCGAATCGTTCCTGCCGCGGGCCAGCCGCGCGAAGGCAACGGGTATCGCGAGGCAGGCGATCGCTAGCAGCACATTCGAGAGCACGTGCAGCCAGAACATGTCGTCCGGCCAGCCGAATCGAGTCGCCGGCGATGTGGTATTCGGTTCAAAAAACGCCGTGAAATACTCGAGCATGTTCCACCCATACTGAATTGCGCAACTGCTAAGATTAGCATCGGCGCTGGGTTAGTGGGTATAAGGCGCGGGCAAAAAAATCGGCGTGCTTGCTTGGGGAAGGTGCTGCCCGCGTGCACCTCGGCGAACGAATCCGGTATCGCGTCGCGTTCAGGGCGCGCAGTGAGGCGGGTTTTTTAGATGCAGACATCCTCGTGCTCGTCGTGAAACCGTGGTCCGTATCGATTCGGGCGATGCCGTGCCGCGACCGTCCTCGCACAATCTTCAACAAGAAACGATTTAGTGCTTGGGGTGGGGCCGCGATACACGACTTACCCACTGTTTACTCGATTCCTGGCCCGACCTCATTCCTGCCCCGACGCGCCGGGTTCACAAGGACCATGTGAGGGTTCGTATGAATGAGACGTCTTTACAGCGGATCATGATCATCGAAGACGATGAGGACATCCGTCTCGTCGCGCACCATTTGATGCAGGCGCTGGGGGGCTTCGAGGTGGAGGCCTGCGAGAACGGGAGTATCGCGCTGGATCGCGTGGCGCAATTTGAACCGGATATGATCCTGTGCGACGTGATGATGCCGGTCATGGATGGGTTGAGCACGCTGGCCGAGCTGAAGCGCACGCCGGCGCACGCGCACATTCCGGTCATCTTTATGTCGGCGCGCGTGCAGAAACACGAGATCGAGGAATACCTGGGAAGAGGTGCCGTAGCCGTGATCGACAAGCCGTTCGATCCGGTAGCGCTTTCCGATCGCATCCGCGCTATCTGGGCCGAGCTCTAGCAATGACCCCGAGGATGCCGATGGCGTGCATTTGCCGTCGCCGGTTGCAGGCCCAGGGAGGTGGCGCCTGTAACGAGGCCCGTTTCGTAGAACCGTTCACCGCACGTCCGACAGGAATGCTGTGAACGTACCCAGCATGTATAAACAGGAGAATGTCATGACCGATTCCATTGCAAACGAGAAGCTTGAAACGTTGCGCGCATCCTACCTCGGCAAGCTGCCTGAAAAGGTGAGAGAGATCGAGATGGCGTTGCAACGGGTCAACGGGAGCGGCGAGGACGTGACGAACGGGTTGCGCGAGGCGTATGGATTGCTGCACAAAATGATCGGCGGCGCCGGGATTTATGGGTTCACATCCATATCGACCATGGCGAGCACCTTTCTGGATTTCGTTCGCCCGCGGAAGGACCTGCAGAACCTGCCGGCGTCGACGCTCGCGGAAATCGGTCAGCTCATGCGCGCACTCAGGGAGGAGGTCGAGCGCGTCGTCGAGCGGCGCCAGCCCGAGACGGAATCGTCCGCCCTCCGGTTCCACCCGCCGGCGCACCCTTCGCTGGGCATGCACTTCGCGGGGCGCGAGGTGTTTGTGGTGGATGACGACCCCGATCAAACGCGGATGCTGGACTTTGTCCTGCAGCAGGCCGGTTTCGAGGTCGCCACGTTCGGCGCGCTCGAGGATCTCGAGTACGCCCTCGCCGAGCGGACGCCTTTCGCCATCGTATCCGACATGATGTTCCCCGAGAACAACCTGGCCGGCGCCGAGGCCATAGCCCGGGTTCGGTCGCGCATCGATGCCTCGGTGCCTGTCTTTTTTCTCTCCGCGCGACGGGATATTGCCGCGCGCCTGGCTGCAAGCCGCGCCGGCGCGACGCGTTATTTTACCAAACCCGTCGATGTCCGCGGCCTGATCGGCGCGATCGAGAAGTCGAAGCGCCCCAAGTCATCCCCGGTAGGCCGGGTATTGATCATCGACGACGACCTGGTGCCGGCGCAGTTCATTGCCGCCAAGCTGACGGAAGCCGGCGTCGAGACCGACATCCTCACCAGCCCGCTGCTCGCGTTGGAAGCCATCGAGTGTTCCAACCCGGACCTCCTGCTGCTCGATTATTATATGCCCGGTTGCACCGGACTGGAACTGGCGGCCGTCATTCGCCAGCACGAGGCGTACTTCGATTTGCCGATCATCTTCCTGACGTCCGAAGCGAATGAGGAGGTCGAAATGGAGGCCGTTGCGATCGGGAGCGACGATTTCTTCCGGAAGGGTATGGAGCCTGATACGCTGGTGAAGGCGCTGAAGGCCCGGCTCAGTCGGATCAAGGCTTATGCCTCGGTGAAGAAGGCTAACCTCTGGTCCCCGGAAGCCAACTGTTAGCGTGTGATTCAGGAATTGCCTATTTTAGGGGTGGTGATCGCCCAATTCGGGCGTCATGCTACCTACGAAAGAGACCATTCCTATGAGACGATTACATCTAATGGGCGGCCTGTGCCTGGCCGTTCTTGCCTATACCGGTTGCGAACCCCAGGAGCCTCCCGCCGCGCAGGCCGAAGAAAGCATGGAGACGGCGATGCCGTTTTCCCTGCAGATGACCTGGGAACTCAGCGACGGCGTTAACCGGCCTGAATCGATCGCGTTCGATCCTGCGACCAATGCCCTGTACCTGTCCAACATGGCCGGTGGGGCCACGGAGAAAAATGGGACGGGCTACATCGCCAAGGTCGGGCTCGACGGAACGATGATCGACAGCGCCTGGGTCGTCGGCCTCGATGCGCCCAAAGGGGTTGACGTCGGCAACGGCATGCTGTACGCGGCGGACATCGATCAGCTCGTGGAGATCGATATCGCGGCCGGCGCGATCAGCGCGCGGTATCCCGCCGCCGGCGCCCAGTTCCTGAACGACGTCACGGTCGCGCCCGACGGTTCGGTCTATGTTTCGGACATGAACCAGGCGTCGGTGTGGCGCCTGAAAGACGGCGTGTTCGAACCGTGGCTTCAGGGCGACGCGATCCGCTCGCCCAACGGCCTCTTCGCGGAAGCCGACCGCCTGTTGATCGCGGCTAACGGGACCGACATCGAAAATCCGGGCAATGCCCGGTACCTGATGGCCATCTCCTATGCCGACAAGGCGGTGACTCCCCTGCGCGACGAAGTCGGTATCGGCGGTCTGGACGCGATCGAGCCTGACGGTAAGGGCGGGTACATCCTGTCCGACTGGGGCGCGGGCAAGGTCTTCTACTACACGCCCGAAGCCGGAGCGACGGATGTGCTCACGGTGTCCCAGGGTACGGCCGATCTCGAATACGTACCGGCGCAGCGGATGGTTTATCTGCCCGTCATGATGTCGGATCGGTTGATCGCCTACCAGGTACCGTGACGGTCGGGTAAAAAATAGTGTGATGCAGGGATAGTCATTCGCTTCGGCTGGCGAATATCCTACATGCATTGTGGCCTACAGATCAGGGTTCGAGCGGTTCGCGTCTCGGGCCCTGGTCTTTTTTTGTGGGTATCGGGTGCGCGCTACTCCTTCAGTACCACTGCAGTGCTCCGACAGTGCCGGCTAAAATAAGGCGTCGGTTCCAAACCCGGTCCGGCGGGCCTGCGTACCTTATAACGCAATGAGAAGAGTAGCGTCCTTTTCTGGATATGACGCACTCAGCGAGACACATCTCGATATGGGGACGGAGGACATTGGAGGGGTAGAGCCTCCGTCCCCTCACTTCTTTTTCGATACGCAGGCGAGCGGTTCCGATTCGTTACATTAGCCGGCCCTTAAGAGATGCCGGCGCCTACCGATACAGACCTTGTCACATCATAAGAATGGACGGAGGTCGTTACGGTGGGGTACGACCTCCGTCCTGCACCTCGTAAGGCCGAGCGGCCAGACAGTATAGCGAAGAGGGGGAAGAACAGATCGATGACGAGCGGCAGGTCGCTGGAATCTGAGATCGGAGCATGGAGCTGACGCATCGCCGGTGGGGATTGGTTATCAAAATCCATTTGTCAGGGTATCGGCTGCGTAGCCCGTTGGTTTAAACGAACGGGGCGCCGCGTTATGTCTGCCCGGCTCGCACGAGACCCCGTTTCAGCTTCAGGCTTCCTGCGCTTTCAGGGGGCGGTGTAGGATTTCCATGGCCTGGCGTCCCGTTCCGAATAGATTGTCCCGTAATGAGGCCTGTGTTGTATCAAAGTGATATCGCGTGAGACGCTCGGGGCGCATGTCACGCCGGCCGGCCGGATTTTGAAATCGCCGCACAGGCAAATCGGCGATTTTGGGCGATTAACGCCGGCAAATGTTGAGGAACTGTGCAGGATTGGTGCTCATTCTGTTTTGGCACCGTAGGTGTATTGGGAAGTGACGAAGGGTAATCACGTTCTCAGCACCCGAGGACATGCGCCGCCTGAAAGGGCAGCCGCCTCCGCATAGTGGGAGGGTTGATCTCGGGGGTACACCTACTGAAATGATGCGGGTGCCGGTCGGCAAAATCGAGGTCAATTTCGATACGCCGATAACGAGAGGCCGAATGCGCCAAAGGTGCTATAGCGCCACGCCAGAGGTTGAGACCTGGCACCCGGGTACCGAGCTAAATTACATTCGTGATTCGGGCCAGGCGCCGTTCACGTGATTCTTTGAGCTATTGAAGTGTACGCGAGTTTGCTGCTATAACCGGGGGGCAAGCAGCAAAGGTAGAGGACCGGCCGGGTTCGCCCGGCCGGGCTTCAACCACCGTTTGCCCCAGGTAAGGCGTGCGTGGTTTGCTTATACAGCGCCAGAAAAACACGCCTATAGCGCACCAGCAATTGCTGCTTAAATCGGGGGGCAAGCAGCAATGGTAGAGGACCGGCCGGGTTCGCCCGGCCGGGCTTCAACCACCGCTACACGAACGAACTAAAAAGGCGGGATGCCGCGCTACGACATCCCGCCTCTCCTGGGTTTGCTGCTTAAATCGGGGGGCAAGCAGCAAGGTAGAGGGCTGGCCGTTTCCCTCACGGGTAACGGCCGGCCCGAACCATTTACAAGACCCGAAAGATACTACCCTGTTTTGAATATGCTGCTATAACCGGGGGGCAAGCAGCAAGGTAAAGAGCCGATCCAATGCAAATTGGGTCGGCTTTTCCTGTTTTGTTACATTTGGTCGCGCTCTTCGGGCGGCTCGTCCTTGCCGGCATACCGTTTCACGCGGCGCAACAGATGCTCTTCCTCGTCGCGTTGCTGGTGCGCCTCCATCCAGGCGGCAATGCGTTGCTCGTACCCCTGGCCGCTCGGTTTGTAGAAGTACGTGCCCTGCATCTCGTTCGGCAGGTACTGTTGCGGGACGTAGTGATCCCGAAAGGCGTGCGGGTAGAGGTATCCCTCGCCATGGCCGAACCCTTTTTTGTCCCGATTGGCATCTTTGATCGGATTCGGAACGTCGTGCGACTGCTCCTGCTCCACGAACTGGAGCGCGTCGAAAAACGACAGGGTGGTGTTGCTTTTGGGTGCGGTGGCCAGGTAGAGGCAGCATTGTGCCAGGTGGAAACGCCCTTCGGGCATGCCCACGTAGTCGTATGCCTGCGACGCGGCCACGGCGATCTGCAAGGCGCGGGGATCCGCGAGGCCGATGTCTTCGGAGGCGAAGATCAGCATGCGGCGAAAGATGAAACGCGGGTCCTCGCCGGCGTAGACCATGCGCGCCATCCAGTAGAGCGCGGCGTCGGCGTCCGACCCCCGGAGGCTTTTGATGAAGGCGCTGATCGTGTCGAAGTGGGCATCGCCCTCCTTGTCGTACAGGACGGCTCGTTTCTGGATGCTCTGTTCGGCCACCGGCAGATCGATACGGAGCACCCCCTGTTCGTCCACGCGTGTGGTTTCGACAGCGAGCTCCAGCGCATTGAGCAGCGAGCGGGCGTCGCCGTTGGCGGTGCTGACGAGGTGCGCGAGCGCGTCGTCGTCGATGACGACGTTGCGGGTTCCATAGCCCCGCTCCCGGTCCTGGATAGCCATGAGGGCCACCCGGCGGAGGTCATCCTCCTCCAGGGTCCGCAGTTCGAAGATGCGCGATCGGCTGACCAGCGCCTTGTTGACCTCGAAGTACGGGTTTTCGGTCGTTGCGCCGACAAAAATGACGGTGCCGTTTTCGACATGCGGGAGCAGCGCATCCTGCTGGGCCTTGTTGAACCGGTGCACCTCGTCGACGAAGAGGATGGTCCGCTTCTGTTGCAGCTTCAGCCGCTCCTGGGCATCGTGGATGGCATCGCGGATATCTTTCACGCCGGCGAGCACCGCATTCAGCGCCGTGAAGTGGGCCGATGTCGTGTTGGCGATGATGCGGGCCAGCGTCGTCTTTCCCGTGCCCGGAGGGCCGTAAAAGATCAAGGAGGACAGCTGGTCGGCTTCGATGGCGCGCCGGAGGAGCTTGCCTTCCCCCAGCACATGGCCCTGCCCGATAAAGGTATGCAGACTGCGCGGCCGCATGCGGTCGGCGAGAGGCGCATTCCGGGCCCGGTAGCGCTCGGCGGCGTCGTTGAAGAGGTCGGACATGTGGGTGATCGCAAAATGCAAAATGAAAAACGCAAAATGATGCCCGGGGGATCACAAACCGAGTTCGGCGAAGGCTTCTCGCACGCCCTGCTCGAACAGGAGCGCGCCGCCCTGCGAGGGATGGCGCACGTAGCGGCAGGGTAGGCCTAGCTGCTGCAGTACGTGTTCGGCCTTTCGGCCAATCGCCAGAATACGCTCGGGCTTGAGGATCTCGACCATGCCATCCACTACATCCCGGAACGCCATTACTTCCCGATGGGTCGGGTTTCGGATGGACAGCATGCGCTCCGCCTTGTACGGGTGGAACGGGACGGTATTCCAGGTGAAAAAAGCCGGGAAATAGGGTCGCAGGATACGCCAGTAGATATTCGCGCTGTACTCGGTGTGCGGTTTTTCTTCGAGGCTTGTCGGCGTCCCGTCGATCGGAAACGCCGGGTCGGCCAGTTGGGATTCGCTGACGAGCGGCACGCCCGAGAATCGGCAGCCCCAGGGCCCCGGCGCCTCGGCCAGCAGGAGCACCCTCGGGGCGGTCCGGTAGCTGGCGAAGTATTGCCGAAGGTTCTCGCGTCGGATCGCCGGCGCGTCCGGATGGTCGATGCCGTCGACCCGGTCCGCGTAGGGGTTAAAAAGCCCCGCAGCGGAAGGGACCGTAAACACCTGTTCCGATACGAGCGCCCAGAGTCGGTCTGGCAGGGAAGTAGCGTGCATGCGAAGCCTTACGATCCGAAGAGCCCTTTGATCGCGCCCGCCAGTTCGGGCATGCCGATGAAGGCGAAAAACAGCAGGGTGCCGATCAGGATGAGGGTGGTGAGGGGCCGATTGCGGTGGACGCCCATCCACCCGGGTTTTCGATTCAACAGAAAGAGGGTCAGCGCAAGCATCGGCATGACGAGCGCACCGTACACGGCATTGAGTTTCTGGACGAGCTCGAAGTTATAAAACAGCCCCACCATCGGGATTGTCGCGATGCCGACGAGATAGGCCCGGTAGGGCGTGCTCCGGATGTCGACCCGGTCGCGGCCCGGTCCGGGGCGGGTGATGCGGAGGTAGTCGGCAAAGAGGTAGGGCGTCGATTGCCAGACGCCGAGCATGCTCGAGAACATGGCCGCCCAGGCGCCGACGAGAAACAGCAGGCGTCCCGCCGGCCCCGCGACGCCGCCCAGCTGGTCGCCCAGCGACACCACGAGCTGCGCGCTCGGCTGCCGCTCGAGGTCGATGGCGCTCGCGATGATCACCATCGACATGCCGAAGAGCGCCGTGGCCGCGTACGCCACGCCGAGGTCGATCCGGCAGAGCCGGATCGCGCCGGCGTCCGCACGCCCTTCTTCGCGGATCCAGTATCCGTAACTCAGCACCGTGAGCGTTCCTCCGACGCCGCCCATCAGGGCCAGCGTCCACGTGGCGCCCTCGTCGACGCCGGCCGGGGCGTAGGCGGGTATGCGGGGTACGAACAGGCCCTGAAGGACCGCCGGCCAGTCGGGGCCGATGAGGACGGCGGTGAGGACCACCAGGAGAAACATCAGCCCGATGCAGAGGCTCATGGTCCACTCGAACAGGCGAAACGACCCGGCCAGGACGAGGCCGAGGGCTACGAGGCTGTGGAGGGCGCCCCAGATCATCTTGGCGCGAACGGGGTCGTCGAACACCGGGAAGAGGGCATGGGCGGCGACGCCGCAGGCGCTGATGAGCGACGAACCGACGCTGAACGACCAGACGAGGAAGTAGGTGATGAAGAAATACCGGGCGATCGGGCCGAGCCGGCGGATGGCGCCCTCCAGGAGGGTTTCTCCCGTGACCAGCTGCCAGCGCGCCAGCCCCTCGGTCAGCACGAACTTGATGCCGGCGCCGAGCGCCACGGCCCACAGGACGGCCACGCCGAGCTTGCTGCCCGCGAAGGCGCCGGTAGCCAGGTCGCCGGCGCCGACGCCGGTGGCGGCGATCAGGATGCCCGGACCGATGACGGCGATCCAGGCGCGTCGGGCGATGGGCGAGTCTGCGGGCATCGGGTAGCGGGATGGACGGCGGCTCCATGATACGGCCGCGCCGGGGTAACTCGCCAAAAAGAGGGCGTGGACTGGCGGGTTTTTCTTGTCCGCATCCGTACATTTCGGGGCGTTCCACCGTCGCTTCTCCTCGAAAAAACCACGACATGCATCGCGAGCACATCAAATGGCACAGCCCCGCTCTCGGGCGGGACATGGATCTCCTCGTACTCGGTCATGCCGGCACGCCCGCGCTCGTGTTTCCATCCAGCCTCGGGCGGTTTTACGAGTGGGAGGATTTCGGGATGGCCGGCGCCCTGTCCCGCCAGCTGGAGGAAGGCCACAACCGGCTGATCTGCGTGGACTCCGTCGATGCCGAGAGCCTCTACAACCGCGGCGTGGATCCCTACACGCGCATCAAACGGCATCAGCAATACGAGCGCTACATCATCGACGAAGTGGTGCCGTATATCCGCCACATCAGCGGGCAATCCTTCCTGATTGCGGCGGGCGCCAGCTTCGGCGGGTATCATGCGGCGAACATGGTCTTCAAGCACCCCTGGGCGTTCGGCAAACTGATCGCCCTGAGCGGCGCGTTCGACATCAGGTCGCAACTCGACGGGTTCTACAACGACGACGTGTATTTCAGCAACCCCATCGATTATCTCCCGAACCTCACCGACCACGGCACGCTCGAGGCCATTCGCCGCAACCATATTATCCTGAGCACCGCCGAGTACGATCCGTGCAAGGCGGCGAACGATACCCTCAGTGGCATCCTGCACGCCAAGAGCATCGGTCATACCCTCGATTCGCGCCCCGGCGTATTCGGCCACGACTGGCCCTGGTGGCGCGATCTCATCGTGCAGCATATCGCCTGAGCCCATCGCGCGGTCAACCGTCCGCGCGAGCACCCGCAACCCCACCCGACTCCCCATGGCTAGCAAGAAAGAAGTCAAAATCGGCATTCTCCGCGGAATGGAGACCACGTTTCCGGACGGACTCATTCACCACATCAACGAGCACTACGGCGACAAGGGCGTCACCGCGGAATTCGTGATGCTCGACTCGGTGCGGATGGACGGAGACCCGGAATACGCCGTTTTGCTCGACCGGATATCCCACGAAGTGCCTTTCTACCGCTCCTACCTCAAGTGGGCGTCGCTCAAGGGCACGTACGTGGTCAACAATCCGTTCTGGTGGAGCGCCGACGACAAGTTCATCGACAACGTGATCGCCGAAGCCGCCGGCGTGGCGGTGCCGCGGACCGTCATCCTGCCGCACAAGGACCACATGCCCAATACCCAGGCGTCGTCGTATCGGAACCTGAAGTATCCGATCGACTGGCCGGCGGTGTTCGCCTATGTCGGGTTTCCCGCCTTCCTCAAGCCGCACGACGGCGGGGGATGGCGCGGGGTGACGCGGGTAGCCGACCCCGAGGCGCTGTTCGAGGCGTACAACGCGTCGGGCACGTCGTGCATGATGCTCCAGGAGTCGATCGAGTTCGAGGATTATTTCCGGTGCTACGGCATCGGGCGGAAGCACGTCCGCATCATGCGGTACAACCCGGCGGCGGACAACGCCGGCACCCGGTACACCGAAGTGGATCCGTCGCCGATCGATCCGAAGATGAAGAAAAAGCTGGAGCGCGACGTGCTCGCGTTGTGCGACGCGCTCGGGTACGACCTGAATACGGTCGAGTTCGCCGTCCGCGGCGGGATTCCGTACGCGATCGACTTCATGAATCCCGCGCCGGATGCCGACTACCACACGGTCGGTCAGGAAAATTACGAGTGGGTGATCCGGACAGTCGGGAAATTCCTCGTCGACCGGGCGAAGTCGAAGCCCGCGCCGGCGTTTACGGCCAACGGATTGCTGGAGCCCGGGAGGGTGGGCTGATCGATGTCGAACGCACTGACGAACGCCATCGGCGCCTATCACGGATTGATCGAGGCCAACCTGCCGGCGGCCGAGGCCCAGCTCGACCAGCTCGTCGCGCTGCAGCACGAACGCCGCGTGCTCTTTGGCGACCGGCACATGGCGAACAGCCTGCGCCCGACGCTGATGACCGAGGCGACCTACAACGCCGTGCAGGACACCGTGTATCTGATCCGTCAGGCCATCCTGCATATCGCGGCGATCTGTTTCGGCAAGGAACAGGTGCTCCGGCATGAGCTGGGGATGGAGGATTGGGAGATCGAGCTGGCGGCGATACCGACGAACGTGATCCGGCTTTCGGCATTCGCCCGGATGGATTCGTTTATGACCCGGTCGTCGTTCAAGTTCGTCGAGCTGAACGCCGAGAATCCCGCCGGCATCGCGTATCTCCACGAACTCGGGCGCATCTACCGGTCGCTGCCGATCTTCCAGGCGTTCGAGAAGCAGCATCCCGTTCGCTTCGTGTCGCCGCTCGAGCACACGGTGGCGGCGCTGATGCAGATCTACCACGAGCAATTCGACGGCCGGGAAGAGCATCCCGCCGTCGCCATCGTGGACCATCTCGACGTGCCTACGATCCACGAGTTCAACCTGCTGAAAGCCTATCTCGAACGCATGGGCTATCCGTGCGAGGTGGTGGATCCGCGGGCGCTGGAGTGCCGGGACGGGTGGATCTATGCGAACGGGCGGCGGATCGACATCCTGTATCGCCGGCTGTTGATGAACGAGTACTACGAGATGCGCGACACGTGCAAGGCATTTCTGGAAGGCTATATCGCCCAGAAAACGTGCTACCTCAACACGTTCCGCACGAAGATGGTGCACAAGAAGGCCATCTTCAGCCTGTTGACGGATGAGCGCTACACCCGCCATCTCACGCCCGAACAGCAGGAGGCCATCCGGAATCACATCCCGTGGACGCGCATGCTGCGCGCGGAGCGGACCACGTTCCGGGGTCTGGACATCGACCTCTTAGAGTTCGTCCGAAACAACCGAAACTACTTTGTAATCAAGCCGAACGACGAGTATGGCGGCAAGGGGGTTACGCTCGGATTCTCCGCCTCCCAGGCGGAGTGGGACGACGCCATCGAACAAAGCGCGCGGCATCAATTTGTAGTCCAGGAGGTAGTAGATATCCATCGGGAGCCCTTCCTGCAGAAAACAGCCGGCGGATGGGAATACGTGCCGACTATCATCGACCTGGATCCGTATCTCAACGGACCCCTGATGGGAGGCTGCCTGACGCGGACGTCGGCCTCGAACCTGGCCAACGTAACGGCCGGCGGCGGTTCGCTGCCGCTGTTCATCTTACGCCATACGCATGACGACAATTCGTACCGAGTCCCCGATTAACGTCGCCATTCTCGATCTGTACAACGGGGAGCCCAATCTGGGCATGCATGCCATCGAGCGGTTCTTGCTCAACGGCCGGGCCCACTATTCGGGGCGTTCGTTTACGTGGAAAACCTTCGATGTGCGTCGCCGCAGCGAGGTGCCCGACCTGTCGTACGATCTGTACATCTCGTCGGGCGGACCGGGGAGCCCGTTCGAGGGCGTCGGGACGGCCTGGGAGGATGCGTATTTTAGCTGGCTGGATCGGTTGTGGACGTTCAACGAGTCGCATCGCGCGGAGGGGCGGGCCCGGCACGTCCTGTTCATCTGCCACTCGTTCCAGTTGATGTGCCGGCATTTCGGCGTCGCCGAGGTGACCCGCCGGCGCTCCGAGTCGTTCGGGGTCTTCCCGGTGAACCCGACGTCGGCCGGCGTGCAGGACCCGCTGTTCCAGGGATTGGGCGACCCGTTTTATGCGGCCGACTTTCGGCACTGGCAGGTGGTACATCGGCACGAGCGGCGGATCGAAGAGCTGGGCGCGCAGATCCTGGCCCGCGAAAAATTCCGTCCGCATGTCGCACTCGAGCAGGCCATCATGGCGCTGCGCGTTTCGCCGGAGATGGTCGGCGTGCAGTTTCATCCCGAGGCGCATCCGCCGGGCATGCTTCGGCACTTCAACGACCCGGTTCGCCGCGCGGCGCTCATCGAGGCGCACGGCGAGGCCAAGTTCAAGCTCATCATGCAGCGGCTCAAGGATCGACAGTATCTGGCGCGCACGCACAGCCGCGTCATCCCGAACTTTCTCCATCAGGCGATCGGGGAGCCCTGGACCAGCGAAGCGACGCGGCCTGTCGAACCGCACGTCGCCTGACATCACGCCTACATGCCTTCGTCTCGCGACATTCTCTCCCGGCACGCGGAAACGCTCCAGGGCCGGCTCAAGCTGCGTTGGCTGCAATCCCGCGCGCTCGGTCTACGCAAGTCCTATTACGTCTACGAGCCGCCGGGCCTGGATCGTCATGCGGCGCTGCCGGCGGTCTATCTGTTCCGGGGGCACGAGCGGGAATGGGTCAACATCGGGGAGGATGCCTCGCGTCAGCACAGCACGGCGATCGAGGATCTCGACCGGGCGATTGCGGCCGGCGACCTGCCGCCGATGCTGGCCGTGATGCCGGGTCTGACGAGCACGAACAACCATGTGCCGTCGCTCGGCGTCGATATGGTGGGGCCGATGGCGGGGCGCCCCGAGGGGCTGGGTGAAGGGCGGTTCTGGCGCTACCTTAACGACGAGCTGTTTTCACGCATCGGGTGCGACTATCCCCAGACCAGCGGGGGCATCCGGCTCGCGGCCGGTTTTTCGCTGGGGGGATATACGGTCAGCCTGCTGGCCATCCACCGCCCCGGTTTTTTTGCTCACGCGGCGATGTACGACGCCCTGTTCATGTGGCCCGGACACCGCGATCCGAGGGAGGACGGGAAGGGCCTGACGGATCCCATCTGGCGGGATTCGCCGCTCTTCGATGCGGCGCTGGGCAGCCCGCGGGATGCCGATGCGCTGCGGAGATGGAATCCGACGGACACCCTCAAGCGCGCGGACGAGCAGCGGCTGCGCGAGCTGGGGAAGACGACCTTCTGGATCGCCAGCGCCGGCGCGGACGGTCAGCAGGGCAACCGGGACCGGACCCGGTTTTTCGGCCGGCTCGTGAGAAACAAAGGGCTGCGCCTGGGTTTCGACACCCTGGTGTTCGACTCCGAGGCCCGGCACGACTGGCACTGGACGGACCGGTTTCTGATTCGTTTCTTGCGCGGAGCGCTGGTTGACGGCGCATCCCATCCCGGCTGACGCAGCCGTTCATTTTTTCCCAGCCCATCATGACCGCCGTACGCCGGCGCATTGCCCGCAATGCCGCCTGTCTGTTTCTAGCTTTTGCCGCGATCGCCGGCTGCCATGCGCCCGTGCCCCCGCCGGCGGTCTATCTGCTCACGGCCAATGTGCACGAACAGTGCATGCAGACGCTGCGGCAGGGGATGCTCCAGGGCGATCCGGAAACGGTGATCCATGCCGCCGAGGCCCTTACCGGCGCGCGCTACACGTTCGATGTGCAGCCCGTCTTGCTCGATCTGCTGACCGTCGTGAAAGACGCCCCGGTCCGGGCGGGCCTCATCGGCGAACTGGTGCGCAGCGGGTATGACGGCAGCATCGTGCTGCTGCAGGACATGTTGCTCGGGCAAAACATGGAATCGCGTCTTGCGGCGGCGCGGACGCTGTTTACCATCGGGCGCGTGGGCGATACGCTGCTGCTGCAGGAGGCCATGAAAGAGGGTGAGGATGGGCGTCTGCGGGTGTACGCCGCCGCCGCGCTGCAGCGTTCCGGACGCGGCGAGACGCTGGGCTTCATCCGGTCGCGCGCGCTCTCCGACGACCCCATCGTGCGCGGCATCGCGGCCGACGTGCTGCTCCAGCTCGGCGAGGCCTCGGATATCCCGCTCCTCAACGCCAGCCTCGAGTTGGCGCGGTACGACGCCGACCGGTATTACGTCGAGCGCGCCCTGGCGGTGCTGGGCGACCCCGCCGGCCGCGCCGCCCTCTACGCGCAGCTGAGCAGCAACGACTCCGTCACCCGGTCCCAGGCCGCCCGCGCCGCGGCCGAGGCCTGGCTCGTCGACGGCGCCAGTCAGCTCTATGCCATGCTCAACGACCCCGTGCTCGACGTCCGCGTCCGCGCCGCCCACGCGCTCCTGATCCTTTCCGACCCCGAATCGCCCCAGTTCGCCCGCCGCGTCCACCTGGACCGGAAGTGAGGGGGGAGAGGGAGTTCAAAGTTTGAGGCTCAAGGTTCAAGGGATTGTGGGCATACCGCCTTGATCCTCAATCCTTGATCCTCAATCCTTGATCCTCAATCCTTGATCCCTAATCCTTGATCCCTAATCCTCCCACCTTGCGCCCCGGTACGGGCTTTGAACTATTGCCTCCCATCGCCACCCGATAGCTTAAAACGACTCACGAACGGGTAGAATGGGTGCTATGATGAACAATGCGTATGCTTTTCTGAACACTGCGCCGCGTCTGCGCGCGATCCTGGTCTGGCTGCTTATCGCGCCGACATTTTTTATGGGTGGATGCGCCCGGCACCATCACTATCTGGCGCGTTACGATTTCCAGGGGCAGACCCTGGCGCTCGACGCCCCGTATGCGCCGGTGCCGCGCATCATCACCGACGTCGAGGGCGATGTGGTGGGCGGTGTGGCATCCCGGTCGGTGGGCGGGCTGTTCCGGGCCGCCACGTCGATCGCCAAGGAGGCGCATGCTGAAAAGGCGCGCCGGCGGCTGGACCGCGCCGCGGATTCGGTGGATGTCTCGATGCTGATCGCCGAGGAGGCGTTGCCGCGGGCCGCGCGCTACATGGGGGCGATCCCGTCGGAAGATCTCGACCGGTCGGATTTCGTGATGATCCTCCGGATCAAGAACCACGGCATCTACGCCGGCCGCAGCTACGATGGCGGCATGGAATACTTCGTCGACGCCCGGGTGGAGTTGATCGACAACCACTCGGGCCGGCTGGTCTGGAAGCGGGACGTCGGGGTGCAGGAGCCGCTCAACGACGGGGGGTTTTACCTCTTCGATAACGTCCGCAACGCGAAAGCCCTGAGCGAATTGAGCGAGGAAGAATTGCGCGACGCCCTCGAGCGGCTCAGCCGCTACACGGCGGATTGCATCACGAGGACGCTCGCCAACGATTTGAGGTGAGGGGAGGGAGGGCTTGGGCGCGGTCATTGGTCATGCGCCCTTTGGGCGCGGCATTGGTCACTGGCGCCCTTCGGGCGCGGTGGTTAGCGCCCTTGGGCGCGGTCACTGGTCATTGGCGCCCTTTGGGCGCTGTCATTGGCGCCCTTCGGGCGCGTCAGGGCGTTGGAGAGCAATGCGTTCATCCGTGACAGTGGCCGATGACCAGTGGCCGATGACCAGTGGCCGATGACCAGTGGCCGATGACCAGTGGCCGATGACCAGTGGCCGATGACCAGTGGCCGATGACCAGTGGCCGATGACCAGTGGCCGATGAACAAAAAAAGGCTCCGGGTTGCCCCGGAGCCTTTTGACCTACAATTCGGGGATGCGAATCTGCTGGCCGGGGTAGATGAGGTCCGGGTTTTTGATGACCTCTTTGTTGGCCTCGAAGAGTTTCTCCCACTTCTTGAAGTCGCCGTAGACTTCTTTCGCGATTTTCGAGAGGGAGTCGCCTTTTTTAACGGTGTAGAATTTCGGCTCGGGAGCGGCCGGCGGGGCGGCCTTGACGGTCAGCATGTCGTTTACTTTCTCGACATTCTTCACGTTGCCGGCCATCAGTACCGCCTTTTCCTTGGTGGCGATGGAGTCGGCCTGACCGCTGAGCGTGACGGTGCCGTCGTCAAACGCGACGTTGAGGCCTTCGATGCTGGTGCCAAAGGCCATCGAAATCGTCTGTTTGATCTGCTCGGCTTCTTTGCCGTCGTCGACACCGATGCCGATGTTTTTCAAGAAATCGAAAATGCCCATAGGGATGTATGGTTACCTCCAGGTTCAGTGATAGCGCAAGCTCGTGGGTCAGGGCCAAGCTAACAATTTAGCCTGACATCAGTCAACTTTTTATGTCCGCGCCGCCATCAACCAAAAAGGTGCCAACGGAGCCGAAAACCCCTGTTTTCGCGCAGGATCCCGCATGAAACCCGCTAGGGTGTCGTATTGTGCGACGGCCGGCGGGTGATCGTTCCATAATCGAACAGCATCGGTCAGGGGGTGATGGGGTCGCCGATGTGCAGCAGATAGGCTGCCGCGAGGCCCATCAGGCCGGCCAGGCCCACGTAATAAAACGTCGGGAGGATCGTTCGTCGCAGCGTGGTGCCTTCCTGGCCGAGGAGGCCGACGGTGGCGGAGGCGGCGACGACGTTGTGGATGGCGATCATGTTGCCGGCCGCGGCGCCAACCGATTGCAGTGCGACGACGAGCGCGCCGGATATCATCAGCTGTTGCGCCACGCTGAATTGAAAGAGGCTGAACATGAGGTTGCTGACCGTGTTGCTGCCGGCGATAAACGCGCCGATCGCTCCGATCGTGGGGGCAAAGAGAGGCCAGACGGCGCCGACGCTCGCCGCCACCCACTCGGCCATGGCGATGGGCATGCTCGCCAGGCCGGCGCCATTGATGCCCGAGTTGATGTAGATACGGACCATCGGGACGGTGAAGATGAGCACGAAGCCGGCGCCGAGCAGCACGCGGGTCGATTCGCTGAACGCCCGGCTCAGCGCCTCGCGCCGCATCCCGTGCAGGAAGTAGGTGACGATGACGGTCAGGATGAGCAGCGTCCCCGGCAGGTAGAGCGGTTGCGTCGACGCCGTGATGGTGGTGCCGAAAATGGACGACCAGGAGAGGGTCGGCGCCTTGAGCCACGTGCCCAGCGGGAGATAGGGCAGCCGGCTCGCGACGAGCAGCACCGCCAGCACCAGGTAGGGAAGCCAGGCTCTGGCCGTCGAAATCGGTCGGCCCAGCTCGTGATCCAGGCGGATGTCGATCGAGCCGGTCCAATCCGCCGGCCACGAGGCCGCCGGCGCGAACGACCAGGTGTCTTTCGGGAGGAGGAAGCCGCGCCGGGCAGCGAGGGTCACGATACCCAGCCCGATCAGCGAGCCCAGCAGCGACGGGAACTCGGGGCCCAGGAAGATGCCCGTCAGCATGTAGGGGACGGTGAAGGACAGTCCGCCGAAGAGGGCGAAGGGCAGGATGGCCCGTCCCTCTTTCCACGACCGGTTGGCGCCAAAATAGCGCGTCATCATCATCACCATGAGCAGCGGCATGATGGTGCCGGTGATGCCGTGGAGGACGGCCGCCTCGGTCGTGATCTGCCGGATGAGCCCGTCGAAGGTCCAGCCGGCGGCGGCGAGCTGTTCGGTCACCTCCGGGCTTTGCAGGCCGCCGGCGGCGCCGACGAGGATCGGCGTGCCGACGGCGCCGAACGTCACGGGCGTGCTCTGCACCATCATGCCGAGCATCACGGCGCAGAGCGCCGGAAACCCGAGGGCGACGAGCAGCGGGCCCACCACGGCGGCCGGCGTGCCGAAGCCGGCGGCGCCCTCAATGAAGGCTCCAAAAAGCCAGGCGATGATGACCACCTGCACGCGCCGGTCGGTGCTGATCCGCGTGAACCCGTCGCGTATGGCCGATATCCCTCCCGAATATTTCAGCGTGTTCAGCAGCAGGATGGCGCCGAAGATGATGTAGAGGATGTTGAAGGTGATAAACAATCCCTCGACGGTCGACGCGGCGACATACGCCGGCGCCACGCCCCAGAGCGTGAGCGCGAGGAGGGCGGCCACGACATAGACGAGCGGCATCGCGCGCCGGGCGGGCCAGCGAAACCCGACCAGTAACACGGCCGCCAGGATGATGGGAAATACGGCGACAAACGCCTGGAGAGGCAGCGACATGGCAGGTCCTTCTGTGGGGCTATGGACGCAGACGATCAGCGAAAGTAGCGCCTGCCCGGCAAGTCCGCAACTAAGAGCACGCGGGTTTGAGGGGATGGACGTCCCGGGGTGCGGGCGTACGTTCGACCGGGTTCTCGTGAACAGGCGCCCCGGCCTTCCTGCACCCTCGACGGGGAAGATTGTGTGAGGTGAACGTGTTATTGCGCCCGTCGCTGAAACCGTTTTGCCGCTCAGCCTGTACCAAGCAGCTTCAAACGACTCGTTTCTTCTTTTCTACGGCCCGCTCCATACAGCCCGCGCAGGGTTCCCGGGGCTCTAACGCATGTAACACGTCCATGGAGTTTGTCGCGCTGGGGAGCACGGAAGATATTGGCGCAAGCTGTCTCTTTCTGAATATCAACGAAACCGGCATTGTACTGGACGCCGGCGCTGATCCCGATGCCGAGGGCGTGGACAGCCTGCCGCGTTTCGATATTCTCCGCCGCAATTCAGCGTGGTACGTCGATCACGTCATCGTGACGCACGCGCACCACGATCACATGGGTTCGCTGCCCGTGCTCCTTCGGGAGTACCCGAACGTCAACGTCCATATGTCGGCTGCGACCCGGCAGTTGGCCGATCTGCTGCTGCCGGCATCCGCCCGGCTGCAGCGTCGCAAGCTCAAGGAAGGCTCCAGCGCCTACGAACCCCTGTTCGACGAGGAGGAGCTGGAGATGCAGAGCTTTCTGTATCTCACCCACGAGCTCAGAAAGTCGTTCGATCTGCGCGGCGTGAACGACGACATCCCGTTCCGAGGGGAGTTTTATAACGCCGGCCACCTGCTCGGCGCCGTCGGCGTGCACATGACGTTCGAGGAGGACGGCCGGCAGCGCCGGCTGTTCTACACGAGCGACACGAACGTGCGGCCGCAGGACATCATCCCCGGGGGCGACTACCCCGACGGGCCGCTCGATCTCCTGATCCTGGAGTCGACCCTCGGCGCCGACCCCGACGCCGAGCGCACCACGCGCAAGCTCGAAGAAGACCGCTTCGCCGCCTCGCTCCATCGCGTCCTCGATCGGGGCGGCACCGTGCTCATCCCGGTGTTTGCGCTCGGACGCGCCCAGGAGATGCTGGCCATGCTCCACCGGTTCATGGCGGACGGCCGGATCCCGGAGGACGTCCCGATCTACACGGCCGGATCCATGCGCGCCGTGGCCGATCTGTACGACAAGACGCGTCTATCGACGCCGCGTCTGGATCCGGATTTTCAGGTGTACGGCGTGCCGCAGCGCCGGCTGCCGCGCAGCAACGAGGCCACGCGCGAGGCGCTCAGCAAGCCGAGCATCCACATCATGAGCAGCGGCATGATGTTCGAGCGCACGATATCGAACCGGCTGGCGCAGCAGCTCGTGGAGAGCGACAAGCATGGCATCTTCCTGGTCGGTTACGTGAAGGAGGATTCGCCGGCGCGCCTGATCCTCGATGCCGCGGCCGAAGGTCCCGGCAACTTGGTCGTGCTGGATCGCATGGTCGGCCCTCAACCCGTCAACTGCGATGTGGAGCGTTTCCGGTTCAGCGGCCACAGCAATCGGCGCGACCTGCTCCAGATCGTCGAGCGCCTCAAGCCGGAGCAGATCGTCCTGGTGCACGGCGAAACGGACGCGCGCCAGTGGATGGCGGACAACATCCGGTACTTCTATCCGGAAATCACCATCCATCTTCCGGAATGCGGGCAGCGGCTGGTGCTCTGAGGCCGGATTGCGGCGTTTGATCTCGTCCGCGGGAACAGTACATTGGGATCGGTTCGGCCACACGAGGCCGGATGCCATGGTACCCCACCCACCAGACGGACTGCCCCATGCGTGTCTGGGCACGCCTCGCCGATTGGATCGACGCCGTTAACGAACGGATCGGCCGCATCACCTACTGGCTCACGCTGGCGATGGTCATCGTCGGCGCCTTCAACGCGGTTGCGCGTTACCTGGACCGCTACACCGGTCTCGGGCTCAGTTCGAACACCTACATCGAGCTGCAGTGGTATCTGTTCAGCATGGTGTTCCTGCTCGGCGCGGCCTACACGCTCAAGCACGACGCGCATGTGCGGGTCGATGTGCTGTATGGCCGGCTCGGGCCTCGCGGACAGGCGTGGATCAATATCGCCGGCACCGTACTCTTCCTGATCCCCTTCAGTGTGTTGATGCTGGTGGTCTCCTGGCCGGCGGTGATCAACTCGTGGAGCGTCCGCGAAATGTCGTCCGACCCGGGCGGACTGCCCCGCTACCCGATCAAGACCATCATCCCGATCGCATTCGTGCTCTTGATCGCGCAGGGCGTGTCCATGATCATCCGGCAGGTCGCCGTGCTGCGCGCCACCCGGGACGATGCAACCCCCGCCGGCGAGGAGGCCCTCTGATGGAAGGAGACTGGCTGGCGCCGTTGATGTTCGTCGGCGCGCTCGTGCTGATTTTTATGGGGTATCCGGTAGCCTTTGCGCTGGGCGGCACCGCCCTCGTGTTTGCGTTTATCGGGGTGGAGATGGGCTTTTTCGACTGGCACCTGCTGCTGGCGCTGCCGGACCGCACGTTCGGCATCATGGCCAACTATGTGCTGCTGGCGATTCCGTTCTTCATCTTCATGGGCACGCTCCTGGAGAAGTCGCGCCTCGCCGAGGACCTGCTTCAGACGATCGGGCAGCTTTTTGGCGCGATGCGGGGCGGCCTGGCGATGGCGGTCGTTTTCGTGGGGGCTCTGCTCGCGGCTGCGACCGGGGTGGTCGGGGCGTCGGTGGTGGCGATGGGGATGATCTCGCTGCCCGTCATGATGCGCTACGGCTACTCGAACCGGCTGTCCGCCGGCGTGATCGCCGCGTCGGGCACGCTGGGGCAGATCATACCGCCCAGCGTCGTGCTGGTGGTGCTGGCGGATCAGCTGGGGATTTCGGTTGGCGACCTCTTCAAGGGCGCGCTGGTGCCCGGCATCCTGCTGGCCGTGATGTATGCCGCGTACGTGGCCATCGTGGCGATCGTGCGTCCCGAGGACGCGCCGGCGCTGCCGCACGAAGACCGCCAGTTCGAGCGCGGCGCGTTGCTGAAGCGGGTGCTGCTGGTGATGCTGCCCCCGCTCGTGCTGATCCTGGTGGTGCTCGGGAGCATCTTCGCCGGCGTGGCGACGCCCACGGAAGCCGGCGCGCTCGGCGCCATCGGCGCGATGGGGCTGGCGGCCGTGAATCGCCGGCTGACCGGCGCGGCGCTCAAGGATTCTCTCAACGCCACCGCGAAGCTGTCTTCGATGGTGCTGTTCCTGCTGATCGGTTCGACCGCCTTCGCGCTCGTCTTTCGCGGGCTGTATGGGGATTTCTGGATCGAGGACTTGCTGACGAATCTTCCGGGTGGCGTGATCGGGTTGCTGATCGTGGCGAACCTTACGATTTTCATCCTGGGGTTCTTCATCGACTTCTTCGAGATCGCGTTCATCATCCTCCCGCTGCTCGTCCCGGCGGCGCGCATCCTGGGGATCGATCTGGTCTGGTTCGGGGTGATGATCGGCATGAACCTGCAAACCTCCTTTCTGACGCCGCCCTTCGGGTTTGCACTTTTTTATCTGCGCGGCGTGGCTCCGCCCTCGCTCACCACGACCGACATCTATCGGGGCGCCATCCCCTTCATCGTGCTCCAGCTGATCGGGCTGCTGCTCATCATCCTGTTCCCCGAGCTGGTTACGTGGCTGGTGTAATCAGCTGACGGAGCACGTCCGGGTTCATGCGGTGCTCGCCCTCGAACGGGACGAAGGTGTGGGCTATGCCGTGTCCATCCAGCCAGGCGCGTTCATCCCGGGCGCGTTCCGGCGTGAGGTACGGGTCTCGATCTCCCGCCACGTAGGTGAGGCGCATGCGGTTGAGTTTCGCCGCGTGGCCGTCGAGGTCGGAGGCGATGCGGGACGCCCAGAGGATCAGCCGGTGGCAAGCGAAGCCGGCGGACGTGGCGGCCCAGCGAGACGCCGTGGCGCCGCCCTGGGAGAACCCGAGCACGTGCACCTCTACCGAGGCGGGGTCGAGGCGTTGCCAGATCTCGCCGGCGACGGTTTCCAGATACGCGTTATTGTCCGCGATATCCCGCTCGCGGTCGTCGCGCGTCATCCACGAGGCGCCGACGCGTTTGTACTCGGCGTCGAGGTAAAACCGGGAGAGCGCTTCGGGGGCGACGATCAGCCGGCTGTCGTCGGCGATGGGGCGGAAGTGGCGGATGAAATACTCCGCGAGCTGGCCGTAGCCGTGGAGTACGAACCAGACCTCGCGGAGAGCCGGCGAGGGGGCGCCCAGGGTAAAGAAACGCGCGCTCCGGGAGACGTCGAGGTGGTGGTGATTCATAAACACTCGTCGCGATGCAACCCGAAGACCCGAAGGGTTTCGAAAACCCTTCGGGTCTAACGCGGCGACGCGGATTTCGTGCCGGCCTCAGCGGGCGACGCCGCGGGTCTCGACGTAGTAATTGCGGTCGACTTCGACATCGCCACGCGAAAGGGTGCGCTGGGTCTGCCACGCGGACGTCGGACGCACGGAATAGGTCTGGCCCTCGACGCTGAGCGCGACGGGCATCGCAAAGCCGTCGATGACCTCGGCCCAGCGATACGCCAGCGTGTTACCATCCTCCCATCGGTATTCGAGGGTCGGGATGCGGGTATCGCGGAGGTATTGATCGAAGACCGGCTGGAGGTCGAGGCCGCTCTGGTCGACGATGTAGTGCTCGATCTGCTGTGTGGTGACGGTCTGGTGATAGAAGGTGGCGTTCAGCCCCCGCAGGATCTGGCGCCATTTCTCGTCGTCCCCGATCAGGGTGCGAATCGTGTGCAGCATGTTCGCGCCCTTGTAGTACATGTCGCCGGAGCCGGCGTGGTTGACGCCGTACGTGCCGATGATGGGGCGGTCGTTCTGGATCCGTCCCCGCGTACCGATGACATAGTCGGCGCTGGCCTTTTTGCCGTAGTGGTAGTCGAGGTACAGATTCTCGGAGTAGGCGGTGAACCCCTCGTGCACCCACATGTCGGCCACATCCTTGTAGGTGATGTTGTTGGCGAACCATTCGTGGCCGGATTCGTGGACGATGATGAAATCGAACTTCAACCCCCATCCCGTGCCGCTGAGGTCGTTGCCGAGATAGCCGTTGCCATAGCGATTGCCGTACGTGACGGAGCTCTGGTGTTCCATCCCGAGATAAGGCACCTCGACGAGTTTATACCCGTCTTCATAAAACGGATAGGGGCCGAACCAGTGCTCGAAGGCCTCGATCATGCCCGGCACCTGGGCGAACTGGGTGCGCGCCTTGTCGAGGTTGTCGCGGAGCACGTAGTACTCGAGGCTCAGATCGCCCTTCTCGCCGGGGTAGGTGTCTGACCAGTGCACGTAGTCGCCCACGTTGGCGTTCACGCCGTAGTTGCTGATGGGGTTGTCGACGAACCAGTGGTAGGTCCGGGTGCCGTTTTTAGGGGGATCGACGCTGCGGAGCCGGCCGTTGCTGACGCCCACCAGCGAATCCGGGACGGTCACGCTGATCAGCATGCTATCCGGCTCGTCGTACATGTGGTCCTTGGTGGGCCACCAGATGCTGGCGCCGATGCCCTGACAGGAGGTGGCGACAAACGGGTTGCCGCGGTTATCCGCGCGCCAGGTGAGGCCGCCGTCCCATGGTGGCCGGACGGCTTCCTTCGGTATGCCGCCGAAGCGGATGGCGACCTCGTTCAGGGCGTCCAGTGCCTGGGGTTCCTTGAGGTCGATGTAGTACACGTTGCCGTCGCGCTCGAAGGGCAGGGGGGCGCCGTTCTGGGTGGCGGACTCGATCCGCATGGGCGGCTGGAGGTCGATCTGCATCCGCTGGCCGGGGGCCAGCACGCGGTAGGCGACGGTGTTGGTGCCGGAGACGGTGCGGCCGGCGGGGTCGACGCTGACGTCGAGGTGATAATAGACCAGATCCCACCATGCGCGCTCCGGGGTGATCGAACCCCTGAGCGAGTCTTGCCGGGTGAACTGGGCGTTGGCGTTTGCGACGAAAAGGAGGCACAGCGCGAACGCCATGCGGAGGGAAAAATGCGGCATAGTTTCGGATAAAAATGGAGCCCTGGCCTAGACCCGAAGGGTTTCTAAAACCCTTCGGGTCTTACGCCGGCAGCCGGATTACGTGCCGGGGGGCGGCGCAGATTTCATCTCGATCACGACCGCCGGCACATCCTGGTCGCGCACCAGCTTGTTGAACGCCGGCAAGGCCTGCTCCATCAGCTGCTCGAACCGTTCGAGCTGCTCCTCGATCTGTTGCGTCAACGCGTCGCGGACAGCGACCTGCTGATCGGTGGGGCGGAACTCACCCTGCTCGACCGTGCCGACCACCGCCGCCAGCTTGTTGTTGAGCCGGATCGGGTAATTCAGTGGATCCTGCCCGCTGCGGTTTTTCGTCTGGTACAGCGTTTCTTCGATCGCCTTGAGCTGTTCGAGCAGCGCGTCCCCTGCTTCCTCGATGGCCGCCTCGCCGTCGCTTCCCTTCACACGGTCGCGGATCTCCTCCACCTGTTTCCTGATTTCCCGGATGGACTTGATCGTCTGGTGCGTCTCGGTCAGGGTTTGCTGCGATTCCGCGATATAATCGAACTTGGCCTGGAGGTCTGCCACCGGGGCGGACAGACGCGGGTCGGGCAGGATCTCGAAGGGGACGGTCATCGAGTCGGCGCCGGCGATCAGGCGGGCCTGGTAGCGGCCCGGGACGGCTTTCGGGCCGGTCAGGCTGCCGGCCCACATGATGAGGCCGTCGAATCCCTCGGCATCGGGGTAGCGCATGTTCCAGACGAACTGGTTGGCGCCGGCAGCCGCCGGCACCCGCTCGTTTTCTTCCTTCGCGTCCGACGTGTAAGACCGAATGATCGCCCCGTCCCGGGTCAGGATGCGGAGAGTGACGCCGGCTTCATCCTCCGGCTTCTCCCGAAGGTAATAGCGCAGCATCACCCCGTTCGGGGGATTCGCGCCGGCGTTTTGCGGCGGCCGGCCACCGCCCCCGCCGTTGAGGCGGTAGGTGGGGCGCGGCGCGTACAGCCAGAAATCGGCTTTCGCGACGGTCTCGTTCAGCTGATGCAGCGGCGTCAGGTCGTCGATCACCCAGAACGAACGCCCCTGCGTGGCGACGACGAGGTCGTTTTCGTGCACGATCAGGTCCGTGATCGGGACGATGGGGAGGTTGAGCTGGAACGGTTTCCAGTGCGCGCCATCGTCGAACGACAGGTACATCCCCACCTCGGTGCCGGCGTAGAGCAGGCCGCGCCGCCGCGGGTCGGCGCGGACGACGCGGGTGAAGTGCGCCTCGTCGATGCCGGCGACGATCTTCGTCCAGGTCTTCCCGTAGTCTTTTGTTTTGTAGAGATACGGCCGGAAGTCGCCGTGTTTGTACATGGTGGCGGCGACGTACAAGCCGCCGGGTTCGAAGGGATCGGCTTCCAGGCTGTTGATGAGGATCCATTCGGGCATGATCCGCGCCGGCGGCGTCACGTTCTGCCACGTGGCCCCGCCGTCGCGCGTGACGTGGATCAGCCCGTCGTCCGAGCCGGCCCAGAGCACGCCGGCCTCATGCGGGGATTCCACCGCGGCGAAGACCGTCCCGTAATACTCGACACTCGTGTTGTCCTTCGTGATCGGGCCGCCGGAGGGGCCGAGTGTGCTCGGGTCGTTGCGGGTGAGGTCCGGACTGATCGCTTCCCACGACTGGCCGTCGTTCGTGGTCTTGAAGACCTGATTCGCCGTGGTATACAGGGTGTTCGGGTCGTGGGGCGAGAAAAAGATGGGGAAATTCCACTGGAAACGGAATCGCATGCCCTCGGCGCCATACCCCATCGGGTTGTCCGGCCAGACGTTCACGTCGCGGGATTCGCCGGTCCGGTGGTTGAGGCGTTCGAGGTAGCCCCCGTAGGAGCCGCCGTAGACGATGTCCGGGTCGAGGGGATGCGGGGCGAGGAAGCCGCTTTCGCCGCCGGCCGTGTCTTCCCAGTCGCGCTCGCCGATCGATCCGCCCCGGCTCCGGCTCAGGATGCGCACGGTGGAGTTGTCCTGCTGCGCGCCGTAGATCCGGTAGGGGAAGTGGGTGTCGGTGGTGACGCGGTAGAACTGGGCCGTGGGCTGGTTGTGGTAGGTCGACCAGTTCGCGCCGGCGTCGAACGACACCTGCGCGCCGCCGTCGTCTCCGATCACCATCCGGCTCGGATCCTCCGGGGCGATCCAGAGGTCGTGATGGTCGCCGTGCGGCGTCTGGATGCGCTCGTAGGTCGCGCCGCCGTCTTTCGACCGCCAGAACTGCACGTTGAGGACGTACACCATGTCCTCGTCCCGCGTGTCGGCGTAGATGCGCGTGTAGTACCACGCCCGCTGCCGGAGATTGCGGTCTTCGTTGATCTTCTTCCAGGTCTCCCCGCCATCGTCCGACCGGAACACGCCGCCCTCGTCGGCCTCGACGATCGCCCAGACCCGCTCGGGGTTGACGGGCGAGACGGCCACGCCGATGATGCCGAGCGTGCCCTCCGGCATGCCTTTTTTCGAGGACAGCTCCGACCACGTGTCGCCGCCGTCGGTCGACTTCCACAGGGCCGAGCCCTCGCCGCCGCTGGAGAGGTTGTACGGGTTGCGGCGGACGTTCCAGGTGCTGGCGTAGAGGATGCGCGGATTGGTCGGATCCATCACCAGGTCGACCGCGCCGGCGCCGGCGTTCGCGAACAGGATCCGCTCCCAGGTCGCGCCGCCGTCTTTCGAGCGGTAGACGCCCCGCTCCTCCGTATCCCGGTAGAGGTTGCCCAGCACGGCGGCGTAGACCAGATCGGGGTTTTTCGGGTGGATGCGGATCCGGGGGATGTGGTAGGAATCCTTCAACCCCGCGTCGGTCCACGTCTTGCCGGCGTCGGTGGATTTCCACATCCCGTGTCCGTGCGAGACGTTGCCGCGCACCGTCACCTCGCCCCCGCCGGCATAGATCACATTGGGATCCCAGTCGCTGACCGCCACCGCGCCGATCGAGCCGCCGAAGTAGCCGTCGGAGATGTTGCTCCACGACTGCCCCCCGTCCTGCGTCCGCCACACCCCACCGCCGACGGAGCCGAAGTAGAAGAGCAGCGGCTTGCCGGCCACGCCGGTGACGGCCGCCGACCGGCCGCCGCGGAAGGGGCCGATGCTGCGGTATTCGAGCGCGCTGTAGAGCGCCTCGTCGTAGTTGGAAGATTGCGCCGCCGCCGGCAGAGCCAGCATCAACGCGAAGAGGGTCGCCAGATAAAATCGCATAGCCATTCCCGTATTTCCCATAATTCCGTAGGTCGGGTTAGGTCCCCGCAGGGACCGTAACCCGACATATCTTTTTCCACATCGCGGCCTTCGTTGGCCCGTAACCCGCCATGTCTTTTTCCACATCGCGGCCTTCCGTGGCCCGCAACCCGACATGGAGTAATCATCATTCCACCGGCACCGCCAGCGGCTCGGCGTCCCTGAACAGCGAGACGTTCGCGGCGTCGACCGCCTGCCGGTAGGCCGCCCAGTCGCCGGCGAAGAACGCATTTACGTCGTCCGCGAACCCCCGCAAGGAAGCACGGGCTTTGTCGAGGGCGATCGTCGCGCTTGGATCCGGGGCATTCAGGCCGGAGGTGATGTAGCTCCGCGCTGTGAACAGCTGGTTCATCAGGGTCTCCGGATCGCGGCGGATGCCCTGCACCTCCTTGCCGCTCATCGCCTCGGTGAGCGTCTTGATGGAGTCCGCGAGCACCTTGCCACGTGCCTTGAGTGTTTTGGAGGCCTCGTCGTCGCGGTCAGCCAGGAGTTTGCCGACCGTCTCGATGGTTTCGCCGGCCTGCTTCAGCCGCTTCTGGGCGTCCACCGCCACGGCTGCGATCTGCTCCCAACGGTCGTACATCGCGAGACGCGCTTCGAGGTCGGCGCGGCGGACGTCGATGCGCGGGTCGTACCGTACCTCGACCGGCGTCTCGTCCGTCTGGCCGGCGTAGGATACGCGTGCGGTGTACGTGCCCGGCAGGACATCCGCGCCGGCGGGCTCGTCCGCGTTTTGGTTTTCGCCGAACGGATTGAACCGGATGCCCTTGCGGCTCATCTCCCAGTACACCCGGTTGACTCCCTTCTCCGCCGGCCCGCTCAGCGTCCGAATCACCGTACCATCCCCATCCAGTATCTCGATCTTCGCCTTTTTCGACGTCGCTGTTGAATCCATCTCCCCTTTCTCCTCATCAGGCATCACGTTGACTTCCGCAGGGGTAACCAGGTAGCTAATCATCGCCCCCGGCCGGCGGTTCTCGCCGGCATAGATGGCGTCGGCCACGAAACGCGTCCCCGGAGCCTGCTTATAGACGGCCTGGTAGGCCACCGGCGCCTCGAAGACGGCCAGCGGGGAGTTCAGCAGCGCGGCGCCCTTCTGCGCCACGGCGCGCAGGGGACGAATGTCGTCGATCACGAAAACGGCGCGGCCGAACGTGGCGACCACGAGGTCGTGGTCGCGCGGATGGATGACCAGGTCCATGACCGATGCGGTCGGGATGCCGTGCTTGAAGGCCTGCCAGGTGTCGCCGTAGTCGAAGCTGACGTAGAGTCCGAATTCGGTGCCGAGGAACAGCAGGTTCGGGGCGACGGGGTCCTGTTCGATGGAAAGCGTGTAGCCCCACACCTCGCCGGCGTCGGTGAGGCGCTTCCAGGTCTTTCCGTAATCCGTCGTGTGGAAGGCGTAGGGCTCCCAGTTGTTGCGGCGGTGGTCGTCGAACAGCACGAAGGCTTCGCCGGCGTGGTGTCGCGACGCCCGGATCTGCGGCACCCAGGTGCCGGCGGGCAGGCCGCGGATGTTTTTGACGACGTTCGTCCAGGTGGCGCCGCCGTCGCGCGTGATCTGGACGTTGCCGTCGTCGGTGCCGGCCCAGAGCACGCCGCGCTCGAGGGGGCTGGGCTCGATGGCGATGATCGTGGTGAAGTTTTCGGCGCCCGTGACGTCGTACGTGAGGCCGCCGCTCTCGAGCTGCTTCTGCTTCTCGGGGTCGTTCGTCGTGAGATCCGGCGAGATGATGCTCCAGGCATCGCCGCGGTTGGTGCTTTGGTGGACGAACTGGCTGCCGTAGTAGATCGTGTTGGCGTCGAACGGATCCTGGGCGATGCCGGCGTTCCAGTTGAAGCGCAGCTCGATGCCGTCCGGATGGATCGGTTTGATGAACTTCTGGAACCCGGTATCGACCTGGAAGCGGGTCACATTCCCGCCCTGACTCATGGCGTAGCCGACGTTCGGGTCTTCCGGATGGATCATCACGTCGAACCCGTCGCCGAAAGCCACTTCCTGCCAGTACGTGTTGCGGATGCCGCCGGCGCTCCAGATCTGGCTCGGGCCGCACCAGGAGCCGTTATCCTGCAGCCCGCCGCAGATGCGGTAGGGGATCTCATTATCGACCCGGATATGGTAGAACTGGGCTAGGGGGAGATTTTCGATAAAGCGCCACGTCGCGCCGCGGTCCCGCGAGACGGCCATCCCGCCGTCGTTGCCCTCGTAGATCAGGTGGGGATCCCGGGGGTTGATCCACCACGCGTGATGGTCCGGATGGACGTTGCCGAGGATCTCCTTGAACGTCCGCCCGCCGTCGTCGCTGACCTGGATGATGGAGGCGACGTGGTAGAGCCGGTTTTCGTTGGCGGGGTCGACATACAGGTCGTTGTAATAAAACGGTCGGTCGGACACATTCGCGTCGTTGACTTTCGCGAACGTTACGCCGCCGTCGTTCGAGCGGTAGAGCGCGTTTTTCGTGGCTTCGACGAGTGCGTACACGACGGACGGGTCGCTCGGGGCGATGGCGAGGCCGGAGCGACCGAGGATCCCGCCGGGGAGCCCGTCCTTTTCCGTGCGCTTCGTCCACGTCTTGCCGGCATCCACCGTCACATAGATCCCCGAGTTTTCGCCGCCCGAGTTCATGAACCACGGCTCGCGATGAAACTGCCACATCGCGGCGATGAGTTTGTTCGGGTTGACGGGATCCATCACCATGTCGCCGACGCCGGTCGTCGCGTCGAAGTGCAGCACCTGTTCCCAGGTGGCGCCGCCGTCGGTCGTCTTGTAAACGCCGCGTTCCTCGTTGGCGCCCCAGCCGGAGCCCAGCGCGCCGGCATAGACGATGTCCGGATTGTCCGGATGCACGAAGAGGCGATGGATGCTGCGGGTGGCGTCGAGCCCGAGGTGGATCCAGGTCCGGCCGCCGTCGAGGCTTTTGTAGACGCCGTTGCCGGCGTTCATGCTGTTGCGCGGATTGCCCTCGCCGGTGCCGACGTAGACGATGTCCGGACTTTTCTGGTAGATGGCGATCGAGCCGATGGAGTGCACGGGCTGGTCGTCGAACACCGGATCGAAGTCGATCCCGCCGTTGGTCGATTTCCACAGCCCGCCCGACGCGGTGCCGACGTAGACGATGTCCGGATCGGCCACGACGGCGTCGATCGCCGTGACGCGGCCGCTCATGCCGGCCGGCCCGATCGACCGCGCCTTGAGGGCCTTGAAGGCGTCCATGTCGACCTGCGCGAAGGCCGCGGGGGCGAAGCCGGCGGCGAGGATGAGCGCCGCGAAGGCGATGCGCTGTATCGTCCGAAATGAAGTCATATTCGTGTGCGTAAAAACCAGGGTCGGTGAATCGCCGTAAGGTAACCACTGGCCGCGATCTTCTCACCCCTTTCTCTTTTCGTGCGGCATGCCTACACTGCGTGCGCCGGCTCCCTCCTCGTCATCCGCCCCAGGCCCGACATGTCCAGCGTCCAGGAAGAGCTCCTCATCGCCGAATACAACGCCCTGCGCGCCGAGAACCTGCAGCGCATCGACCATCTGGCCGCGCAGACGTGGCATATCCTGTTCATCACGGGCGCGATGTGGGCGTGGCTGCTCAGCCAGGAGAATGCGGTCATCACCATCGCCTACTGGATCCCCCTCGTGATCACCGTGCTTCTCTGGTTCAACAACCTGATGACGATCCGAACCATTCGACGCGTCTCGGGCTATCTCAAAAAGGTGACCGACACGGTCCAGCTACCCGGCGAACTGGGTTGGGAAGCGTATCTCAAGCAGCATCCGCTCGGCCACATGAGCACGTGGACCACGCTGTTCTGGGTCGCCCTCATCGTCGTCAATGCGTTGCTTCCGGTCTACCTGCTCTTCATCCGCTGAACCCCCTCTGTCGAAGCGTATGGGACACCTCCGACTCGCCGGCCCCGCGGACCTCGCCGGCATGCAGGCGCTGATCCCGCTGTCCGTCCGCGGCCTGAGTCCGGGATTCTATTCGGATGAGCAGATCGAACAGGCGATCGTGGAGATTTTCGGCGTCGACACGCAACTGCTCGAAGACCGGACCTACTTCGTGGTGACCGACGGCGATGCGATCGTGGGATGCGGCGGATGGAGCCGGCGCAAGACGCTCTATGGCGGCGATCAGATGAAAGGCGAGGAGGATCCGCTGCTCGATCCGGCCCGGGACGCCGCGCGGATCCGGGCGTTTTTTGTGCATCCGGGCCACGCGCGCCGGGGCATCGGCGGCGCCCTCATGCGCGCCAGCGAGTCGGCGGTGCGGGAGGCCGGCTTCCGCGCGCTCGAACTGGTCGCCACCCTGCCCGGCGAGCCGCTCTATGCCGCCTACGGCTTCGCCGCGACGCGGCGGTACGAGACGGTCTTGCGAGGCGGAGTCCACCTGCCGCTGGTGGCCATGCGGAAAGAACTCGGATGAGCGGAGGCGAGGCGGCTCAACCCTTCGATACTAAAGTCTCGATCTGCTCCGCGATGCGCTTCGCCTCGCGGCCGGCCTCGCGCAGCAACCCGCCCCGCGCATTCCGGAAGCCGCAGAAAAACAGCCCCGGGACGGCCGACTCCTCGCCGCTCGTGCGCGCATCGCCGTTTTCGTCCAGCGCGGCGTCGGCCTCATGGAGAAAGGACGCGAGGTTTTGCCGGAAACCGGTGCCGAGCAGGATCACGTCGAACGCGGCGCGCCGGCCATCGGCGAACACGACGGTGTCGCCCTCGAACCGATCGAGACCGGGATACACGGTGATGGCGCCCTGCTTGATCAGATCGACGGTGCCGATATCGAGCAGCGGCGTCGTCCGGTCCTTTTCGATCTGAATCATCCCCCCGTACGGCAGCCGGTGGATGCCGTAGCGCGTGAGGTCGCCCATGACGAGCCGGGGCAGCGTTTTGGTGAGGCGGTCGGCGAGGGGCGCCGGCAGGGGACTGAGCATCACCGCGATCGAATGGGTCGACATCCCCAGCATGTCACGCGGCGACACGTTCACCGCGCCCCGCACCGCCATTGACACCCGGGCCCCATGTTCGTGCAGGTCGATGGCGATCTCGCCGGCCGAATTGCCGAAGCCCACCACCAGCGCGCGCGTCCCCTTGAACACGCTGCCGTTGGCGTATTCGGCGCTGTGGAGGATCGTACCCGGGAAACCGTCCATGCCGGGCCATTCCGGACGATACGGGGTATGGCTCTGGCCCGTCGCCACGACCAGTGCGCGCGCGCGATAGCGGGTGTCCGCGGTGGTGACGATCCAGTGGCCGCCCTCGGGGCGGGCGTCGAGCACTTCCTGCCCGAAACGCGGTTCGAGCCGGAACGTGCGGGCATAGTGCTGCAGGTAGGCGGCCACCTCGCGGCGGCCCGGGTAGCGGGGCGTCTCTTTCGGGAAAGGGAGATAGGGCAGCGCCGAGAAGTCGCGGTGGGTGTGGAGATGCAGGCGGTCGTATCGCCGCTCCCAGGCCGACCCCGCACGGTCGCTGCGTTCGAGGATGATATGCGGGATGTGTTTTTTGAGCAGGCACGCGCCCACGGCGAGGCCGGCAGCGCCGGCGCCGATGACGAGGGCGTGGGTTTCGATGATCGGGGACGTTAACGAGTCCATATATCGGCTTGCAGCGAGTGCGTTAATATACAGCCCTGGCAGGGGATTCAACGCCGGCGAATGTCGTTCTTTGGCGGTATCTTGATAGCACGCCATCGCGACAGGCCACCTATTCCATCCATCCGATCAACTGATATGTTTTCGATTCGCCTCCTTCTTGCTGGCATCACGTTCCTTTTTGCCGGCGCCGCGCTGGCGCAAACCACCATCCCGCTTCCCGAACACCCCCGACCCGACTTCGAGCGGCCGCAATGGCTCAATCTGAACGGCTCCTGGAGCTTTCGTTTCGACGCCGAGGACGCCGGCCTCGCCGACGGCTGGCACACGGGAGGCGTCGCTTTTCCGCTCACGATCAACGTGCCCTTCCCCTGGGGCTCGAACCTGTCGGGTGTGCCCGATGGCGCCGACATCGGCTGGTACGCGCGGGACCTCACCGCGCCGGCCGACTGGGCCGGCCAGCGGGTTTTCCTCGTCATCGGCGCGGCCGATTATCACACGACGATCTGGCTCGACGGCCACCAGGTCGGCGAGCATGAAGGCGGCTATACCCCGTTTTCGGCGGAGTTGACGGCGCACCTCCGGCCGGGCAGCGCGCAGCGGCTCGTGGTACGCGTGGACGATGTCCGTCGCGACCACCAGCTCTACGGCAAGCAGGGCTACGGCAACGCCCGCGGCATCTGGCAGACGCCGTATCTGGAAGTGCGCGGCCGCACGCCGGCCGAGTTCGTGCATTTCGCGCCGGACATCGACCGCGACCGGGTCACCGCGACGGTGCGCCTGCTGGAGCCGGCATCCTCGCCGGTGGCGGTCGTCGTGGATTTTACGGATCCCTCGGTGCCCGACGCGCAGTTCTCCGTGCCCGCCGGCGCCCGCGAAGCCTCGCTCGTCATCCCCATCCCCCATCCTCACCGCTGGTCGCTCGACGATCCGCATCTGTACGATGTGGACGTGCGCGTCGGTGAGGGCGATCAGGCCGACCGGGTCCGCACCTATTTCGGGATGCGGAAGATCTCGGTGATGGACATGCCGGGCACGGATTATCGCTACGTGGCGCTCAACGACGAGCCGGTTTATCTCCAGTTGGCGCTCGATCAGGCCTACCATCCCGACGGCTTTTACACGTTCCCGTCGGACGACTTTATCCGCGACGAAGTGCTCCGTTCCCGCCAGATCGGTCTGAACGGGATGCGCGTGCACGTCAAGGTGGCCCTGCCGCGCAAGCTGTACTGGGCCGACCGCCTCGGCGTGCTCATCATGGCCGATCTGCCCAACAGCTGGGGCGAGCCGGTCGACATCCAGAAGCAGGAAGTCGAACGCTCGCTCGAATGGATGATGCAGCGCGACTTCAACCATCCGTCCATCTTTGCTTGGGTGCCGTTCAACGAAACCTGGGGGCTTTTTACAAAAGCCGGCGACCGCGAGATCTACACCCCCGAAACGCAGGCGTGGGTGGCCAGCGTCTACGATCAGGCCAAGCGCCGCGACCCCACCCGGCTCGTCGAGGACAACTCGGTATGCTGCCACCGGGGCCATACCCGCACGGACATCAACTCCTGGCACTCCTATCTCCCCGGATGGGCGTGGGTAGACAGCCTCGCCGCCGTCAGCAAGGGTACCTATCCCGGGTCGACCTGGAACTTCGAGCCGGGCTACCGGCAGGATCGCCAGCCGAATATCAACAGCGAGTTCGGCAACGTGTGGGGATATGAGGGGAGCACCGGGGATGTCGACTGGACGTGGGATTACCACCGGGCGATCGACGCCTTCCGGCGTTTTCCGCGCGTCGCCGGCTGGCTCTATACCGAGCATCACGACGTGATCAACGAGTGGAACGGCTACTGGCGGTTCGACCGGTCGGAGAAAATTACCGGCCTGGACGCGTTTGTCGACGGGATGAGCCTGCGCGATTTTCACGCGCCGATTTATGTCGCCCCCGAGACGCCGCTGTCGCAGGACGCCGCCGCCGGCGCCCGCGTCGAGGTGCCGCTCGTGGCCTCGTTCATGACGGGGCGCGACTATGGGGAGGAGCTCGTCCTCCGTTCGCGCTGGTTTGCGTGGGATGCGCTCGGCAACGAAGTGCCGCTCGGCGAACAGACGCGGCGCTTCGCCTACCGGCCCTGGATGCAGGGATCGATCGGCTCCGTCGCCGGCACGATGCCCGCCGGCCCCGCCGTCGTGGTCCTCGCCCTGACGGTCGAAGACGCCGCCGGCGCGGTGCTCGGTCGCAACTTCTCGACCTTTGTCGTCTCCGGCGCGCCGCCACAGACGATGACGGTCGACGGCCGGCGGACGCGGCTCCTCCGCGTCGCCGCGAAGGATCTGGCCGAGAGCGACTGGTCGGTCAAGCAGTGGGACGTGCTGGATGGCCTCAAGGTCAACGGCGCCGGCGCGGGGCACTTCAGCTACCGGCTGGCCTGGCCCGCGGATCTCAAGCCGACCGATGTCGAGGGCGCGACGTTTCTGGTGGAAGCGTCGGCGAAACAGCTCTTCGGGAAAGACCGCGACAACGCCGCCGCCATGAGCGGCGACTACATGCTCGGCGGCGGCACCTTCGACCCGAGCCGCAACCCGAATGCCTACCCGATGACGGACACGCAGCGCTACCCGAGTTCCGTGCGTGTGCTCGTCAACGACGTGCCGGCCGGTGTCTACGAGCTTCCCGACGACCCGGCCGACTCCCGCGGCGTGCTGTCGTGGCATAACCAGCTCAAGGACCGCAAGCTGCGCGAGGCCGGGTCGTACGGGTATCGCCTCGCCGTCACCATCCCCCCGGATGCGCTCGCGAAAGCCGCCGAGGAAGGCGCCGTCCGCATCCGTCTTGAAGTCGACGACGCGCTCCCGGGCGGGCTGGCGATCTACGGGGCCCGGTTCGGCCGGTATCCGCTGGATCCCACCGTGGCGCTGACCCTGAAATAACGTCTTCACCCCACCCGAGGTGGGCATGCGTCATCGAAACGGCCTGTTGATCGCACTGCTGCTCGCGCTGGCCGGGGCGACCGTTCGGATCGCTCCGGCCCAGGAGCGCGCGTCCGCCACGCTGTACGGCGTGGTGAGCGACGCCGCGACGGGCGAGCCGCTCGAAGCGGCAAGTGTGTACTTCGGGCACACCCTGCTGGGGGCCGCGACGGACCGCGAAGGGCGTTACGTCATCGAGGGCGTGGAGCCCGGGACCCACACGCTGATCGTGTCGCGCATCGGGTATGCCGGCAGCCGGCAGGAGGTCGTCGTCGACGCCGGCAGCGACCTGCGTATCGATCACCGGCTGGAGGCGGAGGTGTATGACCTGGGCGAGGTGGCCGTCACGGCCGAACGGCCCCGGGGATGGGACAAGCAGTCGGAGCTGTTCACGAAGCTGTTTCTCGGTACGATGCCGTTCGAGGAGGAGGCCGTCCTGCGCAACCCGTATGCGCTCGACTTCCGCGAGGATCGCCGGCGGCTCAGCGCGTCGGCGGACAACGTGCTGGTGGTGGATAACGCGGCGATCGGCTACCGCGTCTTCTTCCAGCTGATGGGCTTCGAGTGGAACAAGCGAGAGCGGATCCTGACGTTCAGCGGGGCCGGCTATTTCATCCAGGATGACCGTGTCACCGCTACGCAGCACGACAATCGGGAGCGCATCTATTCCTGGCTGGCGCACGCGAGCCCGTCACACGAAGGGGAGTGGGCCGCCCGCGTCATCCGGGCGCGCTGCGCCTGCGCGCCGGCGTATTTCGGGACCAGCGATCTGGGGGTGTGCCAGTGTACGTACCAGGGGCTCACCCGGCCGGCGTATCCGGAGCGTTTTGATCGGTGACACGATGGGCCGATCCGTCGGGCGGGAGGTCAACGGATTGGCGATGCCCCTTATCGGGAGAAGGCCGCCTTCAGATCGCTCCACGACACCGCCCCGCCGAGTTCGCGATCGGTCCACTCGCTGAGGCTCCAGAGACCGTCGTCCGTCTGGGTGATGATCCAGATGAGCCGGCCCTGCGCCGCCGTCGGCACCTCGGGGCGGTTGTGGTTGATGGTCAGCGAATACGTGGCGTCGTACTGGAACCGGTCGTCGGAGATTACGGAGACGTTCGGGTCGGTGAGGACGAGCCGGTGCCCGGTCGACAGCTGGGCCGCGGCGGCGGCGGTGCTGAAATAGCGCTCTTCCTCGCTCTTGGACCAGGATACCCAGGTGGACGGGTCTTGCCCCAGCGCGGCCGGCGTGGGCGTGAACTTCAGGTCGGCCGCCAGCGAGCGCCCGTAGTTGGGCGCGTTCATCTCCTCGATGGCCGATTGGATGTTTTCGATGACCTGCTCGGGGGTGTCCGGCTGGAGGAACGTGCCGCCTTCCTGCGCCGGCGGCTCCGGCTCGCGGGCCGAGAACAGATCGCACGAGCCGAGCAGGAGCAGCAGCGCCAGCCAGCAGGCGGGGCGAACGGGGGGCCATCCCGGGAAGCGGATTCCGCGTCGCGCGCTCACGCAACCTCCGCAAACGGCGCCAGCACGGCGTCCTCGTCGTGCACGTCGTCGAACCAGGCGTTGATGCGGCGGACGACTTCGTCGAGCAGTGCGTCCGGGCACGAGGCGCCGGCGGTGAGCAGGATATCGAGCGGCCGCTTCGCCGGCAGCCAGCTCGTGCTGTCCGTCGCCGCATGCCGGTGCAGGTCGAAATGGGTGATCCGGTCCGGATCATGCAGATCTTCCGCACCCCGGATGAAGTAGGTCGGCATTACCTCCTCGCACAACTCGACGAGGTGGCTGGTGTTGGACGAATTGAACCCCCCGACGATGAGCGCCAGATCGGCTCCGTCGTCGATGAGGGCGCGGGTGGCGGACTGGTTTTCGTTGGTGGCGTAACACAGCGTGTCGTTCGTGTCGGCGAAATGGTCGCCGAGGTGCGCCGCTCCGTACCGCGCCACCATGGCGTCGCGGAGCAGGGCCGCGATGGCCTGCGTCTCGGTGGCCAGCATCGTCGTCTGGTTCACCACGCCGATGCGGACGAGGTCGCGTTCGGGGTCGAACCCCTCGGAAAACCGGCCGGCGAAGCGCTCGGCAAAGAAATCCGCCCCTTCTTCTCCCCGGATCACCCGGGCCAGATCCTCCGCCTCGGCGAGATTCAGGATCACGACGACCGGCGCCGACTGCCGGGCGTGGGAAAACGTCGCCTGCGTTTCCTCGTGGTAGCGTTTGCCATGAACGACGACCGTGAAGTCCTGCTCGCCGATCTGCTGGCTTTTTTTCCAGACCTTCTCGACGAAGGGGCAGGTCGTGTCGTAGGTCTGCGTATCGATGCCGCGCCGGCGGAGGTCGGCGTCGATCTCCACCGAGGTGCCGAACGCCGGAATGAGCACCACATCGTCCGGCGTGAGGTCGTCGAACGGGACGAGCTGCTCGCCGGTCGTGGTGCGGAGAAAGCGGATGCCTCGTGCCTGCAGGTCTTCGTTGACGCGGGGGTTGTGGATCATCTCGGAGAGCAGGAAGATCCGTTTGTCCGGGTTTTCGTCGATCGCGCGATAGGCGATTTCGATCGCCTGCTCGACGCCGTAGCAGAAGCCGAAATGCCGGGCAATCTTGTAGCGCACCGGCCCGAAGTCGAGCACGGACGGGCTCAGGTCCTTCTTGCGCGGATCGGTCAGCCGCCGCGCCGCCTTCACGCGGGAGATCAGCGGACTGCGGTAGAACAGGGGGACGTCGAATTGTCGGGCCATGGCGCTACGGATGGTAGGGATGGGGCGTGTAACGCCGGCCTTTGGCGGGGGTTCGGGGAAGCGCCCTTTGGGCGCGGTCACTGGGCATGGACGGCCGTAGGCCGTGTCGTGAGCGCCCTTTGGGCGCGGTCATTGGGCATAAACGCCCTTCGGGCGCGGTCACTGGTCATGAGCGCCCTTTGGGCGCTGTCATTGGACATGAGCGCCCTTCGGGCGCGGTCACTGGTCATTGATGCGAATCAGCCGTTGAAACGTTCAGCAAAAAGAAATGTCATCTCGACCGAAACCCCCGCGTACGCGGGGGGAAGCGGAGAGACCTCCTTATGCCGAGCACTGCGCCTTTGAGGATGCGGCCGCGTCGTGATCTCCAAATGACATTCAAAAGCCCATGTTAAGGAGGTCTCTCCGCTCCAATGCCGGCAAGCCGGCGTCTTCGGTCGAGATGACATTATTTTGGGACATTTTGCCCTAATTCAACTACTTATTGGCATCATTGGTCATCGGGCACTGGTCATGGGGAACCTGCCTGGAGCGACGCGTTCGTCCAGTGTCCAGTGTCCAGTGTCCAGTGTCCAGTGTCCAGTGTCCAGTGTCCAGTGTCCAGTGTCCCGGCTTTCACCAGGTCCGAAGGTCGGCTTGGGGCAGGGTGAGGGAGAAGGTGGATCCCTGGCCGGGTGTGGAGGCGACGTCGATGGTGCCATCCATCAGCATGACATATTCGAGGGCCACGGCGAGGCCGATGCCGGCGCCCTGTTGCACGGCCTCCGTCATCCGCTCCTCGCGGCTGTAGCGTTCGAACAGCCGGGGCAGAAACTCGGGCGAGATGCCGCGGCCGGTGTCGCTCACGTGGATGGATACCCGGTCTCCCGAAAGGCTCAGGCGGAGCAGAATGACGCCTTCCTCGGTGTATTTGATGGCGTTGAGGACGAGGTTGACGAGGATTTGCCTCAGGCGGAGCACGTCGGCGCTGGCGTAGAGCATGCCGGCTTCGTCGTCGACGCGCAACGTCAGCCCTTTTCGCTCCGCGACGGGGTGGAGCTGGTGCACCACATCGTCGCACAGCGGGTTGAGCGCGACAGGGCCGATGCGCAAATCCTGCTTGCCGGATACGATGCGCGAGAAATCGACGAGGTCGTTCACCAGATCGAGCGACTGCTCGACGCTGCCGAGGATGGTGCGGAAAAACTCCTCCTGATGCGGTTCGAGCCGGCCCCGCAGTTCGTCGTGCAACAGCTGTGTGTACCCGAGGATGGCAGCCAGCGGGGCGCGAAGCTCGTGGCTCAGACTGCCGGCGAAGACCAGCTGCGCATCGGCGGCGTCGGAGTCTTTGGGGGAAGCGGACGCGGGTGAGGCCAAGGGCGTAGGGGATTGGTGCGGCTGGGACAGGGAGTATCGACCGGCCGGCGCGATGGGTTAAAATGGCCATGATTTTCAAACACCCTTTCGCTTCCCCTTCCGTATCTTCGTGCCCGACCCTCGCCTACAACGTCGATTGCCACACTAAACCGTTCCCATGTCCAGATCTTTACGTGTCGGCCTCCTCACCGGCGGCGGCGATTGCCCCGGTTTGAACGCCGTCATCCGCGCGGTGAGCAAAAGCCTCATCATTCAGCACAACGCCGAGGTGATCGGATTCGAGGACGGGTTTCTCGGGCTGATCGAGGAGCGGGTCCGGCCGCTCGACTACCACGACGTCAGCGGCATCCTCACGCAGGGCGGCACGATCCTCGGGACGAGCAACCGCGCGAACCCGTTTCGCTTTTACAAGCGCGGCGACGCCGACGTCTCGAGTCAGGTGGTCAAGTTCGTTCGCACCCTCGGCCTCGACGCCATCGTCACCATCGGGGGCGACGGGACGATGTCCATCGCGCACGGTCTGCACCAACTGGGCGTGAACATCGTCGGGGTGCCGAAGACGATCGACAACGACCTGTACGCGACGGATCGGACATTCGGGTTCGACTCGGCCGTGGCGATCGCGACCGAGGCCATCGACCGGCTGCATACGACCGCGCAGAGCCATCACCGGGTGATGATCATCGAGACCATGGGTCGCTACGCCGGCTGGATCGCGCTGTACGCCGGCGTCGCCGGCGGGGCGGACGTCATCCTCATCCCGGAATTCGAATACGAGATCGACGAGATCGTCCGCGTATGCAAGGAGCGCGAGAGCGGCGGACAGCGCTTCACCATCGTCTGCATCGCGGAAGGCAGCAAGCCGAAGGGCGGCTCGATGGTCGTCCAGAACATCGTCGAATCCAGCCCGGACCCGATCCGCCTCGGCGGCATCTGCAAGGTGCTTGAGCACCAGCTCACGGCGCATCTGCGCAGCGAGGTGCGCACCACCATCCTCGGCCATACGCAGCGCGGCGGTCCGCCGACGCCCTACGATCGCAACCTCGCCACCGCCTTCGGCGCCTATGCCGCCGCCATGGTGGCGGATGGGCGCCACGGTCATATGGTGGCGCTGAAGGACAACAACCTGACCAGCGCGCCCCTCGAAGAGGTGGCGAACCGGGTCCGTACGGTTCCGGCCGATGCGGCCATGATTCTCGCCGGCATGGCCGTGGGCACCTCGTTCGGCGTAAGCGACTTCGAACACCGCTTCCACGGCAACCAGGACGCGCGACACGTCACCTGACCCCTCAACCACGATGCATGTATTTCTGACCGGTGGCACCGGATTCGTCGGTACCTACATCCTCCAGGAACTCCTGGCCCGGGGCCATTCCGTGCGGATGCTCGTGCGCCGCTCCGAAGACCGGATGCCGGGGCAAGGCAAGATCGAAACCGTAAAAGGGGACGTCACGAACCGCAAATCGCTCAACGGGCTCATGCGCGGGTGCGATGCCGTCGTGCATCTCGTGGGGATCATCCAGGAGAAGCCGGCGCAGGGCGTCACCTTCCAGGCCCTCCATGCCGACGCGACGCGTCACGTGGTGGATCAGGCGAGAGAGGACGGGATCGAGCGTTTCGTCCATATGAGCGCGAACGGCGCCCGGCCCGACGGGGTCTCGGGGTATCAGACGAGCAAGTGGGAGGCGGAAGAGTACGTCCGCCAGGCCGGCTTCGACCGGTGGACGATCTTTCGGCCTTCGGTGGTCTTCGGAGACCCCGGCGAAGACAATCCGGAGTTTGCCTCGCAGCTGGCCCGCACGCTGGTGGGGCCGTTTCCGATCCTGCCCGTGTTCGGCGACGGCAACTACGAGATGCAGCCAATCTCGGTACAGGAGGTCGCCTCGGCCTTCGTCCAGGCCCTCACGAACGACGCCGCGCGGCAGAAGACGTACTGCGTCGCCGGCAATGACCGGATACCCTATCGGAAAGTGCTCGATCTCATCGCCGGCGGCATGGGCATCGCCCCGAAGCCGCAGATCAAGCAGCCGGTCTGGCTCGTCCGACCGGTCGTGCAAACCGTGGGCAAGCTCGGCCTGCTCCCGATCACGCCCGACCAGTTCGAGATGCTCCTCGAAGGCAACACCTGCGACGCATCGGACTTCTACCGCGATTTCGACCTGACACCCATCCGGTTTACGGCGGAGAATCTGGGGTATCTGGGGTGAAGGTCATGGCGCCCTTTGGGCGCGGTCACTGGGCATGAACGGCCGGAGGCCGTGTCATGAGCGCCCTTTGGGCGCGGTCATTGGACATTGCGCCCTTTGGGCGCGGTCATTGGACATTGCGCCCTTTGGGCGCGGTCATTGGACATTGCGCCCTTTGGGCGCGGTCATTGGACATTGCGCCCTTTGGGCGCGGTCATTGGACATTGCGCCCTTTGGGCGCGGTCACTGGACATGAGCGCCCTTTGGGCGCGGTCATTGGTCATGAGCGCCCTTTGGGCGCGGTCATTGGACATTGGTCATCGGGCACTGGTCATGGGGAACCTGACTGGAGCGACGCGTTCGTCCAGTGTCCAGTGTCCAGTGTCCAGTGTCCAGTGTCCAGTGTCCAGTGTCCAGTGTCCAGTGTCCAGTGTCCGGGAACTTCCCACCCCCTTGGTCGATCCATCTCCCCTTGCAGGAAATTCAGCATCGATTGACGTGTAGTTTTTAATGGATTCAATACGGCACCCATCGCCAGACCCGAGCCCGGAGAAGAAATACATCGCCATCGCCGGCAATATTGGCGCCGGCAAGAGTTCGCTCACGGCGATCATCAGCGAGTACTTCAAGTGGGATGCCTATTACGAGCGCGTGGACGACAATCCGTATCTGTCGGATTTTTACGAAAACATGCGCCGGTGGTCGTTCAACCTCCAGGTGTTTTTTCTTTCGAGCCGGTTCAACCAGCAACGCCGGATCGAATCGGGGCCGAATCCGGTGGCGCAGGACCGCTCGATCTATGAGGACGCGGAGATTTTCGCGCGCAACCTCTACGAGATGGATCTGATGTCGCGAAGAGACTACGAGAACTATACGGAGCTCTTCCATATCATGACGTCCTATCTGCGGCCGCCCGATTTGCTGGTATACCTTCGCGCCTCCGTGCCCACGCTCGTGCGCCACATCCAGTCGCGCGGCCGGAATTACGAGTCCAGCATCCGCATCGAATATCTGGAGCGCCTCAATGTGCTGTACGACGAATGGATCGATCGCTACGACTTCGGTCCCAAGCTCATCATCGACGCCGACTCGTACGATTTTGTCAACAATCCGGAAGATCGGCAGGATGTGGTCGGCCGCATCGAAAGCCGGCTTTTTGGTCTCTTTGCGGATTGATCCGGCCTGCGCGGCCCTCTTAGTCGCCGGCCTTCTCGTCGCCCTGCCCGCGCGCGCCCAGGTGGTGGATACCCTTGCCGCCCCGCCGCCCGACAGCGCGCTCGTCGTTGCCGATTCTCTCCCCGCGCCGGCGCCCCGCCGCGCGCTCGACCTCTCCACGCTGGTCGCTTTCGCCACCGATGCCGCCGGCGTCACCGTCAACGATTCGCTTCCGGCCCGCCTGCCCGACCGCGAACTGGCCGACGTGCTCGCACAGGCAGGGGGATCCTTTTTGTACGATTTCGGCGGTCCGGGCTGGCCCGATGGATGGAGTCCGCTCGGGCTCGATCCGAGGCAGGCCGGTCTTCAGTTTCAGGGGATCTCGTATGCGGACCCCGTCACCGGCCGGCCCCTGTACGAGATGCTCCCGCTGCCCTGGCTGGATCCCGTACGTCTGCAACCGGGTCGACTCGGGCAGGCGATGTCCGTTGGCGCGCGGCTTCGCGCCTACGACGCGGCGCGCCCGATCAGCGAACTCCGGTACGGGTCGAGCAAGGACGGGCTGCAGAGCGCCTTCGTCGTCCACGCCCAGCGCCGGCGGGTGCGGTTTTTCAGGGAGCCCGGACTCTTCAGCTACGCGCTGGGTTACGGCGGGCACGGGGCGAACGGCGAATATCCCGGCAGCAAACTCAGCGCCGGCCGGCAGCTCCTGGCGCGGCTGCGGCTGCAGCAATCCTTCGGCTCCCTCGAGATCGTCAACCTCCAGAATCGCCAGCGGCTTGGCGCCCACGGCGGGGTGATCCCGTTCGGGACGAACTACAACTCGATCTACAACCGCATCAGCGCGCAGGTCGCGAACGCCACGGCGAAGCGCACGGTGATCCGTAACGACCTCGCGGCCACCCTGCGCACCCGGCTGCTGCCGGGCTTTCGGCAACCCTTCGAGGCGACGGGCTACTGGACGGCGCAGACGTTTCGCTACGCGCTCGGCAGCGATACCCTCGCCGCGGCGACGCGCCGGCTGGGCTATCGGCTGCGTCAGCCGCTGATCGATGCCGGCCCGTTTTCGCTGGAGGCCCGGGCGGAAGGGTGGCGCGAGCGCGTCGCCGAGAGCACGGCCTTGCCGGACTCGCTCGGCCTCAGCCGCCGCGCCTTCCACGCCGGCGGTCGCGTGCAGTACCGCACGGGCGGGTTCGATCTGGAGGGCGAGGCCGATCTCCATGCCGGCGCGACCGGCGCCGCCTATCCGGGCGGGATGGCGCGTCTGGGATGGCGCCCGGGTGACGCGCTGATGCTGTTCGCCGAAGCGAGCCGGTCCGGGCAGTCGCTAGCCTGGATCGATGAATACGGCTGGTCGGGCCTCGTCGCCCCGCTCGCCGCCGATCCGGAGAGCCGCACGAGCGCCGGGCGCGCCGGCGTGCGGGTGCGGCTCGGGCCCTTCGATCTGGAAGTGGCTCCATTTGCGCACCAGACGAAAAACGCCTTCGATCTCTTTACGGTCGGCGAGAGCGACACCCTCGCGGTTCGCGTCCTCGGCGAGCCGGTCCGCTGGGTGGGCGCCAGCCTGGATGCTGGATTCCGGCGCGACGCCGCGCGCGGTTTTTATCTGACCGCGCAGCCGACCGTCTATCGCTATGCCGGCGATGCAGCCTCGTCGGACGCGCGCCGGGTCCAGGCGAGTCTGCCCGAGTTGTTCGTTCGCGGCCGATCGGGCCTGCGGTACCTCCTCTTCAAGGGCGATCTGGATATGGATCTGTACGTCCAGGGCCGGTTCTGGTCTCCGTTCGGCAGCCGCACGCTGCACCCCGAGACCGGGCTGCTGGCGCTGCCGGCCGTGGCAGGCCGCGACGTACTGAGTTCGTTTACGGCCGACATCGTGCTGGAGGCCGGCGTCCGCACCGCCAAGCTCTATGTGGCGTACGACAACGTCTTCAGCGGCACCAACGTCGTCATCGGCAACCTGCTCGTGCCCGATTACCCGCTCCCGACGCAGCGTTTTCGCTTTGGCGTCTTCTGGCCGATTTTCGATTGAGGGGCCTGCCGGCGGCGGCCGAAACGAACCGCCTTCGCAACCGAACCGGGGCGTGCGCCGTGAAACGAACCGTTCACCTCACCACGTTCGACGCTCATGCCGCCATCGATCGATCCGTCTTCGCTCAGCCCGTATGAACAGGAGGCCCTGCGCGGCATCGCGGTGTGGAAACGCCCCGATCAGGCGTGGTGGGAGCGGGCGGCCGCGGCGGTCCAGCGCTCGCTCGACGACGTGGGCGACCAGCTCCGCCGCATTCCGGGGGTCGATTGGACGATCGACAACGTGGTCGCCGGCCTCCTGAAGGTCCTCAACGAAATCACGCAGGACCTGGTCTGGCGCGACGCCATCTACCGGGATTTTCAGCGGCTCGGCCATGATGACGTGCGCGATATCGATGCCGTCGCGCGGCTCGATCTCCGGACGATCGACGAGGCGCTGGACGGGCTCAGCGCCAAGTATCTCGGGCTGGCGGCCGTGGAGGGGACGGCGACGGGTCTGGCCGGCGCCGCGGGCATCCTGCCCGATGTGGTGGCGCTCGTCGCCCTGAACCTGCGCGCGGCCGGCGAATACGCCACGTATTACGGTTTCGACATCTCGACGCCCGAGGAGCGGCTTTATGCCCTGAGCATCCTCGACGCGGCGGCCCTGCCGGCGACGGAGCGGCATCAGGCCGAGGCGCGCCTGAACGAGGCCCACGAAAACGTGGCGCGCACGAAAACCACGCGCACCATCAACTCGGTGGTGGTCGGGGGCACGCTCGGCGCCGCGGCCCGGTCGATCGCGTTGCGGCTCACCCGCAGCAAGCTCCTCCAGTTCATGCCGGTCGCCGGCGCGCTGCTGGCCGGCGGGTTCAACTCGCTCTATACCCGCACCGTCTGCGACGCGGCGTTTCATCTTTATCGCGAACGGTTCCTGAATCGGAAATACGAACGGCGCGTCGAAGGGGAATGGGGGGAGTCACGGTAGCCCATACCACGTGGACCGCCCGCCGCCGTGGCGGACAAGCTGGCCGTTGTCGAGCAGGGTGCGAAAGGTGGCCTTGATGGTATTCGGACTCGCGCCGGCCTCCCGGGCGATGTCGCGGTTGGTGACGCGGCCGTGCTGGCGGGCGTAATCGAGGATGAGGAGCGCCAGTTCCGGTAGCTCCATCATGGCGCGTTGTTCGCGCTCGACTTTCGCGGCCAGCCGGCGCTTCTGCTGTTGCAGGGCGCGCGCAAAGTAGAGCAGCCAGGGCTGCCAGTTCGGCGCCTCCGACCGGATCGTGCTCTGGGTTTGCCGCAGGGCCAGGTAGTAGCCTTCCTTGCTGTGCTCGATCACGCTTTCGAGCGACGAGTAGGGCACGTAGGCATAGCCGGCCTGCAGGAGAAGGAGGATGGTCAGGATGCGGCTCAAGCGCCCATTGCCGTCCTGGAACGGGTGGATTTCGAGAAACACCACGACAAACACCCCGATGACGAGCAACGGGTGGAGGCGGCCCAGCGCGCGCGCCTCGTCCAGCCACTGCACCAGCTCGGCCATGCGGTGCGGTGTATCGAACGGGGTAGCGGTTTCGAAGACGATGCCCACCATCGTCCCGTCGGCGTCGAAGGCGCCGACGTCGTTGCGGACGGCCTTGTAGGCGCCCCGGTGCCGTTCGTCCTTCGTGCTGTAGCGCAGCAGGTCGCGGTGCAATTGTTTGATGTGGTTCTCCGTGACGGGGATGTCCACCCACGCCCGAAAGACCGTTTCCATGACCTCGGCATAGCCGGCGACTTCCTGTTCGTCGCGGCTCTCGAAACGCCGGATGTCTAGCCGTCTCAAGAGCTGCTCCACCTCCCGGTCGCTAAGCGTGCTACCCTCGATGCGCGTGGAGGACCCGATGCTTTCGATGGTGGCGACGCGGCGAAGCGCCTGCAGCCGGTCCGGCGCGAGCACGCCCAGGGCGCGCCACGCCCCCTTGAACTCGTCGATTTCGGACAGGAGGGCGAGGAGTTCGTGGGTGATATGCAGGGTGCCGGTGTTGAGCATACCGGAAAATATACCGGATTATACCCGATTGCAAGGCGGAGGGACTACCCCACAGGGCACTCGCATGCTCTTCAAACGTGAGCATCTCCCGGTATGGGAGTATGGGGGTATGGGAGGTTTTTGTGGTAAAAAATGCCCCCATGCACCCAAACTCCCATACTCCTCTCACGGCCACGGCGAGCATGCGATGGCCCTGGACCACCCCCATCCATCACCCCAAAAATATTTCGTCTGAAACTTGTACATATCATACACATATGTTATTATATGTATAAGCTCACGACACAACGCGCACCGTACCCAAGCAGATCTGCACCTCGAATCGCAAACCCCAAACGACGCAACTGACATGATGGACTTCACGCTTTACTCCCGGCCGCGTCTCGGCCTCAGCGATGCCCAGTGGGACCTCGTCAAAGACCTTTTTGACTGCCGGCGCAAACGCAAGCACGATCTCCGCGGCATCGTGGACGGCATCCTCTACGTGCTGCAATCCGAAGAAAACTGGCGGATGCTCCCCGCCTCGTTCGCGCCCTGGCAGACCGTGTATTACTACTACGACAAATGGCGCAAGAGCGGCCTCTGGTTCCAGCTCGTGCAGCGGCTCCCTGAGGAGTTGCGCGCTGCGCTGATCGAGGATGCGCGGCCCTCGCTTTCGCTGGTCGATCTCTCCATGCCCTCGCTCGCCGGCTTCGGCGGCACCCCGGGCTACGCGCCCTCGTGGATGCAGCCGCCCGCTCAGGCCTACAGCCGGCACTACAGCTGGTCGACCGAGCAGCCGGCCCACGTCGCCGAAAGCCAGGCCGCCTGACCGACTTGACGGGACGCGCCAGAGTCCTGGAAAAGACGCACGGATCCTGAGGGATCCGTGCGTCTTTTTGGTTTTACGTTTACCGTTTACCGTTCAGAAACTGTTGAGAAATAAAAAAGAGTTGTCTTCCTGAGCCCCCGGCGCTTGCGACGGGGTTGTCGAAGGACCTCCCGAATCACTCGCGCATGGCTCCAATGAGCGTCTCACGGTGGTTCGAGAGGTCCTTCATCACGCCCACCGCAAGCGGAGGGCGGTTCAGGATGACGTACCGAGAAGGATTTTTGAAAATCCCAACCGTTTCTCAAGGTTCAATGCTGTCTCCCCGTCGCTTCCCCTACCCCTAAGCAATCCTTGATCGTTACTCTGTAATCTTCAATCTTTAGTCCCCATCGTGCTCTCCCGCTTCCGGATCACGCAGAGGTAGAAGCCTTCAGTGCGCTCGGTCGGCACGACGCGCCGGCCGGCGGCGACGGCCGGGTCGAAGGTGCGTTTCCCCCAGGCCGGCAGGGGTTCGGTCATTTCCGGGGTCTCGAAGGGAAGCGCCTCGGTGGTGAGGGCGTCGCCGAAACGGCGCAGCATGCGGTCGACGACCGCCTCGTTTTCCTCCGGGGCAAGGGAGCAGGTGGAATAGACCAGGATGCCGCCGGGGCGGAGGCACTGGATGGCGGAGAAGAGGAGTTGCCGCTGCTTGCGTTCCATCTCGGCGATCTTGCGTTCGCTCCAGTAGGCGAACGATTCCGGGTCGTCCACATGAAACCGGCCCTCGCTGGAGCACGGGGCGTCGAGGAGGACGCGGTCGAAATACTCCGGGCGGTACTTCCAGACGCGGGTGCCGTCCTGCAGGAAGGTGCGCACCCATTCGGCGCCGTGCTCGCTCAGATTTCGTTTCAGGCGCATGAAGCGATGCTTGACGGCCTCAACGGCGGCGAGTTCGCCGTCCCGCATCATGCCGGCGATCTGCAGCGTCTTGCTGCCCGGGGCGGCGGCAAGGTCGAGTACGCGTTCGCCCGGCCGCGGCGCCAGCGCAATCGGCGGGAGCATGCTGGAGAGGTTTTGCACGTAAATCCACCGGTCGGCATAGGCCGGCAGCGCCATGAGGGCTTCGCGCCACGCCGGCTCGATCCAGCCGGCGCCATCCAGCCAGTCGACCCGGTGAAACGGGATCTGCGCCGCGTCCAGCGCCTGGTCGACGCGGGCCGCATCGGCCCGGAGCGGGTTCACCCGGAAGGAGGTCGCCCGTGGGGCCGTCATGCCGTGCAGCGCCGCCTCGAAGCGGTCTTCGGGCAGGATGCGACGGAGTCGTTCGAGGAACGTGGAAGGAAGCGCCATCAGGGTATGTTGCGGAACAGCGTCAGGTGCCGGCGCGGCCGTGCCAATCCGGGGCCGGCTGGCGGGCGCGCTTAAAGAGCCGTCGAAAAGTACGGATCGGTCGTGCATTTTGTGGCCCCGGGTTCTATCTTTGTGGCGACGATCGCCTGTCTTGTGCATTTCACTTCAGCTTGCGCCTATGAGCACCCGTAGAGGCCAGAACACCATCAAATGCTCGTTCTGCAACCGAACCGCGAACGAAGTGGCCTCGATGGTGGCGGGTCCGGATGTCTACATCTGCGATCGATGCATCAACGATGCCGCCGGCATCGTCCGGAACGACCTGACCTCGTATCACCACGAGTCCACCCCGCCCGGACGCCGGAACGGCCCCCGCCACGTCCGCATGAGCCCGATGGAAATCAAGCGCTCGCTGGATGAATACGTCATTGGGCAGGAGCGGGCCAAAAAAGCGTTCTCCGTGGCGGTCTACAACCACTACAAGCGCATCGAGGCCGAGGACTACCTCCCCGAGTTCGCGGATGTGGAGCTGGAAAAATCCAACATCCTCATGATCGGGCCGACCGGCACGGGCAAGACGCTGCTCGCGCGGACGCTGGCGCGCATCCTGGACGTGCCGTTCTCGATCTCGGATGCGACCGCCCTCACGGAGGCCGGCTACGTCGGGGAGGACGTCGAAAGCATCCTCGCGCACCTGCTGCACGCGGCCGACTTCAACGTCGAACGGGCCGAGCGGGGGATCATCTATATCGACGAGATCGACAAGATCGCGCGCAAGAGCGATAACGCGTCGATCACGCGCGACGTCTCCGGCGAGGGGGTTCAGCAGGCGCTGCTCAAGATCCTCGAGGGCACCGTGGCCGGCGTGCCGCCCAAGGGCGGCCGGAAGCACCCGGAGCAGAGCCTCATCAACATCGACACGCGGAATATCCTGTTCATTTGCGGCGGCGCGTTCGAGGGGCTGGATACGATCATCGCGCGCCGGCTTTCGAGCAATTCCATCGGCTTCCTGACCGGCTCGCAGCACAAGATCGAGAAAGACGATCCCCAGCTCTTCCAGTATGTCGAACCCAACGACCTGCTGCGATTCGGCCTCATCCCCGAACTGATCGGGCGGCTGCCCGTCGTCGCCCCCCTCGAAAAGCTCTCCGACGAGGCGATGACGATGATCCTCACCAAGCCGAGGAACGCGCTGGTCAAGCAATACCAGAAGCTGCTGGCGATGGACAGTGTCGATCTCGTGTTCGACGACGGCGCCATCCAGGCCATCGTGCAGCGTGCCCGCGAACTGGGCACGGGCGCGCGCGGCTTGCGTTCGGTGATGGAGTCGATCATGCTCGACATCATGTTCAACATGCACTCGAAGATGCAGGCCGGCACCTGCCGTATCACCGCCTCCACCGTCCTCAACGGCGATCAGCCGATTTTCGAAGAGCGCAAGGCTAGCGCCTGAAGCGCGAGCCGCACAACGCAGCCAACCCCGTGCCCTACCTCAAGCTCTTCTGGCGCTACCTCAAGGCGGTCTATTCCATCCTTGAAGCACGCAACGGCTTGATGCTGGCCCAGGCCATCGGCTTCAAGGTGCTGATCACGATCATTCCGCTCGCGGTTTTCTCGACGGGCATCCTGGGCAGCGTGCTGCACAACGACCGGATCTCCGACACAGCGATCGGCGTGGTGAACCAGCTGTTGCCCCGGTACCTGGGCGAGGTCAACGCCTTCCTCGAACAGCTCCAGGCATCGAGCGGCACCTTCACCTGGGTGGGCGCGCTCGGGCTCCTCGTGTCGATCTGGATGATCATCAATTCGCTGGAGACGATCGTCAGCACGTTCATCATGGGCGACGAACGCGCACGCCGGCCCATCGTACACCGTCAGTTCTTCGTGTTTCGCATCATGTTGCAGGTAGGACTGACCTTCCTGCTCACCTTCGCGCTGACGGTGGGCATCCAGGGGATCAACCGCTCGGGCCTCGAATTCCTGCAGTTTGTCGGGATGGACAACCTGTGGGTGCAGGCGGGCTGGCGCCGCACGATCAACCTGCTCGGGGTCCTGATCCCGTTCGTGCTCACGCTGTCGATGTTCTTCCAGCTCTACTTCTTTATCCCCGATCCGCATCCTCCGTTTCGCAGCGCCATCGTGGGGACCCTGGTGGCGGCGACGTTCTGGGAACTGGCCAAATCGCTCTTTACGTTTTACGCCACGCACGTGGGGACCTTCGAGCGGTACCGGGGCGATGCCGGCGCGAGCGGGGTGGCCGTGCTGGGGGACGCGTTCGGGTTGTTGCTGGCCATCGTGGTCTGGGCGTACTACACGGGCGTCGTACTCATTATCGGCGCCATTACCGTGCGTTTGCACGAGAAACATGGATGGGGTCGGGCGCATATCCAATCTGGTGGCGGCGATACGGCTACGGCTTGACACCCCACCCTCGCTACCCGCTCGCCCTACCCTCCTACATGGTTTCCCTGCTTCGCCCCTGGTGTTGGTTGATTGTCGCGGCGGCGCTCATCGGCGGGGCCGGCGCGGAGGTGTATGGGCAGCCGCTCAACCTGATCAATGAAGACACGCAGGTCCGGCGTATCTCGTTCGTCTTTCAGGGGCGATCCCACCGGTTCGACGGCAAGGAGCTGCTCCCGAACATGGTGACGCAGGCCCCGGGGTTCTGGGACCGGTTCGACAAGATCAACCCCTTTCGGGAAGTCTCCACGTTTCCGTTCGATCCCATCGAACTGCAAAGGGATGTCGTGCGCCTCCGCAATTTCTACAACCGGAACGGTTTCCCGGGCGCCCGCATCGGCTATGCCGCCTCGCAACTGGACACCGCGGCGAACCGAATACACATCGTCCTGGGCATCCAGGAAGGCCAGCCCCTCATCATCCAGGATGTGAGTTTTCAGAACCCGGGGGGCGATTACATTTTTAACGAGTTCTCCGGCCCGATGCGCGACGACTGGTTCCGGTTTCGGGATCAGCTCTCCCTCCGTGCCGGCGACCGCTACACCGAAATCGAACGCCTCGACATCCAGGACCGCCTCCTCGAATGGATGCAGAATAAAGGGTTCGCCTTCGCCAACGTCGACGCCGAAGCGCTCGTCGACACCACCTACCTGGCGGTCGATCTCACCTACACGATCGACACCGGGCCCATCGGGTATGTCTCCGCGATCGATGTCGAGGGCGTCGCGTCCGTGGATACCCATGTCGTGATCCGCGAGCTGCCGTTCAAGGTGGGTGACCGCTACGACAGCAGCAAGCTGCGCGCCGGCCAGCAGCAGCTCTTCGGGCTCAACCTCTTTCGCGTCGCCCTGGCGGACCTCCCGGAGCAGCCGGCGGACAGCACCGTGGACGTGCGCATCCGCGTGCGGGAGGCGAAGCCCCGCTACATCACCGCCGAGACCGGGTACGCCCGGGAAAAGGGCATCGGCTTCAACGGCGAGTGGCTCAACCGGAATTTTATGGGTAGCGCGCGCAACCTCAGCGCCCGCCTGACGGCGGAGACCGGCGTGCTCGGGACGACGGGCGGATTTACCTCCGCCAACACCGTCGGCAAGCTCCCCGCCCGGCTCTTCCGGTTCTCGCTCTCCCTCCGGCAGCCGTACCTGTTTACCAACCGGACCTCCGGCATCGTGGCGCCCTTTCTCGAGTTCCGCAACGACCCGCAGCTGCCGGCGAGCGAGCGCTTTCTCGACATCAACCGCGGCGAATACGGCGTCAGCACCACGCTGATCTACGAACTCCTGCCGTACCGGCCCATCACGCTGCAACACACGCTGAGCCGGATCCTCCAGGAGTTTCAGTCGGATCGCGCCGTCTCGCTGTCCTCGCGCGACCTCTACAACCAGAGCACCGTCGGCGTCAACGCCACGCTGGGGCGGACCGACAACTACCTCGCCCCGTCGAGCGGCTATCTCGTGCGCCCATTTCTGGAAACGGCCGGCCGGGCGTTCGCCTCCGGCCTCCAGTACAATAAAGCCGGCATCGAACTGGTCGGGTATCTCCCCGCATCCGAGCGCCTCAACGTGAGCGGACGCCTGTTCCTGGCGAAGATGTGGGCGTTCGGGACGAGCCGGCGCGCGCTGAACGACCGTTTTTGCGCGCTGGAGAGCCAGATCGCACCGGACGATCCCCGCGACGTGCTGCGTTGCCGGACCTACGAGGCCCGTTTCGATCCGGTGTTCTTTTACGCCGGCGGCAGCAGCGACGTCCGCGGCTGGGATTACCAGCTCCTCGGCGAAAAAGTGGCGCGCGCCGACACCCTGAAACAGAACGGCGCCGTCGTCCTCGACGAAAACGGCGTTCCGGTGTTTTCCGGGTTTTATTATGAACGGCTCGGCGGGACGGCCAAGGTCGCCGCCAACCTGGAGGCCCGGACGCCGATCGGGAGCCGGACATCGGACTGGCAGGCCGCCCTCTTTCTGGATGCCGGCCAGGTGCCCAACGGGCCGTTCACGTTCAACAAATTTCAGTACGCCGCCGGCGCCGGCCTGCGCTACCGCACCATCGTCGGCGTCATCCGGCTCGATGTGGCGTACAAACTGAACCCCTCCCGCGCCGACCTCGTCCGCCCCGAGGGCGCGTTCCTGTTCGAGAACGGGCTAACGTCCGATCCGCCCCGCGAGCGGTTCATGCGGCGGTTCGGACTCCATATCAGCATCGGGCAGGCCTTTTAGGAGGAGCTATCGCATGAAGAGCCGACCTGTGCATCTTGCCGTTGGATCAAATAACCCGTGAAGCGCTGGCTACGACATAGCGTGCGGGCACTGGGCGTCGTGATCGGGATGATCGTGCTGCTGGTGCTGTTCGCTTCGACCCGTCCGGGCACGCGGTGGATCGTGGGGGCGGTGCTGGATCGGCTTTCCCTGTACGGCGCCACGGTCTCCGCCGACGCCATCGACGGCCGGCTGCCGACGCACCTTACGTTGATCGGCAGCCGCTTCGGTCTGCCGGGAGCCGAGCCGTTTGTTGCCGTGGATACCCTCCGCGTGTGGTATGCGCTATGGCCGTTGTTGCGGCGGGAAGTGCGGCTGGAGGAGGTCGAGGCGATCGGGTGGAAGCTGAATGTGCGGCAGGAGGCCGGCGGCGCCTGGGATCTGATCGCGCTCTTTCCCGAGGATACGACGTCCAGCCGGATCTCGGTGTCGATCGATGCCGCCACGCTGGCCGGCGGCGCCGTGACGGCATCGGTGTATTCCCCGGATCGGGATTCGATCTATCGGATGCGGGACGTGACGATCGCATCCCACGGGCTGCGCTTCGGCGATGCGCTGGGGTTGCGGCTCGATACGCTCCACGCCGACCTCGTCTTCCCGGACACGACGCGCCAGGTGGCCCTCCGCGCCAGCGCGACCCTGCGGGACGACCTCTTCACCCTCGGCGGACTGCACCTCGCGTCGGACCGCAGCCTCGTCGAGGGCGCCGGCACCCTGCGGCTTTCGGTCGCCGAGCGACCCCTGGATCAGGCTACCTTCTCGCTCAGCGCGCGGCCCATCGCGTTCGACGACATCCGCCTCTTCGCCCCATCGCTGGCGCCCGGTGGCGAGGCGACCATAGACCTCCTGGCGACGAGCGACGCCGGCGAGATTCGCGGCGAGGCGTCGGTCGTTTTCCCGGACGGCGGCCGGATCGACGCGTCGGCCCTCGCCCGCCCGTATCCGGACGATCTCCTCCAGTACCAGGCCGACGCGGTCGTCCAGCACCTCGACCCCGGGCTCTTCGCCGGCGATTCGCTTCGTGGGCGCGTCGATGCGCGGCTTTCAGTGGATCTGCAGGGTCCGCACCTCGACTCGCTCAACGGCGAGGCACGGCTCGACATCACGCGCCTGCAGGTCGGGGACCTGGAGATCGGGCGTTCGCTGGCGTTCGCACGGTTCATCGCCGGCATGGCCGAGGCGACCATCCAGACCGGGCTCGGGGACGGGTTGCTCGCGTTCGCCGGCGTGGTGCGTCCCTTCGATCAAACGCCCACGTATCAGCTCGCCGGCCGGGTGGACCGCTTCGATGTGGCCGACCTCCAGCTGGCCTCCGACTGGCGAAGCAACCTGTCGCTCGTTTTCCAGGCCTCCGGCTCCGGTTTCGACCCGGCCACGGCGTCGTCGCTCCTCGAACTCGATTTCGAACCGTCCACCATCAACGATTCGCGCACGGGTACGGGCCGGCTGTCCCTCCAACTCGACGACGGCAACCTCGATTTCTCCACGTCGCTGCTGGCCGGCACGGGGCGCATCGACGCGCGCGGCGCGCTCGGTTTTCGCGCGCCCTATCGGGTGCGGGTGGAGGAAGGCTCGTTCGATAATGTGGATGTGGCCGCGCTCTTCGGCGACACCACGCGTAACGTGGTCCGCGGCCGCTTTTCGGCGGAGGCGACCGGGCGCACTGCCGAGGAGCTGACGCTCGCGGCCCGGCTTGCGCTGCACGATTCGTATTACGGCTCCTATTACACCGAAGAAGCCACGCTCGACCTGGCGCTGGAGCGAGGTGAGGCGACGTACAAGCTGGACGGACGGATGCAGGGTGGCGACGTGCAGCTTGCCGGCACGGTGCGTCCTTTCGACGCCGAGCCGACGTACGCTGTCGACGAAGGGCGGCTCGTCGACGTGGATCTCGGTGCGCTGCTGGGCCGGCCCGACCTGGATACCCGGCTCACGGCCGCGTTGACGGGCGAAGGGCGGCGTTTTGCATCGCCGGCCATCCGGGCGCGTCTCGATTTCGACCCCTCGCGCTTCAACCGGCAGACCATCGATCACGCGCGGGCGACGTTGGATCTCGGCGGGGATTCCCTGGCGGTCGACCTGTCCGTCGACACGCCGGCCGGGGAGCAGCGCGCCCGGGTGGACATGCGCCGCGACGGTGACGTCTGGCAGTACCGGCTGGAGGGCGAACGCATCGAAGGGCTCGATCTCGGCGCGTGGATGGGGCGGGACGCATGGACCACCGATCTCAACGGCCATTTCGCCGCGCTGGGGCGCGGGTTCGAGCTCGCGTCGATGGATCTGAGCGGCGAACTCGCCCTGCGGTCGTCGACCGTCAACGGCGAGTCGCTCGAGGAGGTGTCGGTCGAGCTGGACATGCGCGCCGGCGCGGGCGACGCGAGCGCCCGCGTGCGCTTCGGGCAGGGGCGCGCCGAAGCCCGGGCACGGCTCCGCGGCGTGGGAGGGGCGCGGCCGTCGTATGCCGTGAGCGGAAGCCTCGCGTCCTTCGACCTTGCGTCGATCGCCGGCCTTGATACGCTCGCCAGCCGGCTCACGGGCACGTTCCGCGTGGATGGCGCGGGCCGCGACATCGGCGCGATGCAGCTGGCCGGGGCCGTCGATCTCGGCGCGAGCGCATTCGGGGGGATCGATATCCAGGCCGGCCGCGGCCGGTTTCGGGTGGACGACGGCGTGATTCAGATCGATACCCTCAGGCTGGCGACGAGCGCCTTCGATCTCGAGGGGCAGGGCGGCGTGCTGCTGCCCGAGCGCGCGGAGCGACCGGCGCACGAGCTGGTGCTGACGGCGCAGATGAAAGACATCGCCCCCCTGCGGCGTTTTCTCGATGTCGAGACCCTGGGCATCCAGCGCGGCGAAGTAACGGCGCGTCTGGTCAGCCGTCCGGCCGACTACCGCCTCGAATCGCGGGTCGTGCTCAGCGGGCTCGTGTATGAATCCGTGCGGGTCGCGGACGCGCAGGCGCGCTGGGTCGCCGGCATGTCGACCGCCGGCCGGGTGGAAAACAGCGACCTCTTCGGCGACATCGCGGTGCTGTCGGTGCCGGGGCTGGTGGTCGAGGACATCCACTTCGAAGGCACGCTTCAGGACGAGCGGTTGCCGTTCGTGATCGACGCGCGGATGGACAGCCGCCGGCGCGCTCACCTGGCCGGCACCGTGTACACCGAGGCCGACAGTCAGCGGGTGGATCTCGAAGCGCTCGACATCACCCTCAACGGCGACGCGTGGGCGCTCGACCGGACCGCCACCGTATCCTACGGCCGGACCTACCGCGTCCGCAACTTCCTGCTCGAGAGCGGGGATCAGCAGATAGCGATCGACGGATTGATCGACCTGAACGGCGAGCAGAATCTGGGGATGAGCATCGATGCGTTCCGGGTCGGGTCGGTCGCCGGCCTGTTGGGCTACGAAGGGCTCAGCGGGCGCCTGACGGGCAACCTCGACCTGCGGGGGCCGGCGGCCTCGCCGCGCGTCGTCTCCAACCTGAACATGACCGTGGGTTCGCGCGGCGAACCGGTCGGCGACCTCGCGCTGATCGCCCGCTACGACAGCCTCCGGCTGCAGCTGGATGTGCTGATGAAGCACCAGGACGAGAGCACGTTCTCGCTGAACGGGTACGTGCCGGCCAACTTCGCGCTCGTATCCGACGCCCGGGATCAGGTGGGCGTGCGATCAGAAATCGCCGACGGTCCGGTAGAGCTGAACGCCCGGGCCGACTCGTTCGCCATCGGCTGGATCCTGCCTTTCGTCGACAGGGAATTCGTGGATCGGCTGGAAGGCACGCTGACCACGCGGCTGCGCGTGGAGGGCACGGCCGCGGAGCCGGTGTTGCAGGGCGAGGGGCGCGTCCGGCTTTCGCGGGTTCGCGCGCCCTTCCTGGGCGTCTCGTATTCGGATGTGGGCGTCGATTTTACGACGCGGGACAACGTGATCTACATCGAGGACGTGCACGCCCGCACGGGAGACGGGCGCGTCGATGCGGCCGGCGTGCTCGCGATGAGCAGCATCACCGAAGGGACGTTCGAGGTGGACATCTCCGCCCGCGAATTCCTGGCCGTCGACTCGCGGCAGTACCGCGCCGTGGCGTCGGCCACGCTCCAGCTCGGCGGGACGCTCGCGCATCCCGCGCTCAGCGGCGACGTGAACCTGCGCAGCGGCGACATCTTCCTCGATGCGTGGACGAGCGAGGATACGACGGAGGTCGTTTTTACCCAGGACGACCTGCTGATGCTGGAGCGCACCTTCGGCGTGCGGGTGACGGAAAAAGACACCACCTCGTTCGACCTGTATGAGGCGATGTCGATGGATATCGACGTGAGCATGGACCGGGATATCTGGCTGCGCAGCAAGATCAATCCGGAAATGAACATCCAGTTCACCGGAAACCTCGACCTCACGAAGGAGCCCGCGAAGGAGCAGACGATTTTCGGGGCCATCGAGGTCGTGCCCGAACGGAGCTATATCAAGGAGTTCGGAAAACGATTCGCCATCCGGAAAGGGACGCTCTCGTTCAACGGGCCGGCGACGTCGCCCGTGATGGATATCGAGGCGCGGTACGAAGTGCCCAATCAGCGCAGCCAGGAGAACGCCGTCACCATCAATCTCGACGCCGAGGGCCAGCCCGACGCGCTGAATCTCACCCTCAGCTCCGAGCCGTCGATGGAGCTGACGGACATCATTTCCTACATCGCCACGGGGCAGCCGGCCAGCGAGGCGCTGTTGCTGGGCGGGTCATCGAATTCCTCGTTCGCGAGCGCCGGCCGGGGCTTCGCCGTGAGTCAGGGCGTGGGGTTGCTCACGAGCGCCATCGAGGACCTGGTAAATAAATCCGGTCTGGAGCTCGATGTCATCCAGATCGAGACGAGTGCGAGCGGAAGGGGGGCGACCGTCACGGCCGGAAAATATGTCACTCCGAAGGTCTATACGTCCGTCAGTCAACCCATCGGCGGGGCGGACAGCGGGGGGGCCACCCGCGAAATTGGCACCATCGTTACACTTGAGTTGCAGCTCATGAATTCGCTCCTGCTGCGCCTGCTCGGAGGCGAATCGACGGTGCAAATCAACCTGCTCTGGCAGCACGCCTACTGATCGCCGGCGGGTCCGGAACGGCGACCCGCGGAGGATCCGGATCGGAGGCGGGGTTCGGGCTCGCATTGCGCATGGGCCGGTCCCCGTGGAATGATTTTCGAATCCGGTCCGGGAGATCCCCGATTCATCCCGTGCCGAATTCAGCCATGCCCGTGCTGCCGCCCAAAAAACTCGCTTCGCCTCTCGCGCCCATGTTGTCGGGCGCGGAGATGCTGTTGTTCGCCGGCGGCACGCTCATCTTCCTGGTGCTGCTGTACCACATGCAGGCCATCCTGAATCCGGCGATTCTCTCGGGCGCGTGCGTCATCCTGCTCTGGCCGATCCGGCGGCATAAAATCGTGCACGCGATCCTCCTGTCCGGCGGCTTTTTACTGCTGGTGTGGTTTTTTGTAACGCTCTCGGGGGTGCTGCTGCCGTTCGTGAGCGTGTACATCTTCGCCTATCTGTTCGATCCGGTCGTCACGTACCTGCACCGACGCTACGGGGTCCACCGGGGCGTCTCCTCCCTCTTCGTGACGCTGATGATCGTGAGCGTGGTGGCGTTGCTGGGGCTTTTCCTCATCCCCAATGTGCTCAACCAGCTGGACACGATCGCGAATCACGTGACGACCGGTCTGCGCGAGCTGCGGGCCTGGCTGCTGACGTCGCCCCTGGTGAATTATGCGGTGCCCGGCGATGCCGAGAAAGAGGCGCTCGCCGGCCGGCTGACCCAGTCGATCCAGTCCTACACCCGCGCCTGGACGGAGCGCATCCCGTCCAACGTGGGCGAGATGATGCAGTCCATCGGGCCGGTCTTCAATGTGCTCATGATAGCGCTCGTGATGCCCGTGATCCTGTTTTACATGCTCAAGGATTATCGGCACATCAAGACGGGCATCATCCAGTTGCTGCCGCTCGTCGGCGGTCAGCGGACGTACCTGAAAAAGGTGAGCAGCATCGTGGGCAACTATCTGCGCGGACAGTTGACCATCAGCGTCATCGGTTCGATCATCGTCACCGTGGCCCTGATGATCGCGAAGGTGCCGTTTGCGCTGCTCATCGGGTTGATCGCCGGCATGTTGAACATGATCCCCAACCTCGGCGCGATCATCACGAACATGGTGGGCATCTGCATCGCGCTCGTCTTCGGCGACCGCGGGCTTCTGGATGTCGTGCTCGTCGTGACGATCTTACTGGGGCAGTCGCTGCTGGAGCAGGCCGTCCTCGTCCCCCGGATCCTGAGCCATCACGTGGGGCTGCATCCGGTGCTCATCCTGTTTTCTCTTTTTGTGTTCGGCGCGCTCATGGGGGTGCTGGGGCTTTTTGTCGCGGTGCCGGCCATGGCGTTGATCGCCACCGTATTCCAGACCTACCAGGGCAGGGTCACCTTCGACCTCTCCACCTTCGCCGCCCCGCATGCGCAGGAGATGGAACGGGGTCCGGAGCCGAACCTCTTTGGCGCCGGCGGCGTAACAAACGCCCCCGAGAGAGAACGTAAAGAGCAGCCGATTTTGGAAGTGGCTGACATCGATCTTCTGGAACACTGACCCATCGTGTCTTTTCATCGCTCCGTGCCCCGTCGCTTTCACCCGGGCTATTCATTGCTCGGCAGATGGATTCGTGCGCGTGTTCGGGATGAACGGATGGCGGAAGGCGCCTTCATCCTGGCGTGCTGCGCCCTGTTGCTGATGCTGGCCGTCGCGCAGAACCTGGCGTGGGCGGTCTTCCTGCCGGCCCTGACGACGCCGGCGGCGTTGTCGGTCTTCTGGGCGGCCCAGCTCACGGCGCTGCTGCTGTTCGTGGGCGTAGGCCTGGTTGGATTTCGCCCCGGGTTCACCGTCCGCTGCGACGCGCACCAGCTCGAGGTCGACCGGGCCGGCGAGGCGCTCGTCATCCCCCGCGCCCGCATCCTCCGGGTCGCTGAAATCCCGTATCTCGCCTATTACCGGCACTACAGGGCCTATGCGCGCACCCGCGCATTTCTGGGCGCGGCCGTCGAGCAGGTCCTCCTGATCGAAACGCCGGAGGGGCCGGTGATCCTCGCGCTCCCCGCCGACGAGCGCGCGGCGCTGCGGGCGCTGCTGGAGCGGTCGCCGCGCGACGCCGTGCCGGCCGTGGCGCCGGCCGCCCTGGTCTGAGAACGTCCTCGCTCCTGCGGCGTATAGAACGCCTTTCGCATCCCGCCCAGGTTACCCCCGCGTCCCATGGAGTTCGTCCTCGAGAAGACCGACGAGCATACGAACGCTCGCGCCGGCCGGCTCACCACCGATCATGGCGTGATCGAGACCCCGATCTTCATGCCGGTAGGCACGGTCGGGACGGTCAAGGGCGTGGCGCCGGACCGCCTGCGGGCGGATGTCCGTGCGCAGATCATCCTCGGGAATACCTACCACCTCTACCTCCGCCCCGGCACCGAGCTGCTGCGTGAAGCCGGCGGCCTGCACCGCTTCATGGCCTGGGATCGGCCGATTCTGACGGATTCGGGCGGTTTCCAGATCTTCTCCCTGGCCGAGCGCCGCAAGCTCACCGAAGAGGGCGCGCGCTTTCAGAGCCACATCGACGGCTCCTACCACCAGTTCACGCCGGAGAACGTGATGGACATGCAGCGCGCCATCGGGGCGGACATCATCATGGCCTTCGACGAGTGCCCGCCCGGCGACGCGCCGGAGTCGCAGGTGCGCACCGCCCACGAGCGCACGCTTCGCTGGGCCGAGCGGTGCCGCCGGCGGCTGGCGGATACCGAGCCGCTGTACGGGTACGACCAGGCGCTCTTCGCGATCGTGCAGGGCGGCATCTTTCCCGAGATCCGGCGCGAGTCGGCCGCGCGGTTGATCGAGATGGACTTTCCCGGCTACGCCATCGGCGGGCTCTCGGTGGGCGAGCCGGCGGAACACATGTACGCCATGGTCGAGGTCGTGAACGAGCACCTGCCGGCGCAGAAGCCGCGCTACCTGATGGGTGTGGGCACGCCGGAAAACCTGATCGAGAACGTCGCCCGGGGGGTGGACATGTTCGATTGCGTGATGCCTACCCGCAACGGGCGCAACGGTATGCTGTTCACCACGGAAGGCATCCTCAACATCCGCAATCTGAAGTGGCAGCGGGATTTTTCGCCGGTCGATCCGGGGCTCGACCGGTATGCGGCGCAGACGTTCACGAAGGCGTATCTTCGTCATCTGTTTATCGCCGGCGAACTGCTCGGATTGCAGCTTGCATCCCTGCAGAATCTATCGTTTTATCTATGGCTCATGCAGGAAGCCCGCGCCGCGATTCTGGACGGCCGCTTTCTGGCGTGGAAGCAGGAGATGCTTCCGCGCGTCTCCCGACGACTCTGATACCCTACCCACACATGTCCGCACGTATCTTTTTTGCCGCGCTGGTACTGGGCGGCGCGTTCCTCGCGGCGTGTCAGTCGACCGACGCGCCCGATCCGGTCGTGATCTATCTGATGCGGCATGCGGAGAAACAGGTGCCGCCGGCGGATACCACGGCGGATCCCTCGCTCGATGCGGCCGGCATGGCGCGGGCCGCGGCGCTGGCGCGCACCCTCGGCGAAGCCGGCGTCACGCGCATCCTGAGTACGAATTTCAAGCGGACGATAGAAACCGTCGAGCCGCTGGCGCAGCAGCTGGGGCTGGAGGTGGAACGCTACGATCCGCGCGCGCTCGACGCCGTGGCCGAGTTGCTGAAGACGTCGACGGGCCGCATCGTGGTGGTGGGGCACAGCAACACGACGCCGCAGCTCGTGGGGCTCCTCGGGGGCGAATCGGGGCCGGCGTACGACGAGGTGACCGAATACGACCGGCTCTACATCGTCACCATCGCCTCGGGAAAAACGACCACCATCCAGTTGCGCTACGGCGACTGACGCGCGGTCACACGCGCACCTCGCCGATCTTGCGGAGGCGGCGCACGAGTTCGGCGTACGGCATATAGGGTCCGCCCGGGTCAGCCGACAGTTTTTTCAACTCCTCATAGATCGTATCCCGGAAAGCCTCCTTCAGGAAGAGGTCGTCGATTTCGTCGCGGATGATGTCCATCCGGCTCTGGATGTGGCGATGGATGAGGGTGTACACCCGTTCGGCCTGCTCGTCGTTGCCCGTATCGAACGTGTGATCGATCATGCGTTTGATCGCATAACCGACCGTGAAGATGTACGGCGCGGCGATGACGCTGAGCGAGGTAAGGCTGACGGTGCTCGTTCCGAACAGCATGATCCAGATCAGGGAGAATCCGGCCAGCGTGCCGATGGCGATCGACGTGCGCCGGCGCAGCATCTTGCGCAGCTCCATCGAGACCGTGATCGGCGCCTTGACGCGCCAGTTCTGCCGGCAGATCTGACGGATCGTTTCCTGGAGGCGCTGCGCGATGAACTGATCCGGGTTGAGCGGCGGATCGACCGGTTTGTAGATCGGCTCCAGAAACGAGGTGCCGTCGCCGTCGAGGAAGAGGGCGACCGGGACATCGTAGGGCGGATGCAGCGAGACGCGCCGGCGGGCGAGGGTGTCGCTCGGATCGGGCAGTCGGTCGCGGATCAGCGACGAGATCCACGGCACCGACCACTTGACGGCGTTTTTGAGCGTCAGGCCGCGTCCGTACTGCCGCCAGGCCACATCGACCCGCCGGTGCACCGAGTCCTGCGACTTCTCCCACTGTTCCACCAGCTGGTTGCGGAGGCGCTCGACGTCGTGCAGGATCTGCTTGTGCAGCCGGGGCATGATGGCTTCATAACATTTCTGCGTCAGCTCGCTGTTCCATCGCTCGATAAACGCATCCTCTTGCATCCGGCACAGGAAGAGCGCCGGCGACAGGCCGGCGCCCGGCAGATGCGGCGTGGGCACCTTCACCGATTCGCCCGTGAGCCGTTCGTAGGTCTGCTCGAGCGGCATGAGCACGGCCGCCGCCTCGCCGGGAAGAAACCCGTGGAGCGCCTTGAACGAGAGCGCGGCGCTGTCGAGCAGGCTGCGTCGGATCTGGTTGAACACGTCCGCCTTCCATACGGCCAGTTCCTCTTCCGCCAGTTCGGCGATGCGGGGAAGCCAGACGGTGGCCGATTGCCAGAGCTCGGCCGGGTGCGGCATGCCGTCGCCTTCCGACCCCGGCGCGTAGATCGCGGCTTCGGCGGCGACGCGCGTGCCGGGATGCTGGCCGCGCAGAAAGGCGAGATGTCCGCTGGGCATCTCGGGCAACTTGAAGGCCGCCGCCGGCGGCTCCTTCAGCGTCCACCCCTCCTTGCGCGGGATCGGGCCGTCTTCGCCGGGTTGCCACTGCGTGACGGGCCGGCTGTCGTACTGCAGCTGCCCGAAGATGCGCTGACTGCTCTCCACGATATCCAGATGGATCTCGTTGCGCAGCCGCTCCAGCGAGGGCGGCGGTTCGTTCGCCACCACGAGCTCCGGCGGGGCGTACGACGCTTTTTCGAGCGCCGTCGCCTGCTCCATCGAATACGTCTTGAGCGTTTCCGCGTACTGCTGGATCCGCTCCCCGATGCCGAGTTCGAGGGTTTCGATCTGCTCGTCCAGCGCGCGCTGGAAGGACAGATACGCCCACCGATTCGCGAGGACCCGGTCCACGAACGCCTCGAACCGCCCCGACAGGGCGTCGCCCATCGCTTCGACGAAATAGGACTGGTTCTTCTGCCGGGCGAGGCGCGCGCCCTGGAAAAACCGGTTCCTCAGTTCGCGATACATCAGGGCGTTCGGGTCGTCGAAGATGCTGTCGACCCGTTGCGGCGATGCCGTGAAGGGGACGACCAGATCGAGCGCCCCCGTGAAGCCGGAGCGGGCGTCCTGGACGATCTGGAGCCACTTGTTGTTCGGTACCGCGTCCATGTGCGTGAGCACGCCCATCGAGATGACCGGCAGCACCTTCTTCTGCTGGAGCGCGGTGACGAGCATGCGCGTCTTGTTCTCCATGAGCTGGTCGGCGCGCATCAGCCAGAGGAGCCCATCGGCCTGCCAGAAGTAGCGGTCGGGCAGGTCGGCGTCGTCCGTCGCCGGCGCCTCGGCGAACGCGATGTCGAGCGGCAGACCGGGGGCGTTGATGTGCCACACGATGCGATCGATGGATCCGCCGGCGATCGCGCCGTCGTCTCCGATCTCGTCGGTCAGCGCGCGGGCCTCGCTGAGGGAGAGGACCGTCGGCACGGCATCGTCCTGCAGGATGATTTCGGCCATCTCCTGGCCGCCCTCGGGCCGGCGGTAAATATTCAGCCACGGCAGCGAGCGCCCGATGGGGGCGATCGGCCGGCCCAGCAGCAGATTGATCAGCGACGACTTGCCCGCACCCTGCTCTCCGACCACGAACAGCGTGAACGGATGCCCGAGCGACTCCTGCCGCGTGGCGATCAGATCCGCCTCCCGGTGAAAACCAAAGGTTTCGGCCGCCTCCCGAAGCTTGTGGTATTCCAGGGTATATGAAGGTATTGGAGATGCCATGATCCGAAACGTCGTTGCAACCGATTCGGGCCGCACGGTGGAAAACCCGTGCCCAATTCCTGTGCAGAAATAAATCGGCCCGAAAAGCCCAACAGGGCCTTTCGGGCACGATGTTACCAGAGCGAGGAGCGAAAAAAATTCCTTAACGCGGCATCGCGTTACGCATACTGATCGAAGATGGGGAGCAGCGCGATGCGCTGGTTATCCATGTTCAGCCGCGCGTTGATGGGCATGTAGAAATGCCGCAACTGAGAGGTCTTGTAGCGCATCAGCGACTGCTGGGCGGAGGCCACCTCCAGGTCCAGTTCCGTCTGGGGATCGACCTTCAAGACCTCCTGCTCCACGGCCGTCGTTTCCTCAGAAGTCGTCGCCGCGACGTGGGCATGCGGATCGGTTTTCGCCGCCGTCGACGTCGCTGTTTCCGCCGCCTCGCCCGGCTCGTCATCCGGCGTGTCCGCCTTGGCCTCGGACTGCTCGCGCTGGGCGCGAGCCGCCATCTGATCCGCCTCGCGCGCTACCTTCCGATCCTGGGTCGACGGCTCCTCGGGAGCCAGCGCGGCGCGTTTGATGATGCGGGCTTTTTCGATGGTGGCCTCGGGGTCGCCGGGCACTTCGCTGGTATCGATGTCGACGCTCCCGCCGATCGCATAGCGTTTCCCGTCGGGCCCCGTCTGGTAGTCGTACTTCGGCGTGCCGGCGTAGCGGCCGCCCGTGCGCATGTGGGCTTCTTCGTGCCGGCGTACCTCCGCGTCGCGCTTCTTGAGTTCTTCGATCTGCTTCAGCTCCTCTTCGGTCAGCGCCTGATCGACGCCGGCCTGGCTACCCTGCGCGTCCTCCTGCGCCGCGTTGTCCGACTGCGCCGTTTCCGGGACGGCCTCGGGCCTTTTCCGGTAGAGAAAGGTGTCGGCCAGCGATCCGTTCGCCGCGGCAGGTTGCGTCCCGGAAAGGGATGGGTCGTCGGGACTGGACGTGGAGGTACCCGTCGACGCCGGCGGCGTGACGGCAAAATAGCCGAATTCGGACAATGCCGAGAAGTCTGAGCCTATCATAGCCAATGCAGGCCGAGCCCTGTGTTGCTGAAGAGATCGTTATGTCACGCGGTGCTGTACGTTGGTTAATTGGCCTCAGGGTTCTTTTTGAGCGTATCGGCGGCACCGTAGCCGACTAAAACCGACGCCCCGGATGCCCTCGAACCCATACCGCGTCTCCACGTTAAAACCCGTCCGCCGCTGCCCGAATGGGCCGTGGCGTTTCCAGTATGTCGGGATAGGGCAAGCTCATTGATGAACCAAAAACCGCTGCAAAACCAGGAATGGTGGGATCGATTTCAAGCGCTTCTGGACGAGAAGGAGGAGTGGCCGGGCGAATATCTGTTCAAGTTCATCGTGCCCAGTGCCGGCGTGGATGACGTGCGCGCGTTGTTCGGCGAAGGGCACCCGGTCGAGCTGCGCGCTTCGCGAAAAGGCAACTACGTCAGCGTCACCACCCGGCTCAGCGTGTCCTCCAGCGACGAAGTGATCGATGTGTACACCCGTGCGGCGCGGATCGAAAACATCATTCTGCTGTAGCGGCCCGCAGTGACGAGAAAGGGAGGACGGATGCCCGGGCCGTTTTGCCGTAGCCGGTTCAGGGTTGGTCCGTTCCTCGATCCATGAACCGCTCACCGAGGCCGACAGGCCCGTGTGATCGCATCAGGCTGCTTCATGCCCGAAACGCACGAACTCGTCACGCTCGTCCAGTCGCGGACCCCCATCATCGTCGTCGAATCCATCGAGGAGCAGCGCGTCCTGGATCTGCTGAAGCGGTCGGCCGCGCAGCTCGGGCGCGGACTGTTTCGGTGGACGATCACGCAGGGATTGTGCCGGGTCGGGGAACGCTCGTCGCGCCAGGACGCGGTGCAGGAGCCCGGCGAGGTGCTCCAGCATATCTGGGCGATGCAGATCTCCGGGATCTATCTGCTCGTCGACTTTCATCCTTTCCTCGACGATCCCAAACATATCCGCCAGATCAAGGAAGTGGCGCTGCAGGCGGAATCCCGCCGGCAGACGATCGTCTTCATGAGCCACGCCATCAAGATTCCGGAGGAGTTGCGGCATTTTGTGGCCCACTTCGAGCTGAAGCTGCCGAGCGAGTCCGCCCTGATGCAGACCGTGGCGAAGGTCGCCGGCCAGTGGGCCGAGGAGCGCAAGGACCAGAAGCTGCATATTGACCGGGAGGCGCTCCGGCTCCTCGTTCAGAACCTGCGCGGCCTCACGTTGACCGAGGCGGAGCGTCTGGCGCGGACGGCCATCTACGACGACGGCGCGATCACGCTGGACGACCTGACGGACGTGGCGCGCGCCAAGCATGACCTGCTCAACGGCGAGGGCATCCTCTCGTTCGAGCACAACACGGCGCGGTTCTCGGAGGTGGGCGGGCTCGGGCGCTTCAAGCAGTGGCTCGCGCACCGCCGCGTCGCGTTTTTCGGCGACCCCAAAGCCACGGCCCTGGATCCGCCGAAAGGCATCCTGCTGCTCGGTGTGCAGGGGGGCGGAAAGAGCCTCGCGGCGAAGGCCGTCGCCGGCACGTGGGGCATCCCGCTGCTCCGCCTGGATTTTGGCGCGCTGTACAACAAGTACCACGGCGAAACCGAGCGCCGCACGCGCGAGGCGCTCCGCATGGCCGAGGTCATGGCGCCCTGCGTGCTCTGGCTCGATGAGATCGAAAAAGGCATCTCCACGGGCGACAGCGACGCCGGCACCTCGAAACGCCTGCTCGGCACCCTGCTCACCTGGATGGCCGAGCGCAGCGCGCCCGTGTTCATCGTGGCCACGGCGAACGACATCCAGTCGCTCCCGCCCGAACTGATGCGCAAGGGGCGGCTGGACGAGATCTTTTTCGTCGACCTCCCGGACCCGGAGACGCGCGGCGAAATCTTCGCCATCCACATGGCCAAACGCGGGCTCGTCGTGGAATCCTTCGATCTGCCGGCCCTGGCGACAGCCAGCGATGGCTTCTCGGGCGCCGAGATCGAGCAGGCGATCGTGGCCGGGCTCTATTCCGCGCAGGGCGGCTCCGGCCGGCTGGATCAACAGATCCTGGTAGACGAACTGCACACGACGCGCCCCCTATCCGTCGTCATGAGCGAGCACATCGGCGCGATGCGCGCCTGGGCGAACGAACGGACCGTGCCGGCGCATTAAATGGTTCAAGGTTCGAAGTTCAAGGTTTAAGGAAAAGGACCTTGAACATTAACCCTTGAACCTTCAATCGATCGACCGTACGTGCCCACGCAGGGCGCTGCCGAGGGCGAGGAGGGCGCCGGCGGCGACGAGGGCCAGGGCCGCGTTGAGGGTGATGCTGGCGGCGATGGGGGTGAACGCCACCAGGAGACTGGCGAAGAGGATCAGCCACGGCACGAGCGCGAGGCCGATGCCGGCGATGTCGAAAAACGAACTCCGGTTTCCGGGGCCGAGCATCACCTGGTCCAGGTCGGGCCAGCCTTTTTCGTTTCTGGGGGGATTCTTGAAGCTGTGCGCGCCGTGGAAGATCATAGAAAAGATATCCGACATTACCCGCTCGTGCTGGAAGTAGCCCGAGTGGCTGGGGCCGGGCAGGCCGAGCAGGTAATTCGAGACCTGGACGTTATCGACCATCAGCAACGGAGCACTGCGCGACGACGCGCTGTCGATGGCGCCGCTGATGATGTCGGCACGGTCCCAGAAATTGACCCAGTGGATGGTTGCCTTCCTGTTTTTGGCGAAGGGAACGGTGCCGATATCGCCCCGGATATCGTCGACCACCCGGTTGTAGCGGTGGTATTTGCCGGTATGACTCTCGAAGAAGTAGTGGATCTTGTCGATCGGACTGGCCAGCGTGATGAAGTGGTCGATGACGTCGAGGCGTAAGGAGGCCTTGAATGGATTTTCGGCGTTTTCCGCGCGGTTGATCCGGCCCAGTTCCAGCAGGCAGTCGTATGCGATGGCCGAGCCCAGGCTGTGCCCGACCACGATGACGCGGCCGCACGCCGGGTCGCTGAGGACGTGGCGCATCAGGACGGTGCCGCGTTCCAGGATCTCCGTCCGCGTCTTGTGCTTGTCGTCGGTCTCCTGGTAGGTCGTCCACAGCTGCACGTCGCCGACATAATCCCGCAAAAATCGCCGCATCGCGATGGCGGAGATGAGCAGGAGTCCGAACGCCACAAACGGATGGGGTGCGTAGGGAACGAGTTCGATGATGTATTGCAGGGGCGAGACCGAGAGATAGGGCTGCAGCAGTTCGATCTGCAGATAGGACATGCCCTCGGTCAGCATGGCGATCGTGCGGAGGAGGCTGCCGATCGCCGCGATGCCCAGGATCGTGATGGCCAGCAGGATGGTGAGGAGCACCATCATGTTGTAGATCTCGGACAGCACATAGGCGCGGCGCCATTTTTTCGCCAGCTGGATGCGCCGCTGGTCGTCGTCCTTCGGGTTCGCTTCCGTCAGCCATTTGAGGAAGGCGCGGAAGCTTCCTTTTTCGAAGGCGCGGCGTTTGTCGGGCTCCTCGAACGCATCGTAGCGGTTCAGGATGTACTGGTACTCGCTGTCGGAATACGCCGGCGTGCTCGCGCCGCGATCGGCCTGCCACATGGCATACAGGGCCGCCCGTCGGAGCCGCGCGCGATCGCGCCACGGCGAGCGGATCGTCTGGGCCGGCGTCTTGAACTGGACCAGCAGCCATTTGACGACCGAGCGGGCGGACGACTTGCCGGCGGCGAGCGGCGCCCAGTAGGCCTCGTAGAAGCGGTAGGCCGTCGTGAACCCCTCCGGCTGCGCCGCGCCGCGGTCGTAGTAGGCCCGGATGTAGGATAGCCGCTCGTCCGGCGTCACCCGGCTGGGTTCGAGCCGCGCCTCGATGCCGCTCAGCTTGGCCACGGGGATGCCGTCGAGAGGGGTGTCGCGCTTTACGTACGAAAGCCGGTCCAGCGCGTCGACCAGGCGGGAGATCTCCTCGTAGCGTCGCTGCGCGCCCATGCCGTGAAAGTACACGATAGCGGTGTACTGCTTATCTTGCGGCGCGGTCTCCGCCGGCGGTGGGGGCGCGTTGTCTGGTTTTTTTGAAGCAGGCATGTGGGTTCCGTGTTGGGCTCACAGAGTACAGATGTACAAAACGTTTCGCAATCGAACAGCCATGATTACACCTCCTTGCCTTACGCGCCTCCTGCGTAATCCGGCCATGCTGCTGCTGCTCGTGGTCGCCGCCCCGGTCTTCGCCCAGCCGGTGGTCCTCCGTCCGGCGCGCGTGTTCGACGGCGACACGATGCATGAGGGATGGGCCGTTCGGGTGGAGGAGGGGCGCATCACGGCCGCCGGTCCCGCGCGCAACGTGCCGACTACCGGGGCGCAAGAGGTCGATCTCGCCGGCCTCACGCTGTTGCCGGGGCTCATCGAGGGGCACTCGCACGTGCTCCTGCATCCGTACGACGAGACCTCGTGGAACGACCAGGTGCTCGTCGAATCGGAGGCGGAGCGAGTGGCGCGGGCGACGGTGCATCTGAAAAACACGCTCATGTCCGGCTTTACGACGATACGCGACCTCGGCACGGAGGGGGCCGGCTACGCCGATGTCGGCCTCAAGACAGCCATCGAGAAGGGCGTCATTCCAGGGCCCCGGATGCTGGTGGCGACGCGGGCGATCGTGGCGACCGGCAGCTACGGGCCGAAGGGCTTCGCCGATCAGGTCGAGGTGCCCCTCGGCGCCGAGGCGGCCGACGGGCCCGACCTCGTGCGCGTGGTGCGCCATCAGATCGGGAAGGGCGCGGATGTGATCAAGGTTTACGCCGACTACCGGTGGGGCCTCGGCGGCGAGGCTATGCCGACGTTTTCGGTGGAAGAGCTGACGACGATCGTCGAGACGGCCCGGAGCAGCGGCCGCGCCGTCGTCGCGCACGCCGGCACGGCGGAGGGGATGCGGCGCGCCGTCCTGGCCGGCGTCGAGACGATCGAACATGGCGACGGCGGGACGCCGGAGGTCTTCGCGCTGATGGCCGAGCGCGGCGTTGCGTTGTGCCCGACCCTCGCGGCCGTCGAAGCCATTTCACGCTACGGGGGATGGAACGGCCAGTCCCCCATGCCCGAACGGATCGTCACGAAACACGCCATGATGCGGCTCGCGATGGACGCCGGCGTCACCCTGTGCGCCGGCAGCGACGTGGGCGTCTTCGATCATGGCGATAGCGCCTGGGAGCTGGAACTGATGGGCGCGTACGGCATGGCGCCGCTCGACGTGCTGCGCGCGGCTACCTCGGTCAACGCGCGCCTCTTTCATATCGACGACCGGGTAGGCTCCATTCAGCCCGGACGCCTGGCCGACCTCATCGCCGTGGACGGCGACCCGTCGAAGGACCTGTCCGCACTGCGCCGGGTGAAGCTGGTCATGCTCGAGGGCCGCCGTGTGCGGTAGGATGGCCTCCTCCCCATACCGGACGCTGATTTGCGGATAGCGTCATCGCCCGGTCAAGCCGGGGGCAGGAGGCTCCCAACCTGATTGGGGATGCCTGCGACCGCCCCGCCTTGTTTGGATCCCCGCATGCGCGAGGATGACAAACGAACCGGCCAGCCGGCGGACTATGTCCTTTCTGTCACAACCGTTCAGGAACGGGGATTGCCGCCGAATCCCTGTAGTGGCGGCTGCGGATCATCGATCCGCGCTGGAAGTACTGTGCGAAACTTCGCCTGGCTGCCTGTTCGTGTTGCATCTAACCGGGGCCGACGTGACGCTCTCTGGCCATACATCGCAAATCTGCTCGGGCATCGCCCGGTTTGGTCTGCTGGCTTTCGCCACGCTGACGATGGCTTCCTGTCTGCGTTTCGACCCGCCGCCGATTCATGCCGTGCTCGTCGATCAGTCCCAGCTCTACCCGCGGATGCAGGTGCAGGACTGGTACAAACTCCTCCATCAGTCGGCGATGGGCAGCGCGCACCTCGGGGCCGACAGCAGCGCGATCTACAACTATCTCCTCCATGAGTGGGAATCCCTCGGGCCGGCGCGAAACGAGCGGATGATCGAATACATCTCGCCGGACAGCCAGATGGTTCGGCTCAACCTGAGGCCGTACAAGGAATCCGGGGGCACGCCGGCGGCCGTCTACGCGATGATGGCGGTCTCCTGGAAGGCGTTTACGCCCTCCGTCGATCGCCTCGAAGGCTACCTCGCGCAACTCGTCTTCATGGCCGAGCACGGCGACGTATGGCTCAACCCCGACGTGCTGGCGGCCTTCCTCGAGGAACAACGCGCCCGCGACTACCCGGCCGTACATCATTCCGAGATCTACGAGCAGGTCTACCACCCCGCCTATCGCGTCGTGCTGCGGAGCACGCTGCCGCGCTGACTTACCACGCCACCTGGCTCAACGCCTGGACCCCCTCGTCCGTGTTGAAGTAGCTGAGGTGGTGGCACGGGGCATCCATGATGATCGGCCGCGGCGTACGCGTCTCGTTCACCTGTTTGATGCTGTCCACGCTCACCGCGATGTCGTTCGGTTTTCCCTTGAAGAGCGCGTCGGCGGTTTTGCTGCGGCCGATCTTCACGACGAACTTCTTCAGGAAGCCGCGCTGGGCGGTTTCCGGCACCTGATCCACGTTGCCGGCGACGATCGAGTAGCGGATCCCCGGGTTGGAACTCGGGTCGTTAAGGAGCGCGAGGAAGTTCGACGACGGATTCATCTGCTCCAGGGTGGGGGTGATGTCCTCGCTGCCTTCGAGCAGGGCGTTGACGCTGCTGAAGAGCGTGCCGAGGAACGGGATCACCGTCGGCACGAAGTTGACGACGACGCCGGTGATGCGTTTCAGCGCTTCGCGGGCCTCGATCAGCTCCCCGAACGGCGATCCGCCGTTGGGCGTGCCGGCCATGACGAGGTGGTCGACGAACTCGTGCCCGCTCAGGCGCTCGATCATGCAGCGCGACACGAGTCCGCCCATCGAGTGCGCCAGGATCGTGAGCGACTTCCCGTCATCCTTGCCGAACCCCGCTTCCTCCAGCTGCTGCTTGAGCGTTCGGGCCGTCTCCTCGATCGGGGTATTCAGGTTTTCGTAGTCGTAGGTGAGCACCGCGTCGAACTTGTGCTGCAGGCCGCCGGCGATATTCGCGAGGCCGGGAACGATCGTTTTGGTGTCGCCGATGATGCCGTGGACGACCAGCAGCACCTTTTTTGCATCCTTGACGCGATCTTTCGCGCCGTCTTTTTTGATGTCCAGGGAGGCGGGATCGACCCAGCCCAGCTTGTTGAGTGTGGCCACGTCCTGGTTCAGGAAGGCCTTGAAGAAATACAGCTTCAGCGCCCGCCCGAGGCTGCGGCGGTTCGCCGTCGACTCCGGGATTTCGTCGATGGTGATGCGGGCGCCGGCGTCGGTCCTTTTCGCATCCCCGACCATCACGAAGTTCTCGCCGTCGAACGCCAGGGGCAGCAGCATCTCGTTGGGGTCGAGATCGACGGTCATCGTCATCTGGAGCGGGTTCGTCGCGAGGTCGGCGTCGTTCTCGATATCGGTCAGCTCAAGCACGTGCGCCGGCGCAGCGTCGCCGCGAGTGCGGCCGGGCGAGACGAGCGACAGGCCGGCGTGTTCGAGGGCTTCGTAGTAGGCGCCGTCGCTCGTGGCCCCGCGCGTGTCCGACGAAGCCGTGGCGGTGTTGACCTTTGCCTTGAGCGACGGGTGCGGATCGATCGTAAGCCCGAGGGTGTCGACCTTCACCGGCTCCTCGCCCACGGTCTTGTTCTGACGGACAATCTTCACGCGCCACGTCTTGGTGAACCAGTCGTTCGTCGGTTCGATCTTCCGGTCGTCGTGCTTGCGCTCGCCGCGCGTCGACTGGAAGTATTCGCCCAGGTCGAACCCGTCCATGGCCAGCAGCTGATCGTCGATGCGCTCCGTGCTCACGATCAATTTGTACCACACGGTCTCCTCGTTGAGCGATTTGTCGAGGAAAAGCGAACCCTTGTCCAGCACGGAAAACGTCTGCCCCGGAGGGATCGGTTCGTTGGCGTTCTGCCGGATCTTGAATTCTCTTGAGAAATAGAGGAGCAGGGCGTGCAGTTCGCGGCCGGTTCGATTCCGGACCTGGAACTGCGTGTTGATGTCGAACGCCGCGTCGTCATTGCCGTCCGGGGCGCGGTACGTGAGCACGACTTCGTTGTCGTTGTACAGGTTGTCGGTCTCGCCGAGTTCGAGCACGCGCTCCTTTTTATCCGGGAACGGCCGGCCCGACGGATCGGTCAGGCAAATTTCGTAGCGATCCTCCCCGCCGTCGTCGCGGGTCTCGACATACTGGATCTGGAATTTCGCCGTGTCGAGCGCCGTGCTGTTGTTCTGGAGACGCAGCGCCCGCTCCCAGGCGACGACGGGCTTCAGCACCGACGAGAGCATCACGTCGGCCGCTTTGGCCGGCTTGACATCGGTGTCGCGAACCCCCTGGATGAACTCCTTCGTGTCCCGCTGGGTGAGGCGGTAGTCGCCTTCCGCCGCGGTCAGCGTGTAGCGGGTTCCTTCGGGCTCGTCGACGAACGCGGCGCCGATCGAGGGATCCAGGGCGTTCTGGATGGCGCTGATCGCCTGCGCATCGCCTTCGATATGGATCGGCTCGGGCGGGATGGGCAGGCTCGTGATCGCGGCCTTGAACTGAGCCTGCTTGTCGCCGGCCAGCTCCTCGGGCATCGCGATCGCACTCTTCTGGATGCCCACCTGGGTCGTCCGGGTTTGCGCGACCACGTCGCCGGCGTCGTTATACAGGGTGAGCTCCGCCGGCTTGTCCGCGTCGCTGGGCAGGTTGTGCACGGCGCCGCACTCGACCATCCAGGCCTGGTCGCGGGTGTCGAAAAAGACCAGGTGGCGCGTCTGGCGACGCACCGTGGAGCCGAGGAAGGTGGTGTAGCTGTTGAAGTGGCCGTAGGTCTGGAACTGGGGGTCCTGCTTCTTTTGCTCGCGCATCATGGCGCGGGTGCGGGAGAAGAGTTCGGCGTAGGTAATGTCCGTGCCGTGCAGGTCGAACACCTTTTGCAGGCTGAACGAAAAGAGGCCGCGTCCCTTTTTTTCGTAGGCGGACTGCGTGCGGTCGCACGCGGCGAGGAGGATATGCTTCGATTTCGGGACGTCGAAATCCGGCGACGTGACGGCGCTGGCGTAATTCAGGCGGAGCAGGTCGCTGTGGAGGTAGGAGTCGATCGGGCGCTCCGTCTCCATGCCGAGCGTTGCCCGGGGCACGGCGCCTTCGACCTCCTCGACGCTGCGCGTGGCGGAGCCGGAGTGGCAGCAGTCGAGGATGGCCGCGATGTGCGGGTTGTTGCGCTCCAGTTCCTTCAGCAGGAGCGCGATCTCCTTGTCGCCCAGGTCGTAGGCGTCGGGCTTGCTGCGGCTGTTGTAGCAGACGAGGCCTTCGTCGTACCCATCCGGGAAAAACGTCGTGAACGCGTTCGCGGCCTTCCAGCGGGCGCCGTGGCCGGCGTAGACGAACAGCGCGACGTCGTCCTTCCCGGCCTGGCCCAGGTGTTTGCGAAACTGCTCGATCAGATTTTCGCGCGTCGCGTCGCTGTCGGTCAGCTTGAGCAGCGCCAGATCCGCGGTGTAGTTCGACTTCAGGAAATCCTCGTAAAAGCCGATGTCGTTGACGCAGCCTTTGAGGTTGGAGGCGTTCGACTGGGAGTAGTCGTTGATGCCTGCGAGTAGCGCGTAGATCTTGCCCATGGGTCTCTTGTGGCCGGGGGTAGGTGGATGAGCCGGTAGCGGAAAGTAGGCGTGTATGTTTGCAAATGCGACCGGAAGACGCACCTGATACACATCTTTTTCCCCCACGTCGGCTCAAACACCCCGGACAGACCCCTTAAAACGCCGGCAGCGCCTCCCCGTGCGACCGCACCCAGGCCGCGTGAAGCTGCTGGAGCTGTTGCGTCATCGGCCCGATGGCGCCCTGGCCGATACGCCGGCCGTCGACCTCCAGCACCGGCGAGAGCTCGCCCATCGATCCCGTCGTGAACATCTCGTCGGCGGTGTAGACCTCCGTCATGGAGATGTTTTTTTCCTGCGCGGGGATGCCGTTGTCGCGGCAGAGCTGCAGCACCAGGGCCCGCGTGATGCCGGGCAGGCAGGCGTCGGGATGCGGCGTCAGCACGACGCCTTTTTTGACGATGAAGATGTTCGTCGCGTTGGTTTCGGCGACGAAGCCGTAGAGATCCAGCATGACCGCGTCGTCCACGCCGGCGAAGTTCGCCTCGATTTTCGCGAGGATGTTATTGATGAGGTTGTTGTGGTGGATCTTGGAATCGAGGCTCGATGGGCTGTTCCGGCGGATGGAGGACGTGATGAGCCGGATGCCGGCGGTGCTGTAGACCGGCGGCTTCCACTCGGCGACGATGATGAGCGTCGGGCCGTACTGGTTGTTGGTCGGGCTCATGCCGGAGGTCACCTTCTTGCCCCGCGTCAGGGTCATCCGGATGTGGACGCCGTCGCGCATGCCGTTCGCCTTGAGCGTCTCGAACAGGGCTTGCCGGACCTCGTCGCGCGTGGGGACCTCGGCGAAGGCCATGGCGTGCGCCGAGGCGAAGAGGCGATCGAGGTGAGCGTCGAGTTCCGAGATGCGGCCGTCGTAGACGCGCAGCCCCTCCCATACCGCGTCGCCGCCCTGGACGACGCTGTCGAATACCGAGACCTTGGCCTCCTCGCGCGGATACAGGCCGTCGCCGACGTAGATGAGGATGTTTTCGTTTCGCGGATCAGGGATTTTTGCCATAGCTATCGGGCCGGTGTAGGGGCGGACGGCCGTCCGCCCGAATCGTGATGATCGGGGCAAAGGATGCAGGGGCGAACGGCCGTCCGCCCGTGGGATCAGGCCTGGATGGCCCGGGCGAGCAGGCGCTCGTAGTGGGGCCGGCAGGCGTCGAGCAGCGGTTTCAGGCGATCGGGGAAAGGATCGCTTTTTTCGCTGTACCGGGCAAAGGTAGTGGATTGATGGACGTTGTGGTACCAGTGCGGCGCCCATACGCCGTCCTCGGGTTTCGGGCCGGTCGGCCAGGCCAGCATGCCTTCGTCGAAGGGGAGGTCCAGGTGCCGGCAGAGTTTTTCGAGCACGCCGCGCGGATTCAGCAGCAGCGCCCTGGCGTCCAGGATGGCGGGCGTCTGCCCGCGCGCCGTGAGGTCGTCGAGCAGTTGCGTCTGCCGGGCGAGGCCGGTGTCGCGCAGCGTGGGCTCGGGGATCTGGTTGATCAGCGACGGCAGCATCTGCTCGGGGTCCCGCACGAGCATGATGTTGACGGTGTCGTCGAGGAACGACAGGTCGAGATCGACCAGGTGGTGCGCCATGTGCTTCAGGAAGGCGTTGGGCCGGTCGTAGGCGCCGTAGACGACGCGCTGGATGACCCTGGCGCCGTCGTTTTCCATGCCGGCGAGGACATCGTTGCCGCCCGGGTGTTCGGCGCCCGAGACGCGCAGGTAATGCGCGTAAAGCGGTTCGTCGACGACCCGCGTGTCCGGTCGCTGCCGAAAGGCATACATCAGCGCCGTCGACACGTTGCGCGGGCCGGACCAAAGACAGATGATGCGGGATTCAGGTTGTGCCATGTTCACGTTGTGTCAGGTAGAGCGTGATGACGCCGTCGCCGATTCACCGGACATACGCGATCGTCGCCGGCCCGTCGGGCATCGCGCAGATGCGCGCCTCCGGGCCGTAGCGGTCCATGAGCATGGCGATCGTCTCCGGCACGTCGCGGCACGGCGTAAAGAGGGCGCGCCGGATCTGGTCGTCGGACAGCCCTTCGCTGTAGACGAACACCTCGGCGCGTAGCTGGACCTGCGCCTGCACCTGCACCTGCCACTGATCCTGCTCGCCGAAGCCGGGCCGCGCGAGCATGTCCAGCACCGCCTGCGGCGAGCCGGCTTCCGCCAGCAGCGCGGCGTATCGGCCGTGATCGGGCAGGCCGTCCTGACAGGCCGCGCACATGATGATGGCGCCGCCCTCGCGCACGATGCGGTTGGCCGCGCTCATGCCCTTGACGGTCTGGTACAGGTTCTGATCCAGCGGGTAGCCGCTGTTGCTGACGAGCACGATGTCGTAGGGGGCGTCGACGCCGACCATCACATGGTCGCGGACGTATGCGCGGCCGGCGGCGTGGGCCTCCAGCAGGTCGCCGGCGAAGACGCCGGTGATCGCGTGTTCGGCATTGATCGCGACGTTGACGAGAAACGCCGGCATCGTCATCAGGGCCGCCTCGCGCATCTCTTCCCAGATCGGGTTGCCGTCGATCACGCCCCACGTGGCGTTCGGGTGCGCGATCATAGCGCGACCGTGGTTGGACAGGACGCTCTCCTGGCCGGCCAGCGCCGGCAGCACCGCCTTCGGGCCCCCGCTGAATCCGGCGAAAAAATGCGGTTCGATGAAGCCGGTGTAGACCCGGAAGTCGGCCTCCATCATGGTCTTGTTGAGCCGCACCGGGTTGCCGCGCGACGTCGTACCCACGGGTACCAGGCCGGCGTCGTCGAACGCGTTGTGCTGGGCGCAGCGGTAGCGGTCGACGATGGCGTCGCCCAGCATCGTGCGCAGCTCGGCGTCGGTCTGCTGCCGATGCGTGCCCAGGGCGTTCAGGAGCGTTATGTCTTCCCGGCGGACGCCGGCGGCCTCCAGTTCGGCCAGAACGACCGGCAGGATGCGCTCGTTGGGCACCGGGCGCGTGATGTCGCTGTGCGTGACCACGACGCGATCCCCGCGTTGAACGCGTCGCGCCAGGGGCTCGGAGCCGTACGGCGCGCGCAGGGCGTGTCGGATGCCGGCGGCCTCGTCCGCCAGGCCGGCGACGGCCGCGGCGCGGATGACGTCGGTGCGGGAGGGGACTTCGAGGTCGAGCCCCGTGCGGCCGTAAGCGAGCGTGATTTTCATGGCGTCGTGCTTGGGCGATCGGATCGATCTCCGTACTTTCGGGCGGCCCCGGAGCACGCTGGCTCCCGGGCGCGAGGTCCTAATATACTCTCCGGGAGGTCCCCGTAGTGCAGCCCTATCTGACCGCCAGGCTCAGCCTGATGATGTTTCTACAGTTCTTCATTTGGGGCGCCTGGTACGTCACCGTCGGCAATTACATGGCGGCGAACGGGCTATCGGAGGTCATCCACTGGGCCTATACGGTCGGCCCCGTCTCGGCGCTCATCAGCCCGTTTGTGGTGGGCAATCTCGCGGATCGCTTTTTCTCCACGGAGAAGGTGCTGGTGGTGCTCAACCTGCTCGCCGGCGTGGCGATGCTTGCGGCCGCACAGGTCGGCGGCGCCTCGGCGCCGCTGTTCATCGGCCTCCTCTTCCTCCATACCATCTGCTTTTTCCCGACGATCGGCCTGACAAGCACCCTCTGTTTCCACAATATGAACCATCCGGAGAAGCAGTTTCCCCGGGTGCGGATGTTCGGATCGATCGGATGGATCGCCGCCGGCGTACTGGCGAGTCTGGTGCTGGGGGCGGATGAGACGGCGCTGCCCCTGCATATCGCCGGCTACTCGGCGCTCGTGATGGGGGTCTACTGCCTCTCGCTGCCCGCCACGCCGCCGAAAGGGGCCGCCGTGGGCGTTACGTGGCGGCAGCGGCTCGGGCTCGATGCGTTCGATCTGCTCAAGAAACGGCCTTTCCTCGTGTTCGCGCTGTGCGAGCTGCTCATCTCCATTCCGCTATCGACCTATTACGCGTACGCGCCGGTCTACATCAACGCCGCCGGCATACCCGATCCGGGTTTTCAGATGTCGTTCGGCCAGATGACGGAGGTGCTCTTCATGTTCTTCATGCCCTGGGTGCTGCTGCGGCTGGGCGTGAAGCGTATGATCCTGGTGGGTTTCGTGGCCTGGGTGCTGCGGTTCGCCTTCCTCGCCGCGGCGGCGCCGGGCAGCGTCTATGCCTTCATCCTCATCGGCATCCTGCTGCACGGCATCTGTTTCGACTTCGTCTACATCGCCGGCCAGATCTTCGTCGACCGGCAGGTGACGCCCGCGACACGCGGTCAGGCGCAGGGCCTGCTCGTGATGCTGCGCTCGGGGATCGGGCTGCTGACGGGCGCCCAGTTCGCCGGCTGGCTCTTCAACGTGCTGCTCGACGGCGACCTGACCCGGATGCCGGCGTGGCAGCTCTTCTGGGCGATCCCGGGCGTCATGGCGCTCGTCATCCTGCTCGGTTTCGCCGCCTATTTCAACGAAAAGGAAACCGTCAAAGCCTGAACGGGCTCAGGATCCGCTCAACCGGGCGCGCACCTGTTTCCAGCGGTAGGCGTCCAGCTTTTCGGGCTGGTGCGAGAAGCAGGCCTCGAGCCAGGGCTCCACTTCGAGCAGCCAGATGTCCTGCAGCTGGTCGGCGAGGTTGTCCCGCATGAAGTAGGCGATGCCGAGTTTCTTGTTGGGATCCTCGATCTGGTCGTTCAGCTGTTCCAGCACGCCGATCAGCGGCTCCGCGTCGTATCCCGTGTTCTCCAGATAACGCTGGAGGATGTCGTAGCGGGGCGGGAGGTAGATGAAGGCGAACCGCCGGCGGATGATCGGGTCGATCGCCGAGCCGGCGATGGCGCTCATGGTGCCGATCATGTAGGCGTTCGGAGGCACGCGCAGCGTGCGCCCGGCGGCCAGGGAGAGCGATTCGCCCCGGTATTCGAGCAGGTAGACCAGCTCGCCGAGCACCCGGTTCAGGTCGGCGCGGTTGATCTCGTCGACGACCAGCACGCACTCGCCGGAGCGGCGGGCGGCTTTTTCGCAGAACAGCGTGAAATGCCCCATCGCCGGCCGGTCCTGCTCCCGCGCGAGGTCGTACCGCAGCCCGATGAAGTCGTCGTACGAATACCCCGGGTGGAACTGCAGCGTCTCGACGAAGCCGTCGCCGGACTCCGCGAGGTACCGGGCGAGATGGCGGGCGAGGAACGTCTTGCCGGCGCCCGGAGGTCCGCAGATGATCACCTGCTTCTTGCGGCGCACGGTCTCGATCCAGCGCCCCAGCTCGTCCATGTCGAACCCGGTGAGTTCGGCACAGACCTCGAGCGGGTCGCGGTCGAGGGTTTCGTCTTCCACCAGTTCGATGCCGGCTTCCAGGACGACGGGTTCGTCCTCGACGTCGGGCATGTAGTGGTGGGGCAGATAGATGGGCGTCTCCTGCTCCGGTTCCTCTTCCTCGAATTCCGCGTCGATCGCGGGCTCTTCGGCGACCGTTTCTTCGCTCGCCGGCATGTCCGCGACGGGTTCATCCACCGCCGGTTCGCCGTCCGCCTCGGCGGCGTCGACCGTAACCGGTTCCGCCGCCAGCTCGGTGTCTTCGGGATGGTCCTGATCCGGCGCGGTGTCGCGGTCCGCCTCGTATTCAAAGTCGGGAACGCCCGCGAACTCAGGCGCCGGCGCATCGTCCCGGGTGTCGGTCATGCTCCGCCCGCGGAGCAGTTCGTCGATGAACGCCAGGTCTTCCGGCAGCCCCTCGGCGTCGTAGCCGGTGTCCACCGGCACGTCGTCGACGTTCGCCATCACGGTTTCGTCCGATTCCGCCTGGGCGGATTCGTCGGTGTGGGCGACGGTCTCCTCGGATTCGTGCCGGTCTTCCACGGCTTCGGCGACCGATGCCTCGGTTTCCGGGGCGATATCCACCTCGTCGTCTGTCGCGGAAGCTTCCGGTTCGGCAGGCCGCTCGATGTCTGCCGCCGCGATGGGGTCCGGCGCATCGGCCTGGACCTGCGTCGCATCCGTTTCCGACACGCGTTCGTCCACGGCGAGCTCGGCCGGTTCGGCCGGCGCTTCGGGCGCTTCCGGCTCTTCGGAGACGAGCTGTTCGATGGCGTCAAGGTCGTCGTGACCGGGATCGGTATGGATGGCGCCCGTGGTGCCGCCCGACGATGTCAGGATGCGGAGCACCTCGGGGATATCGTCGACGCCGGCGGTGTCTCCCGTGGATTCGGCGGCATGCCCTCCAAGCAGCATGTCGATCGCCCGCGCTTCCTCGGCGAGGGCCTCGGCGTCGCTTTCGCTGAGGGTCGACGAGGCATACGCGTCGGTTTCGAGTTCTTCCTCGTCATCCTGGGGGCTATCGACCGTCAGGTCGGCCGGCGTCGCGGGGATCTCGGCGTCTGGCTCGATGGCGACAGGCGTTTCCGCCTCGGCGGCGGCGGTCGGTGCCGGCGCATCGTCTTCCGCTACTGGTTCGGCAGCCGGCGTCGGTTCGGCGGGCGCATGATCTGTCGCCGGAGCCTCATGTGCCGCATCCGTCGCCGGGGCAGCCGGCTTGTGCGGCGTCTCGATAGCCGGCTCGCCCGGAGCCATGCCGCCGTCTCCCGAGAGCGGTCCACTGACGCCCGCGAGGTCGATCGTCTTCTTGATCGGCTGTTTTCGGAGCCCCTGCTGCGAAACGAACCAGGTGCAGAACAGCGCGAACAGGTCCGTATTCTGGACGCTCTTGACCCCGAAGGCATTGGCGCCGCTGTGGAGGTACCGTACCAGCGCCAGGCCGGCCTCGTTCACTTCGGGGTAGTGATCGATCTGGCTCGTGTAGTTCGTGCCGCTGAAAAAGTTGATGGTGGCGACGGCGTCGTCCGTCGCGATCGTGAAGGCCCCCGGCTTCAGGGCATGGAGCATCGGCGATACGTGCCGGCTCTGGAACGGGGCGGCGTGGACGTTCTGTTTGAACCGGTCGATGTACGCCGTGATGCCGCGCGGGTTGTAGACGCACTGGCGGGTGAGTTCGAGCAGGGCGGTGGCCGCCTGTTCGCGTTCCTGGGAAGACAGCTGCGCGAGCGCGTTGAGGGCATCGTCCATCGCCGGCATCGGATGGATCCAGGCCCCGCTCGACACGTGCTCTTTCCGGTCGACATGCGGCAGGAGGTGGAGGAATACGCGTTCGGTGACGATCTCCCCCAGTTCGTGTTCGGCGACGATATGCGCGAAATGCTGTTCCGCCTGCTCGCGCGCCTTGGCGAAGGCCACGGCGGCGGCGATGCCGGGCGGCGCCGTCATGAACGATTCGAGGAATACCCGGTAGTGCTGGTCGAGCGGCGTCGAGGGCCGGTCGGTCCGGGCGGCCGGCGCGGGCGCCTGTGCCGGGGCCGGCTTCGCGGGCTCTTGCTGGGCGAGCGGGTTGGAGGGGTGAAGAACGGTCGCGTCGGCGTCTTCAGCCTCTTCTTCGGTCCAGAACTCGACGGGTTGGGGCGGCGGCGCCACGCCGACCCCCGCCGGCTTCGCCTGCTGGCTCATGGTCGCACAGACCCGGATCAGGCTCTGGATGTCGATCATGTCGTGCGGTTTGTATTCCGCCAGCGCGTGCTTCAGGCCGTGCGCAAACTCCTTGATCGCGGTATAGGTGTCCGGCGAGGGCTTGCCGAGATACGGCGAGAGCCCGATGTATTTCAGAAACCATTCCGTGGGCTGCGGCTCCACGAAAAATTCCGTCCTCGGATTCGAGAAAAAGAGCAGATAGGTCGGGAAGGTCCAGCTGTTGGGCAGCTCGTGGTCTTCCACATAGCGGAGATACGCCGCGAGCCGCTCCTGCGCCGACTCCGTGCCGTGGAGCAGGTGGTAGATCTGGGCGCAAAAAACGGGTTTGTCGAGCGTCGGGACGTAGAGAATCTCCATGTCGCCATGCTCGGTGCCCGGCCGGTCGAGCAGGTTGGTGGCTTTCCCGAGGCGTTCGAGGCGGTCGATGAACGCGTCGGTGTCCCGGGTTACCAGCATGTGGGCGAGGGTGCTCTCGCTGAGGAGGGCGTTCGCCTTTTTTACGGTCAGCCGCTTCGTGTTGATCTCATCGCGCATGAACGGGCGATACTCGAAGTTCACCCATTCAGGATATTTGCGGCGGATCAGGTCGATGACCTGCGATTTTTGATCGGATGTAATGCTCATGTCTCGATAGTAGCCATAGCGACAGCCCCCGGGCCTTACGTTGCATTCATCACAGGGCCTCCGGAGTTGCGGAGCGAATCGTGGGTAGCGATCTCGATTTCACGGATCGGCAGGCCGGCGCCGTGGGCCGGTTGATGCCCGGTTTTGCACGCAAAGGTTATGCCGCAACAGCGCGCGGTGCGGTTCTTTTTACGACCAGCAGCGTCATGTCGTCCGACTGCGGCGCGGAGCCGGCGTGGCGCTGCACGGCGCGGGTCAGCCTTTCCACGATGCCCTCCGCGGTTTCAGCCCGCGAATCCCGGAGGATCTCGGCGATGCGTTCCTCGCCAAATTGCACGTGGGCATCGTTCCAGGCCTCGTTGAGACCGTCCGAGTACAGCAGCAGCACGTCGCCCGGCCCCAACGCCGTCTCGCCCTCCGGGAAGGCGATGCGCGTCGTGAAGCCGAGCATCGCGCCGGCGACGTTGAGCTGTTCGATCTCGCCGCCGGTACGGCAGATCAGGGGGCGGTTGTGGCCGGCATTTGCATAATGCAACGCATGCTGCGTCGGATCGAGCAGGGCGTAGATGAGGGTGACGAACGAGCCCTTCCGGTTGCGGTCGCAGACGACGCTGTTGATGCGGGTGAGGCACTCGGAGCAGGAATCGCTCCAGGGCGCCAGGCTGCGCAGGGTGGCCTGCACGTTCGCCATCAGCAGCGAAGCCGGCAGCCCCTTTCCCGACGCATCGCCGACGCACAATCCGATCCGCCCGTCCTCGAAGGCGAGGGCGTCGTAGTAGTCGCCGCCGACCCGCTGCGCGGCGATGCTGGAGCCGGCGATCTCGTAGCCGTCGATCGCGGGCAGCGACTGGGGGAAAAGGGAGGACTGGATTTCATTGGCCAGCCGCAGCTCCTCGTTCATCCGCTGCAGCGCCCGCTCCTCCTCCATGAGCCGCGCGTTTTCGAGCACCTGGGCGGACTGGGTCGCGATGATCGCGAGGAGGCGCTGGTCGTCCTCGTTGAACAGCTCGCGGTCGCCGATCTTGTTGTACACCGTCAGCAGCCCGATCAGCGTCGAGCGGACCAGCAGGGGGACGCTCAGGAAATTGCGGATGTCCGCGTTCCAGACCGCGCCCTTGAACCGGGCGTCGGTGAGCGGGTCGTTCACGATGATGGCCCGTTTGTGGATCATCATCCATCCGAGCAGGCTCTCGTTCATGTGGATCGAGTCCCGCTGCACTTCGCTGTCCGACGCCCGGATAAACGTGGCGGTTTGCTGCTCGGCGAGGCTGCTGATCATGATGATATCCCCCTGCTCGGCGTGAAGGCTCTTCATGGCCTTGCGGACGATGGTCTCGACGATGTGGCGCGAGTCGCCGGCGCCACCGATGGCGACGGCCAGATCGTTGAGCAGGGAGAGTTCCTCGACCGATCTCCGGAGACGGTCGTTTTCCCGGGCCAGTTGCTCGGGCGATTTGGTGGGCGGGGTGGAGGCCATGGGAATGCGGGATGCGCCAAGGGCATGGCGGGCGTGTCGGGGAGCAAACTCTGACGTGGGGGCGTCGCCGAGGTTGCCTCGTTGGGGGCTGGCGTGCATATTACCCCAAAAAAACCATAAACGTGATGCGCCCCCGAATAATCCTGCTCGTGTTGCTCGGTCTCGCCGGCCTCCGCTGCGGCGGTACCCCGCCGGCGGAGACGCCTCCGCTCAACGTCGTTTGGATCAGCGTCGAGGACATGAGCCCGCGGCTGGCCGCCTACGGCGACACGCTCGCGAAGACGCCGAACATCGACCGCCTCGCCCGGGAAGGCGAGCGGTATGCGCACGCGTACTCCATCTCCGGCGTCTGCGCCCCGAGCCGCGCCGCCCTGATAACGGGCATGTACCCGACGACGATCGGCGCCCAGCACATGCGCACCCTCGCGCGCACGGCCGACATCGCGAAGATCACGGATCCGGAGCTGCTGGCGATTCCGGTGTACGAAGCGGTTCCGCCCCCCGAGGTGCGCTGTTTCCCCGAATACCTCCGGGCCGCCGGCTATTACACGACGAACAACGTCAAGGAGGACTACCAATTCCGCCGGCCGATTACGGCGTGGGACGAATCCAGCCGGACGGCCCACTGGCGCAACCGCCGCGACCCGGACCAGCCGTTTTTTGCGGTGTTCAATTTCACGACCACGCACGAGTCGCAGATCTGGTCGCGCGACGACGAGCCGCTGCGCGTCGATCCTGCCGCCGTGCCGCTTCCCCCGTATTATCCCGACACGCCGATCGTCCGCCGCGACATCGCGCGCCACTATTCCAATATCGAGCTGATGGATGCGCAGGTCGGGCAGGTGCTGCGCGAACTGGAAGAGGACGGTCTGATGGACCGGACCGTCGTGTTCTTCTTCAGCGACCACGGCGACGGCATGCCCCGCATGAAACGGTGGGTCTACGACTCCGGCTTGCGCGTGCCCCTCATCATCCGCTGGCCGGACGGGCGGCACGCCGGCGCCGTGAACGATCGGATGGTCAGTTTCGTCGACTTCGCGCCGTCGATGCTGTCTCTGCTGGGCCTCGACGTGCCGGCGCATCTCCAGGGCATCCCGTTTCTGGGTGATCGGGCCGGGCCTGAGCGCGCCCACGTCTTCGCCGCCCGCGACCGGATGGATCCCGCGATCGACAATGTGCGCGCCGTCCGCGATCGGCGGTTCAAGTACATCCGGAATTACATGCCGGAGCGTCCGTACGTGCAGTTTCTGCCGTACCGCGACCGGATGGGGATCATGCAGGAGTTACACCGGCTGCACGCGGAGGGCCAGCTGGATGCCGTGCAGTCGCTGTGGTTCAGGGAGACGAAGCCGCGCGAGGAGCTCTACGACACGGAGGCCGATCCCCATGAGATCGTCAACCTGGCCGGCGATCCCGCCTATGCGGACAAGCTGGCCGAATTGCGGGCAGAACACGAGCGGTGGAAGGCGGAAACCCGCGATATCGGCCTGCTGCCCGAAACGGAGCTGGTGAAGCGCATGTGGCCTCCGGATGGGGTACAGCCGGCCACGCAGCCGCCCGTCGCCACGCCGGACGCCGGCGGCGGCGTCACGCTCGCGTCCGCCACGGAAGGTGCGTCGATCGCCTACGCCCGGGGCGCCGATGCGCCCTGGCTCCTGTATACCCGCCCGCTCCACCTGGCCGCCGGCGACACCCTGCGCGCCGTGGCGATCCGGATCGGATTCAAGCAGAGCGAAGAGGCGGTGTACGTGGAGTAGCCGTTTCGGGTCAGTCCTTCAAGTCCCGGATGGCGTCGCGGACCCGGTTGACACCGTCGAAGTCGAACGCGATCGACAGGGAAGGCGCGCCTTTGAACTCGGATGAGTTGTCGCCGGGCGTGAAGCTGGGTTGACGGAAGAAGATCATGCCCAGCTGGACGGTGAAGTTCTTCGTGATGTCGAAGCCGCCGCCCACGAGCGGGATGAGTCCGGCCGTCGCGCCCTTCAGGTTCTGGCTTTCGAACTGCAGCCGGCGTCTCAGGATGAGGCCGGCGACGAGCGACGTGCGGGCCAGGAGCTCCCGGCCGAAATAGGGGCTCGGAAGCTGCTTGTCCACCGCGAACGGATAAAACTTGAGGGCCGCCACGCCGAAGGCCTGGGCTTCCTGCACGCCGGGGTTGAACACCGTGCTCGGCGCCAGGTTGAGCGCGGCCGCGCCGAAGCCGATCGTCGTGCTGATGCGCGCGCGGTCGGACGTCGCCTCGGCGCCTTCCCAGTTGAGGGCGTTGACGCGCGTGTTGGCTACCGCCGTGTACAGGCCGGAGAGGTGTTCACCGAGGGAGTTGAGGATGCGCGTCCGGATGGGCGCATATTCGTCGGCGCTCTGGAGGCTCATCTCGCGGATGACCTGGTACGAGCGGTCGACGATGTCGCCCAGCATCCCGCACTCGTCTTCCGGGAAACCCGCATCGCCGCGGCAGGCGCGGCTCGTCGCGTAGAGGCGGGCGACGACGTCTTCCTGGGGCATCCGGTTGGAGACGATCGAGGCGCGGAGGGCCTCCACGTCGCCGGCCTGCAGGAAGCGCATGTTTTCCTCTTTTTTCAGACGGATCATCAGATCGGTGAACGTCTGGTCCTGCATCATCACGCGGTTCGACTGCGTGAGTTCTTCCAGGATATCTTCGCTGCGGCTGATGCGGACGTCGCCGAGGACCGATTCCGCCACCTCGTTGAGCAGCATCGGCTCGATGTCGAAGCTCGGCACGAACTTGTCCTCGCCCACGACCTCGCAGTTGTCGTCCACCACGTTGCGCACGAGCACCACCTCATCCCGCTTGAAGACTTCCGCCAGCTCCGTCTCGATGTTCTGGGTGAAGATGTCGCGGATCACCTGCTGCTTGACGTAGGGATAGGTCTCCTTCGCCGTGCGCATGGTTTCTTCGTAGGCGCGGTCGAGCGCCGGCTTCAGGATGTTGACGTCGAAGCCGCCGTAGAAGTCGAGCTTCAGGTCGTAACGGCGCCCGATATCCAGCGGCTCGAACACGAGGCGGAACACGTCGGTGTACACGTCGGGCGGGTTGACCCAGCACGATTTCTGGCGGTCGCGTGTGCCGCGCCCCTCGATCTCGCCGACGACGACCTTGATCTCGTTCTCCGTCTTGATGGTCGTTCCCTGGATGGCCCAGCGCCGGCCATACGGAATCCACTGCGCCCGGACCACGCCGGCCTGGTAGTTGATGATGTGCACGAGACGCGCATCGATCGGGAGGGCCTGCGCCTGACTGCGCATGACGAATTGATCCAGAGAGGTCAGGCAAAGAAGCAGCACGAACGCCGCGAGAACCCGCTGCGTCCGGCGCGAGATGATGGGATTGCCAGCCATGGTGTGCCTGTTCATGATAAAGCCAAGACCCGGATGGGCCAAGTGTAGATTACCCCGTAATTTAAAGTGATACTTTAAGATAAGCGATAGGATTCTTAATGTCGACAAGGCGTTGAGTTTTTGAAAAAAGCGATCGGCCCGCGTGGCATTTGCCACCCGCGGGCCGATCGCTTTCGGTTCAGGTTCGAAGTTAAAGGTTCAAGGGAGGGGGTTCAAGGTTCGATGTTCGATGTTCAAGGTCCCTTGAACCTTGAACCTGAAACCTGGAACTTCGCCCCCTAAACCCTCACATCCCGTTTGGCTTCGTGGATGGGTGGAAGCTGGGGCTGGTCGTAGGGGGGGATGGCCGGGCGGGTGCCGTCGGCCGGGGTCCAGCTGCGTTTGATCTGGCCGATCGATTTTTCGATCTCGTCGATGAAAAACCAGAAGTAGGCTTCGTCGCGCGGGTGGATCTTGGAGCTGTTGAACCCGGTTTTTTCGATGGCGAAGCGGAGCCGGCCGAGCTGGCCGTCGGCCTCCTTCGTGAGGTGCACGATGTACTGCATCAGCTCCTTGTCGGTGAAATGCTCGGGGTAGCGCTCGGGCAGCCAGTTGTATTCCTGTCGGGTGAAGACGCCGATGAAGACGCTGAACAGGGCATGCACGAAGAGCACGACCTGCGACGACTGGATAAACATCGCGTTGATGTCGACCGATTTCTCCCGCAGGATCGCCAGCGTGAGCGTGATGACGGCGCCGATGAGCAGGATCGTCATCGCCTTCGTTCCGGTCAAAAGCCGGGGGGTGAGTTCGTCGTTATACTGCGCCTTCATCTCGATCGAGTTGCTGATCGCGATCCCGTAGAGCACGATGGCCGCGAAGCTCCATTCGGGGAGCAGGAGTACGTTTTCGATCCGGTTGCTGAACGCGATGTCGATCAGCAGGATGACCACGATGGGCAGGACGGTGAAGACGACCTCGTTCATAAACCAGAGCGAGAGCACCTCGAACCAGAAACGCCGCGCGGGACTGGGTTCCTTTTTGTTCTTCGCGGCGCGCCGGCTCGCTTTCGACCCCTTTTTTTCGACGGCGTCGACGGTCTCGATTTTTTCGGCAGACATAGTGGTGGATGGTTGTGAACGAGAATTTTCAGGCATACCTCTCCTCAGTCGTCGGAAACGCGCAGGCCTGCGAACGGACGGCTCGCGATACCCAAATAAAAACGCCGGCCTGCCAAGTGGCAAGCCGGCGCGCGGTACACCTTCGTGGTGAGGACGTCTTCCGGTCCGATCGTTTACCCGATGTCGGGCACCCCGTAGACCGTTCCGAGATCGTGCTGCCCGGTCTTGACCACGCGGCCGCTCTGAATCAGCTTCATGGCCGCGGTATAGGAACACGCCTCGTAACCCGAACCCGGTTTGAAAAAGTTGGCGATACGACGGGTGTCGTTTACAATCAGCGTATACCCACGCGACAATTTTTTTTCAGCCAGCGCGGTCCAGCTGTCCGTGGACACGGATGGCTTGGCTCGACCTGGGCTGTCTGATGAATCGGGTTCGCTCATGTGTCCTTCATGGGATCTGGTGATAGGCGGCAGTAACCTATTCTTCTAGCTTCGGTTCCTCGGCGGAAATTGGTTCATAAAATTACGCAATCCGGACGAATTTCCAGTTCTACGGATGGGATTCTTTTGCTTTCATTCGGCCGCTTTTCCACCCCGAGGCCGCCGCCGCTCCGGGCTGGCACCGGGTGCGGGAAAAACAGGGGCGTTCTTGCCGGGCCGGCCCGAGGATGGGACGATAGAAACACGTGCCATGCGGCGTCGTTCATGCCGTGGCGCATGTAAATCAGGCGTAATGGAGGATGCGAGCCGGCGTGCGCGGGCGTATGTTGCGGCCCGAAAAAGCTGGTCAGGGCAACGATGAAAGTAGCGAAACAATTTACCTGGGAGGCAGCGCACCGGCTGCCGTGGCACGCGGGCTCTTGCAAGAGCCTGCACGGTCATTCCTATAAGATGACCGTGGAAGTGGAGGGAGAGCCCGATGAGCGGGGGATGCTCATCGATTTCAAGGAGATCAAGAGGGTCCTCGCCCCGCTGATCGACGATTGGGACCACGCCACGCTGGTGGCCGACGACGACATCGATCTCCGCCACGCGCTCGAAGAGCTGGGGTCGCGGATCGCGCTGCTGCCGTACGACAGCACGGCCGAGAACCTGTGCCTGTATGCCGCCGAATACCTCGTTCGCGAGGGAGGCGATACGCTCCGGGCCCGCCGCATCCAGCGCGTGATCGTCACGGTCCGCGAAACCGACACCTGCTACGCGACGCACGAATGCCCCGTCCCGGTGTCCGAAAAGCGCGGATTGTTCGCGCGGGTTTAGGAGCCGTACCGCCACGCCGGATCCGGCGCCGTGTGGAGGTTCGCCGCATGCTCCGGGATACCCCGGGCGGATGTCAAGCGGCCTATATCCCCGACCCGGCGAGCGCCTGATCCAGGTCCGCGATCAGGTCGTCGGCGTGTTCGAGCCCGACCGAGATCCGCATGTCGCCCATGGCGATGCCCAGCCCGGCGAACTGTTCGGGGGGCAGCTCCTTCAGGTAGCTGATCGCCGGCGCATAGATGAGGCTTTCGTGCCCGCCCCAGCTGACGCCGATCTGGAAGATTTCGAGCCCGTTGAAAAAGCGCTTGATCGACGGCAGGTCGTCGGTGTCCAGGGTGAACCCCAGCAGACCGCTGTAGCCGCTCATTTGCCGCCGGCCGAGGTCGTACTGGGGAAACGACGTCAGCCCGGGGTAACGCACCTGCCGGATGCGGGGATGCGCGGCGAGATAGTGGGCCACGGCGAGGGCGTTTTCCTGGTGCTGGCGCATCCGCATGGGGAGCGTGCGGAGGCTGCGCAGGATCAGCCAGGCCTCGAACGGCGCCATTTTGCCGCCCAGCAACTCGTATTCGCGCACGGCGAGGGTCCGCATCTCGTCTTCCCGGCCGATGACCACGCCGGCCACGATGTCGCTGTGGCCGCCGAGGTATTTGGAACAGGAATGCACCTCGAAATCGATCCCGAGGGCCAGCGGCTGCTGGAAAACCGGCGTCGCCCAGGTGTTGTCGATGATCGTCCGGATCCCCCGCGAGCGCGCCAGGGCGGCGACGGCCGCGATGTCCTGCAGGCCGAAAACGGCAGACGACGGGCTTTCGAGATAGATGAGCCGCGTTCGATCCGTGATCGCCGCCTCGAAGTCCTCCACCCGATCGCCGGCGACGAAGGTCGTCTCCACCCCCATCTTGCGGCGTAAAAAGACGTTCATCAGGTTGTTCGCCGGCCCGTAGATGTTTTTTACGGTGACGATATGGTCGCCGGCGTCGACGCAATGCATCACGGCCGACGAGATCGCGGCCATGCCCGAGGCGAAGAGCCGGGCGCGGTCGCCGCCGGCCAGCCGGGCGATCTTTTCCTCGACGAGCGCGACGGTCGGGTTGCGGCCCCGCGTGTAGATGCTGTTCGCTACCCGATCGTCGAACGCCGCATCGATCGCTTCCCAGCTTTCGAAGGTGAAAAGCGAGTTCTGGTAGATCGGGGGGACGACGGCGCCGGCGTGGGCCGCGCGGTCTTCGGCGTAGTGCGCCAGGAGGGTTTCGAGATGGAGCGATTCGGGTTTCATGGCGGATGAGGCGGTTCGTGACCGGGGTCGACGAAGGATACGCCAATTTCGGTTTCGCGACGCCCTCAAAAAATCCGCCATGCATCTCCGAAAATGACAACGGCAAATTTCCCGCCCCCGCAGTATCATGGGGCTGTTCGGGAGCGCCGGCGATGGCGCCCACTTTTCTCCACTACCGCGTCTGCAAACGCAGAGACGATGGCATTCAAGATCGAGGAACGGTTTGAGATTCAGGCGCCCATCGGGCGTGTGTGGGACTACCTGGTAGATCCACCGCGTGTCGTCTCATGTCTCCCCGGAGCCGAGCTGACCGAGGTGGTCGACGAGAAGACCTACACCGGTCGCGTCCGTGTCAAGGTGGGCCCCGTGGCCGCGTCGTACAAGGGGACCGCGCGCCTCGAAGAGGTGAACGAGGCCGACCGCATCATGCGGCTCTCCGGTGAAGGGAAAGAGGCTACCGGCGCTGGAACGGCGAAAATGAACATGACGGGGCGGCTTTCGGCCGGGGCCGACGGAACGACGCTGCTCGATGTCGAAGCCGAGATCGACGTCGCCGGCAAGATGGCGCAGTTCGGGCGGGGGCTGATGGAGGATGTGTCGCGCCAGTTGTTCAAGCAGTTCGGCGCGTGCATGCAGGCGACGCTCGCGCAGGCTGTCGTGGAGGATGCGGTGCCGGAGCCGACGCCGGCCGCGGCTGCTCCAACGCCTGCCGCCGCGCCCGTGACCCCCACGCCGCCGGCTCCCGCGCCCCGGCCCGTCGGTGTGGTTTCGCTCGTGCTCCGGGCACTCTGGGGACGGGTAAAACGCGCCTTCGGCGGACGCTAGCCGGAACCGGTCTCCCGAAAAATCCACCAACGACTGCCAAAAATTACCTCTCGTAGCGGAGGGAGACGCCGGGTATACTGTGTTCCTGGTCCCGAAGCATCGCCTCTGCCGCATCGGATGCAAGATGCAGGAACGCTTTGTATGAACCCGCACCCTAGGCGGATATCATGCGTCCTGCATCTTGCATCCGGTTCCGCTCCACCGTTCGCGCGATGTTTTGAAGCTGCCGCTGGATGCGTACTTTCCGAAAAACCACCCTGTACATGGTTCTCACGCCGGCGCAGTCCAGGCTCCGGCTTCCACTTGCTCTCTGATTCATGACGATATTCGAAAAACTCTTCCGGCTCGACGGTAAGGCCGCGCTGGTCACCGGCGGATACGGCGGCTTCGGCGCCGCGGTGTGCGAAGGCCTCGCCGAAATGGGCGCCGGCATCGCCGTGGCCGGCCATAACGCCGAAAAAGCCGAACACTTTGCCGGGCAGCTGCGGGCCAAGGGCGTCAATGCAATCGCCGCCCCCTTCGACGCCTGCTCGATGGAGGATACCCACCGCATGACCGACGCCGTGGCGAAGCATTTCGGCCGGCTGGACGTCCTGGTCAACACCGTCGGCGGCAACACGCACGCTGAACTGGCCGATGAGGTCACCGAGGAAGGCTTCGGCAAGGTGCTCGAGCTCAATCTCACCAGCGCCATGTACCAGGCGCAGGCCGCGGCGAAACACATGAAGGCCTCCGGGGGCGGCAAGCAGGTGCATTTCGGCTCCGTGCGCGGCCTGCTGGCGCTGCGCGGCAAGGGCTTCGCGGCGTATTGCGCGTCCAAGGCCGGCCTCACCGTGCTCTGCAAACAGCTCGCCGGCGAGTGGGCGCCGGACAAGATCAATGTCAACGTCCTTTCGCCCACGTTCATCCGCACCGAGCAGTCGGCGCGGTTCCTGGCGGACAAGGCGTTTTACGACAGCGTCGTCTCGCGCATCCCCGTCGGGCGCGTCGGCGAGACGCTGGACATCGTCGGCGCCACGCTGTTTTTTGCGTCGCCGGCGGCCGACTTCATCACGGGGCAGACGCTGTATCTCGATGGCGGCCTCACCGCCACCCAATAGCGACCAACAGACCATCATGAAGAATTACATAGCAGGCGAGTGGCGGAAGTCCTCCGCCGTAGAAGCGTTTCCGGTCATCAATCCCGCGACCGGTGAGGAACTGGGGCGCACCCCGCTGTCGCCGGCCTCGGAAGTCGACGCCGCCGCGCAGGCCGCCGCGGCCGCTTTCCCCGCATGGCGCCGCGTGCCCGTCGCCGACCGCATCCAGTACCTGTTCAAGCTGAAGGGTTTGCTCGAGGAGCACTTCGACGACATCTCCCGCACCATCACCCTCGAGTGCGGGAAGACCCTTGCGGAGTCCCGCGGCGAGATGCGCCGGGCGATCGAAAACGTCGAGGTCGCGTGCGGCGCCCCGATCATGATGCAGGGCTACAACTCGGAAGACATCGCCCGGGGCATCGACGAGACCATGATCCGGCAGCCGCTGGGTGTCGTGGCCATCATCGCGCCGTTCAACTTTCCGGGGATGATCCCCTTCTGGTTCCTGCCCTACGCGATTGCGACGGGCAACACCGTCGTGATCAAACCCTCCGAACGCGTTCCGATGACGATGCAGAAGGTGTTCGGTCTCATCGAGACGCTCGGCCTGCCGCCCGGGGTGGTGAACCTCGTCAACGGTGGGCGCGACGTGGTCAACGCCATCCTCGATCACCCCACCATCAAGGCGGTGAGCTTCGTCGGTTCGACCGCCGTCGCCCGCCACGTGTATTCGCGCGCCACGGCGAACGGAAAACGCGCCCAGTGTCAGGGCGGCGCGAAAAACCCCGTCGTGGTGCTTCCGGATGCGGATCTGGGCAAGGCGACGGAGATCATCGCCGACAGCGCCTTCGGCTGCGCCGGCCAGCGATGCCTGGCCACCTCGATGGCGTTCGTCGTCGGCGAGGCCCGCAAGCCGTTCATGGAGGCCATGCGCGATCGCGCGGCGTCCCGGAAGACCGGCTTCGGCCTGGAGGAAGGGGTGCTGATGGGGCCCGTGATCTCGTCGCAGAGCAAATCGCGTGTGGAGACGCTAGTCGATCAGGCGCTGAAGGACGGCGCGCGCGCCGTGGTCGACGGCCGCCAGCCGGCGATCGCCGGCTACCCGGACGGCTATTTCGTGGCGCCGACGATTCTGGAGGAACTGCCGTTCGAGAGCGCGGTCGCCTCGACGGAGATCTTCGGGCCGGTGCTGTCGGTCCATTACATGGACGACATCGAGTCCGCCATCGCCCGCGTCAACGCCGGCTCGTACGGCAACCAGGCGTCGCTCTTTACCGGCAGCGGCGCGAGCGCGCGGCGGTTCAAATACGAAGCCGACGCCGGCAACATCGGCATCAACATCGGCGTCGCCGCGCCGATGGCCTTCTTCCCGTTCAGCGGCGCCCGCGAGAGCTTTTTCGGCGACCTGCACGGGCAGGGCCGCGATTCGTTCGAGTTCTACACGAAAAAGAAAGTGGTCGTCGAACGCTGGCCCGATACGTGGTCCCGCACGTTCTAAAGGCCTTCATCGTGCAACGATGAAGGGTTTCAGGTTCAAGGTTTCAGGTTCAAGGTATACTGCGAAGAGGCCTTTCCGGCTCTCGGAAGTTGTTCTCATCATCAACCCGCCCAACGATTATGGATCGCCGAACGTTTTTGCAACGGAGTAGTCTGGTGGCGCTGACGGCCCCCCTGTGGTCGTGCGCGCCGAAGGAATCTGGCACCGAAGCGGCCGCCACCGGCGCGTCGAATGACGCGGCGAAGCTGGCGCGTATCGGCATCACGACCGTTTGCATCCGCTCGTATTTCGAGAAGACGCGCACGATGCTGGCGGAGCCCAACTCGGCTCCCACCATCAACCTCGAAGCCGCGCCGCAGTTTATCTACGACCACTTCGGCCTCCGGAACGTGGAGGTGTGGGATTATCAGTTCGACGACCTGTCGCTCGCCTATTGCGAGCGGGTTCGTGCCGCGGCGGAGAAGATCGGTTCGCGCATCGCCAACATCCAGGTGGATGTGCTCGCGGACCTGTCGGATCCGAACCCCACCCAGCGCGCGCTGGGCGTGACCCAGGCGAAGGAGTGGGTCGACCGCGCGGTGGCGATGGGCGTGCCGAACTTCCGCGTCAACACCGGCGGCAAGGAAGGCCAGGAATTCAAGCTCGCCGAGACGGTCGAATCGTTCCGGCAGATCGCCGACTACGCCGGCGAAAAGGGCGTGATCGTCCTCGTCGAAAACCATGTCGGGTTCAGCATGGACATCGACAAGGTGGTGGCCATCGTCTCGACGCTCAACCATCCGAACTGCAAGACGCTCGCGGACTACGGCAACACGCCGGCGGGCACGACGCAGGACCGGATCGACGGGCTCAAGAAGCTCTTCCCGTGGCTGCAGTTCGTGTCGGCCAAGGGCACGGGCTTCAACGATCAGCTGGAGCATAGCGACTACGACTTCGCCGCGCTCGTGCGCGCCACGGAGGAGTCGGGGTACCGGGGCATCTATTCGATCGAGATGTGGCCCGACGCCGACAGCCAGCCGCCGGCCGACCCGATCAAGGCCGGCAACTGGATGAAGGATCAGCTCCTTGCCAACATCAGCGCGTGAGGTGCGGCGCATGAACCGTCGCGTCTTTATTCAGCAGAGCGGCCTCGTCGCGGCTTCCGCCGCGTTCTGGTCGTGTTCGCCGGGCGATGCCCCCTCGGCGGCGGCCTCGGCCGATGCGAAGCTCGCCCGTATCGGGATCACCACGGTGAGCCTGCGGTCGCGCTTCGCGCAGACCCACGAGATGATGGCGGAGCCCTACGAGGGGCCGATGCTGAATCTGGAAACAGCGCCGGCGTACATCGCCGGCGAGCTGGGGCTGCACAATGTCGAGGTCTGGGAGCGCCAGTTCGACGATACCTCCATCGCCTACTGCGAGCGGGTGCGGGCCGCCGCCGAGCGGGCCGGCTCCCGGATCACGAACATCCAGGTGAGCGGGCTGGCGAATCTGTCGTCGATGGACGCCGACGAGCGGGCGCAGGGCGTTACCCAGGCCAGGGAGTGGGTCGACCGCGCCGTGGCGATTGGCGCGCCCAGCATCCGTGTCGACGCCGGCGGACGCGCGGGCGACCCGTTCGATCTTGCGGTGACGGTCGATTCGTATCGCCGGATCGTCGATTATGCGGGTAGCAAGGGCGTCGTCATCCTCGTCGAAAACCACAGCGGCTTCACGCGGGACATCGATACGGTCGTCGCCATCATCGAGGCCATCGAAAGCCCGAACTGCCGCGCCCTGGCCGACTACGGCAACACGCCGGCGGGAAGCATCGAGGACCGGATCGCCGGGTTGCAGAAGATGCTGCCGTACCTGGCCTTCGTCTCGGCGAAGGGGACGGGGTTCGACGAGCAGATGAGGCATTCCGACTACGACTTTGCCGCGCTCGTCCGCGCCACCGAGGCCTCCGGGTACCGGGGTATTTATTCGATCGAGATGTGGCCCGACGCCGATAGTCCGCCGCCGGCCGATCCGCTGCGTGCCGCGGGCTGGATGAAGGACCAGCTGATCGCCAACATCGGCGCCTGACGCGCGCGAAAGATTCGCCAACGACTCCCGAAGATGCGCACTCGTGGCGCCGGGCGTCGGCCAGTACTATTGCCGGGGCGCGTCTGCCGCGCCCATCATTCCGTACATGCCATGGCTAACATTGTCATCATCGGTGCGCTCGATACGAAAGGCACCGAGGTTCTTTTCGTCAAGCAACAGATCGAGGCCCGCGGGCATCGCACCGTCGTCATCGACTCCGGCGTCCTCGGCGACCCGCTTTTCCGGGCGGACGTGACGCGGCAGGAAGTCGCCTCGGCCGGCGGCGCCGATCTCGAAAAGCTGCGCGCCGCCAACGACCGCGGCCAGGCCGTGATCGCCATGACGCAAGGCGCGGCCGCCATCGTGCAGCGGCTCCACGAACAGGGCAAGGTCGACGCCATCATCGGGATGGGCGGCGGCGCCGGCACGACGGTGGGCACCGCGGCGATGCGGGCCCTGCCGCTCGGCATCCCGAAGGTGATGGTCTCCACCCTGGCGAGCGGCGATACGCGGCCTTTCGTGGGCGTGAAGGACATCATGATGGTGCCGTCCATCGTCGACATCAGCGGCCTGAACGGCATCGCGCGCGGCGTGTTCACGCGCGCCGCCGCCGCCGTATGCGGGATGGTCGAAGCCGATATTCCCGAGGGCGACGACAAGCCGACGATCACGGCGTCGATGTTCGGCAACACGACCAAATGCGTCGAGCGGGCGCGGACGCACTTCGAGGCGGCCGGCTACGAGCTGCTGGTCTTCCACGCCGTCGGGTCGGGGGGGATGACGATGGAGAGTCTGATCGAATCCGGCCAGATCGCCGGCGTCTTCGATGTGACGCTCACCGAATGGGCGGACGAGCTGCTCGGCGGCGTCATGTCCGCCGGCCCCACGCGGCTCGATGCCGCGGCCCGCAGCGGGACGCCGGCGGTGTACGCCCCCGGCTGCGTCGACATCGTCAATTTCTGGGAGCCCGACTCGGTGCCGGTGGCGCTCCGCGACCGCCGGATCTACCACCATAATGCCAAACAAACGCTGGTCCGCACCGACATCGACGACAACGCGAAGCTCGGGAAGATCTTCGCCGAGAAGTTCAACGCGGCGACCGGGCCGGTGGCGGTATATCTCCCGCTCAAGGCCGTTTCCGTGATTTCGGAGCCCGGCGGCCCCTACCACTGGCCGGAGGCCGACGCGGCCCTGTTCGACGCCCTGCGCTCGAACCTCCGCAAGGACATCCCGGTCTACGAATTCGACACCATCATCAACGACCCCATCTTTGCCGACGCCATGGCCGAAGGCCTGCTGGCGATGATCGAAGATGGAAGATCGTAAATCGCAAATCGTTAATCGCAAAATGCCCTGGGCAGTATCGGGACGTATGTACCAGTCGCCAGACACTACATGATTTACGATTTGCGATTTTACGATTTGCGATGCCTCAGTCCCTTTTTCCAAGCAAACGATCTGCCCTATGAGCCGTCTCATCGACCTTTCCATGCCTGTCCATCCCGACATGATCACGTTTCCGCGGGTACCGCCGCCGGTGATGGTGATCTATGAAACCTGGGAGGAGTTCGCCGAGCGGATCGGCGCCGCGAAACACGGGGCCACGTGGCTCACCGGCAGCTACTACGTGACGACGAGCGACCACGTGGGCACGCACGTCGACGCCGTCAAGCACCTCCGGGGTCCGAAGTCGCCCGGGCCGGAAGGCATCCCGCTCGAGTACTGCTACAGCGACGGGGTCGTGCTGGACTTCCGCCACAAGGAAAAAGGCTACGGCATCACGCCCGAGGACATCGACGAGGCGCTCGCGAAGATCAATTATACCTTGAAGGAGAAGGACATCGTCCTGATCCAGACCGGCGCTTCGGCCTACAACACCGAACAGCGGTACCTCACGGACCATTGCGGCATGACAGGGGAAGCGACGCGGCACCTCATCAAGCAGGGCGTACGGATGATGGGCACCGATGCGGTCACGTTCGATCCGCCCGTGTGGGCGATGTTCGAGCGGAAGAAGTTCTGGGAGGCGCACCGGGTGATGCTGGACGAGGATTACTGGCATATGGAGAACCTGATGAACCTCGACCAGCTTCCCCCGCACGGCTTCAAGCTCTCCGTCTTCCCGGTCAAGTGGGTCGGCACGACCGCCGCGCCGATCCGCGCCGTGGCCATCCTCGAAGGGTGACGTTCAGCAACCGGTAACGTTATGGAATTCAACGGCCCCGAGTGGCACGCGCCGACCACGCTCGACGCCGCGCTGGCGATGCGCGCCGAGTTGCAGGATGAAGCTACCGTCGTCGCCGGCGGGACCTTCGTCGGCACGCTGATGAACATCGGGTTCATGGCGCCGGCGGCGCTGCTGAGCCTGCGCGGCGTGCCGGGGCTCGCGTACATCCGCGCGGACGGCGAGCTGCGCATCGGTCCGATGACCACGCACCGCGCCATCGAGCTGTCGCCCGAGATCCGCCGGCACTGGCCGGCCCTCGCGCAGGCGTTTTCGGTGGTGGCCAGCCCGCGCGTCCGCAACATGGCGACCGTCGGCGGCGTCCTCGCCGACGCCGACTATGCTTCCGATCCGCCGGCGATGTTTCTCGCGCTCGGCGCCCGCGCCGTGCTGCGGGGGCCCCGGGGCGAGCGGGAGGTGCCGGTGGAGGACTTCATCCTCGGCTACTACGAAACCGCCCTCGCGCCGGACGAGCTGTTGACCGAGGTGCGTGTGCCCGCCGGCGGCGAGGCCGGCGTGTACCGCAAGTTCCGCACGCGTTCGAGCGAAGACCGCCCCTGCGTCTCCGTCGCCGCCGTCAACCGGGGCGGCGAGCTTCGGGTGGCCGTCGGCGCCGTGGCGAGCCGTCCCCAGTATTTCCCCGAGGTCTGCGCGCTCGCCCGGGGCCGGCGTGTCGACGCCGATCTGGCCCGCGAGATTGGCGAGGCCTACGCGCAGCGCATCGACCCCATTTCCGATTCCAGAGGCTCGTCGGAGTACCGACGCCGCGTCATCGCCGTCGAGGTGCGCCGCGCCCTGGAGGAGCTGTACCATGGCTGATCCCCGTTCCGCCGGCGCGCTCCGGTATGCGCAGGACCTCGAGATGGAGGGCATGCTTCACGCACGCGTGCTCCGCTCGCCCTACGCGCACGCCCGGATCGTGCGCATCGATACCTCGTCCGTGCCCGACTCGGTCGTGGTGCTCACGCGCGACGACATCCGCGATCTGAACCGCTACGGGTGCCAGATCCAGGACGAAACCGTCGTGGCCGTCGACGAGGCGCTGTTCGCCGGCGCCCCGGTGGTGGCCGTCGCCGCCGCCACGCGGCGCGAGGCCGACGAGGCGCTGCAGTACATCGACGTCGACTACGACGAGCTGCCGGCGGTGTTCAACGAGATGGACGCCATCGCGCCCGGCGCGCCGCTCGTCCATCCCCGCCATTACATCTCCGAGAACGACGCCGCCTACTTCGGGATGCGGCCGATCGACGGCACCAACATCTGCCACCGGTTCCGCATCCGGCACGGCGACATCGACGCCGGCTTCGCCGGCAGCGACGTCATCGTCGAAGAAGTGTTCACGACCGACAGCGCGGCGCACGTGCCCATGGAGCCGCACGCCTCGCTGGCCCGCTGGCACGACGGCCGGCTCGAGGTCTGGACCGGCAACCAGACGCCGTTCAACCTGCGGATGGACCTGGCCGGCATCTTCGGCCTCAAGCCCGAGCAGGTCCGCATCGTCGTCCCGCCCCTCGGCGGGTCTTTCGGCGCGAAGACGTTCGTGCGGACGGAGGCCATCGCGGCGGCGCTGGCGCGCAAGGCCGGCCGGCCGGTCAAGATCGTCCTGGAGCGCGCCGAAGAGTGGCAGACCATGAACCGCCACCCCGCCACGCTCTGGATGAAGATCGGCGCGAAGCGCGACGGCACGCTCGTGGCGAAACACGTCATGTGCTGGGCGAACACCGGCGCGCACGCGGATAGCGGCCCGGGCGTCGCCCAGAAGATGGGCTATGCCTCGCCGGGGCCGTACCGCATCCCGAACGTGTGGGTCGATTCCCACTGCGTGTACACCAACACCCCTCCCAACGGCGCCTACCGTGGCTACGGGCAGATGCAGTGCATCTGGGCGTCGGAGCGGCTGATGGACATGCTGGCGCACAAGCTCGGGATGGACCCCCTCGAGCTGCGCCTCAAGAACATCCTCCGCGAGGGCGACACGTATTGCACCGGCGAGACGATGCACGATGTCGCCTTCGAGGAGTGCCTGCGCCGGAGCGCGGAGGCGATAGGCTGGGATTCTTCCGATGATCACCGCGGCAAGGGGCTCTGCGTCCTGATGAAAGGGATGCAGACCCCCAGCCGCGCGTCGATTGGCATCGAAAAAGAGGACGACGGGACGTACACCATCCGCTGCGCCACCATCGAGATGGGCCAGGGCGCCCGGCCGGCGATCCGGCAGATGGCGGCGGAGCTCCTCGGCGTGCCCATGGACCGGGTGACGTTTCCGGACCCCGACACCGACATCGTGCCGTACGATACACGCACCACGTCGAGCCGCTCGACCCACGTGATGAGCCGCGCGCTGGTCGAGGCCGTGCGGGCGCTGGAGCTGGACGGCCGAAAGGGCGTCGGCGAGGTGACGGACAAGGGGGGGCTGAACGTGGATACCGGGCAGGGGATCGCCTCGTCGCACTGGCACCAGGGCGCCGCCGGCGCCGTCGTCGACGTGGATCGCGAGACGGGCAAGCTGCACGTGCGCCACATTCACGCCTCCATCTATGCCGGCAAGGTGGTGAGTCGGCCGGCGGCCGAACTGCAGAACGAAGGCTCCATGATCATGGGGCTGGGCACGGCGCTGTTCGAGGCCATCCAGTTCGACGGCGGGCAGGTGACCAACGCCAACCTGTCGGATTACAATGTTCCGAGTTTCCACGACCTGCCGCGGATCACGCACGACCTCGTCGAGCGCGAGGGCGCGCAGGTGTACGGCCTCGGCGAGACGGCGCTGCCGCCCGTGCCGGCGGCCATCGGCAACGCGCTGGCGTCGCAGGGCATCCACCAGACGGCGCTGCCCATGACGGCAGAGCGCGTCATCCACGCCCTCGACGGCGGGGACGGCCCCGCGCGGCTGGCGGCCGTCCGGAAACTCATCGAGACGCACCCGCGATCGTAACCATCATGAACGTACGATTTACCCTCAACGGCACCCCGACCGAGGTGGACGTCCGCGCCGACGAGATGCTGCTCGACGTCCTGCGCGACCGGCTGGGCTTTCCGAGCGTCCGCGAGACGTGCAGCATCGGCGTGTGCGGCTCCTGCACCGTCCTGATCGACGGCGAGCCGGTGTCCAGCTGCATCTACCTGACGCCGATGGCCGAAGGCCGGGCGATCACGACGATCGAAGGGCTGGGCGGCGATCACCCCGTCCAGCGCGCGTTCGAGGAGGCGCACGCGTTCCAGTGCGGCTACTGCACGCCGGCGATGATTCTGACCACCAAGCGGCTCCTGGAGGAAACCCCGCATCCGACGGACGATGAGATCGACCTCGCGCTGAGCGGCAATCTCTGCCGGTGCGGCTGCTACGTCAAGATCCGCGATGCCGTCAAGCTGGCGGCGGGGAGATGAACGGTCGTGAGCGCCCTCTGGGCGCGGTCAGGGGTCATCGGTCACTGATCGTCCTGAAACTTCGATGTCTTCTCGACCGAACCCTCGATCACATCGAGGGGAAGCGGAGAGACCTCCCGAAGAGTGGCGCTACGTTGATTGTGGAATACCGCCATCCTTTGGGAGGTCCCTCTGCTCCGGTCCTGCTTTGCAGGCCCTGCGGTCGGGACGACAATCATTTTTTTACTGAGAACCTGCGATCCTTCGACGCCGGCGGCAACCGCCGCCGCCGCTCAGGACAGGCCTCCAACCTGTAACCTGCAACCCCTATGTCCTACGTCGTCGTAGCGACCTGGCGCGCCAAGCCAGGGAAAGAAGCGTTTATCGAAAACATCGTCCGGACGATGGCTCGGCTGTCCACCACGGAGGAGCCGGAGACCATCCAGTTCACGGCGCAGCGGTCGGTGGACGATCCCGCCTCGTTCCTGCTGTACGAGGTCTATACCTCCGAGGCCGGCTTCGAGGCGCACAAGGAAACCGAGCATTTCAAGGAGTACGTACTCGGGCAGGCGCTGCCGAATCTGGCGCACCGCGAACGCGCGATCTACGAAACGCTCGATTGATCGGGATGGCACAGGGAGACAGCTTGCCGGTGGCGGTGCATCTGGTTCGTCACGGCCGGGTCGCTTCGCATCGGGGCGACATACCGATCACGGAGGAGGGGCGGGTCGAGATCGCGGCGGCGGGCCGCGGGCTGGCCGTCGGGCTGCGGCGCGACGAGGACGTTCATTTTTTGACCACCCCGACCCGGCGGACGAAAGAGACGGCCGACGTGCTCCGCGCGTCGATGCGCGCGGCGCACGGAGAAGGCGCCGGCTTCCTCGAGCCCCGCGAGGAGTGGGCGATCCGGAACCCCGACCTGTTTCTGGCGGGCCGGCGTGTGGAAATGGTCAGCACCCCCGAAGCGATGGCCGGCCAGATCCCCGAGACCGGCATCGACGCCGCCGGCGTGGACGCCGTCGCGTTTTTCCATGCGTTTTTTCGGAGTCCGGACCGCATCGGCTACTGGATGGCCCAGCCCGATCCGCCCGGCGAGGATGTGACGGCGGTGGCGCGGCGCATCGTTGCATTCTGTATGAGCCTGTTGTACGTTCCAACGCACCGCCGGAGGCGCTTCGTGTGCGTGACGCATTCGCCGGTGCTCCGTGCCGTACTGCAGCACTATACCCACCAGGATCCTGGGGAGCCGGAATACGGCGAGTCGATCGACCTCCACCTGGATCCCCGTGAGAGCACGGTCACCTTCCGTGGCCTCACAATGCCCCTTCGGGTTTGAAAAAAGCCCGGTTTCACGTCACGGATGGTAGCGCTTCGCGTGTGCCGTCCTTCACCAAAGTCGGAAGAGCGAATTATGCATTCGAACCTGACCAGTAGGCTCAGCCTGTTATCATTCCTCCAGTTTTTTGTATGGGGGGCCTGGTATACGAGCATCGCGGTGTACATGTCGACCGTGGGGATGGGGACGGTGACGTTCTGGGCGTTCACGGCGCAGCCCATCGGCGCGTTGATTTCGCCCTTTTTCCTGGGTCTGATTGCAGACCGGTATTTCAGCACGGAAAAGGTGCTGGGCGTGATGCACCTGCTGAGCGGCATGTTCCTGCTGCTGGCGCCTCAGTTTGAAGGGCAGCCGGTGCTGTTCATCGCGATGATCATGTTGCACCAGCTGGCCTACACGCCGACGCTCGGCCTGTCGAACTCGCTGGCGTTCCATCACATCCCGGATCCCGAGAAGGACTTCCCAAAGATCCGCGCCTGGGGCACGTTCAGCTGGATATTCGCCGGCCTGATCATGTTTCCGTTTATCCTGAAGCCGCTGGCCGGCGGCGGCGTCCCCGAACAGACGCCGATGCCGCTCTACGCGGCCGGCATCGCGGGCATCCTGCTGGGGCTGTACTCCTTCACGCTGCCGCATACGCCGCCTCCGGCCGCCGGCCAGAAGGTGTCGGTCCGCAGCCTGCTCGGCATCGACGCGTTCCAGCAACTGAAGAGCCCGTCGTTCATCGCGTTCATCGTCAGCTCGATGCTCATCTGCATCCCGCTCGCCGCCTATTACAACTTCACGCAGCTGTTCCTCGGCGCGACCGGCGTGGAAAACATCGCGGCCACGCAAACGCTCGGCCAGGTGTCGGAGATGGTCTTCATGTTGTTGATGCCGCTCTTCTTCCGCCGCCTCGGCGTGAAGTGGATGCTCCTCGTGGGGATGCTGGCGTGGGCCGTGCGGTATGCGCTGTTCGCCCTGGCGGCGCCGGCCTCGGTGTTCTGGATGATCGCCGCCGGCATCATCCTCCACGGGATCTGCTACGACTTCTTCTTCGTCACCGGCCAGATCTACATCGACAAGCTGGCGAACCCGTCGATCCGGTCCCAGGCGCAGGGCATGCTCGTCTTCGCCACGTACGGCATCGGCATGCTGATCGGCGCGCAGCTCTCCGGCCGGCTGTTCAACTCGTTCATGGGCGACGGGACGACGCTCTCGATGGCGAGCTGGACGCAGTTCTGGACGATCATGGGGGCGATGGCCATCGTGGTCGCGGTCTTCTTCGGTTTCGTGTTCCGCGAACCGAAAAAGGACGCGGTGCCGGCTTCCGGTTCGTGATCGACTGACCGACATACCGCACCGATTTCAGAGGGGCGACTCCGGCAGGGGTCGCCCCTTTTAGCGTCGGGCTGTGGGGTTCACGCATACGCTTCGTATCTTGCGGACGCATCCACCGGAGCGCAATGCCAGAACTGATCAATTTTCAACCGACACCCAGCGGGCCGCCGGTACGCGCGTTTCGGCTAGAGCCGCAGCATACGCAGCAATTCCTGACCCCGCACGCCCATCGTTTCTTCGAAGTCGTGTACTTCGAGGAGCCAGGCGGCGTGCACCGTCTCGGGGACGAGGTCTGGGAAAGCACCGCCGGCGATTTGCTCATCATTCCGCCGGGGCAGGTGCACGAGTGGGCGGAGGACGTGTTCGAGAAACAGTCCACCATCTGGATCCTGGAATTCACGGCGTCGGCGCTGGACCCGGACGGCGACGCCGGCGAGTCGCTGCTCGGCATCCTGCTGCATCCGCTGCTGGTGCCGTTTGCCTTCGGCTCGCAGGAGGGGCCGATGCGGCTCAACGTGCCCGCCTCCCAGCGTTCGGGGTGGGAGACCGCGCTGCGATCGCTCGAGGCCGAACGCCGCAAGCAGCCTCCCTACTGGCAGGAGGCGGTGAACGCGCTCTTCACGCTGCTGCTCGTCCAGGTCTGCCGGTTTGCCGCCATGGCGCATCCGGCGCCGCAGGCGCAGACGCAGCCGCTGCTCAAACAGGTATTCGAGGTGATCGACGCCCGGTATGCGGAGTCGCTTTCGCTCGCCGATGTGGCGAAGGAAGTCTTCTATTCGCCGGCGCATCTCACCACGACGATCCGCCGGCTGACCGGGCGGACCGTCGGCAACTGGATCATCTGGCGGCGCATCGCGGAAGCCCGGCATCTGCTGGTGCATACCGACCTGACCATCGCCCAGATCGCCGAGCGCGTGGGGTACACCGACCCCTCGCACTTCGTCCGCCTCTTTCGCCGCGAAGCCGGCATCTCGCCGGGCGCGTGGCGGGATGCGCACCGGGCTCCCGGGGGAAAAAGAGCCGGCGCGGTGTAAAAAACGCACATTCTTGCCGGCCTGGAATGGCTTCATTTGGCGATATAGGTTCTTTGCCTCGCGGGCGAGCGAAAAATCCGCCATGTACTACCAAAAATTACCTCTCGTGCGTCTTGACGCCTCCGGGTATTATTTCACTGGCTAAACAGGTTTTTCGAACAGGGGTGCGAACGCGTCCTGTCGCGTGCCGTCCCGTGCGATACCCGTCCCTGGCCGCGTGAGGTCGCGCCGGCTCCAGTGTCGCCTCACGGCACGACGAAGCGACGGCGGAAGACGCGCATTTCGAGCCCATCCCACTCATCATTGCGTGAATCATGAGAGACACCCTGCGCTTGCCCCTTTACGTGGCACTGGCCGCCTCGCTGCTGGCCGGTTGCGCGCCGAAGCAGCAGGCATTGGATGAATCGTTTTACACCTGGAAGCGCTACGAGGGCCAGCCCGGCGCGACCCATTTCTCCGCGCTCGACCAGATCAACCGGTCGAATGTAAACCAGCTGCAAGAAGCCTGGCGCTACGAGGCGCCGGATATCGCGGCCTTCAACCCGATCGTGATCGACTCGGTGATGTACGCGTTCGGGGACGGCGGCGCCATGGTGGCGCTCGATGCCGCGACGGGGGAGGAATTGTGGTCGTACCAGAGCCCGCTGCCCGGGGGACGCACCGAGCACGGCGTGGCCTACTGGGAGAGCGCGGACCGGTCGGAACGCCGGCTCCTCTTTTTCCGGGGCAGCTATTACCTCGTGGCCATCGATGCGCGCACCGGCCAGGCGATCCCCTCGTTTGGCGACAACGGCCAGGTCGACCTCCGCCAGGGGCTCGACATCGACCCGATGCGCGTGGTGCGCGCCACGGCGCCGGCGCCCGGCGTCATCTATGACGACCTCTACATCCTGGGCTCGGCTCCGGGCGAAGGCTACGCCGCCGGGCCGGGGCACATCCGCGCCTTCAACGTGCGGACGGGCAAGCAGGTCTGGATCTTCCATACCCTCCCCAAACCCGGCGAATTCGGCTACGAAACCTGGCCGCCCGGACGCTCCGACGCCGCCGGCGGCGCTAACGCCTGGGGCGGGTTGAGCGTCGATATCGAACGCGGGATGGTGTTCGTTCCGCTGGGATCCGCCAACTACGACTTTTACGGGGTGGATCGGCACGGCCAGAACCTCTTCGCCAATTCGCTCGTCGCCCTCGACGCGCGCACCGGCGAGCGGAAGTGGCACTTCCAGACGGTCCATCACGACCTCTGGGACTACGACCTCACGGCGACGCCCGTCCTCCTGACCATCCAGCGCGATGGCAAGCCGCTCGACATCGTCGCCCAGGCCACCAAAACGGGGTTTGTGTTTGCGTTCAACCGCGAGACGGGCGAGCCGCTCTGGCCGATCGAGGAGCGGCCCATGCCGGCGTCCGACATGCCCGGCGAGCAGGCCTGGCCCACGCAGCCCATCCCGACGAAGCCGGCGCCCTTTATCCCCCAGACCCTGTCGGTGGAAGATTTTAACCCGCACATGCTGGACAGCGACCGGGATTCCCTCGAGGCGCTCGTCCGGTCGATGGTCTACAAGGGGATGTTCACGCCGCCCGACACGCATCCCACGCTCCAGGCGCCCGGCAACCGGGGCGGGGCGAACTGGGGTTCGACGGCCGGCGATCCACGCGACGGGACGTTTTTCGTGCTCAGCTACAACATGCCTTCGGTGCTGAAGCTCGAACCCATCTTCGCCGGCGCCGTGGGCACCGGCGGCTCGTCGTTCGACCAGGGCCAGGCCTTTTATCAGGCGAACTGCCAGATCTGCCACGGCGCCAACCGGCAGGGCCAGCCTCGCGGCGGCATTCCGTCGCTGGTCGGCGTCGTCGAGCGCCTGAGCCACGACGACATCCGGCAGCAGATCACGGTCGGCCGCGGCCTCATGCCGGGTTTCCCGCAGATCACCCCCGCGCAGTACGACGCCCTGGTGGCGTATCTGGCCAACCCGGAGCTGGCGCTGACGACCGGCCAGCAGCAGGCGACCGACGGCGGATTGACCGGCCGGCCGGAAGGACCGCAGCGGTACCAGAGCGGCTGGAACCATATTCTCGACAGCCGGGGCGAGCCGGCCATCAAGCCGCCCTGGTTCCGTTTGACGGCGTACGACATGGAGACGGGCGACATCGCGTGGCAGGTGCCGATCGGCGAGGTGGATCATCTGGTGGCGGAGGGCATCGAAAATACGGGCACCTCCACCTGGGTCCGCGGCGGCCCGTCCGTCACGGCTGGCGAACTGATCTTTGTCTCCGCCGGCGAGAAGCTGTGGGCGCACGATCGTGAAACAGGCGCCCTGCTCTGGTCCACGCCGTTGCCGGGCATCGGCGAGGGCATCCCCACCATTTATGAGGCCGAGGGCCGCCAGTTCGTCGTCGTGGCGGTGTCGCGCGGCGGCCAGGGGTCCCCGCCGGCCGTCAGGCCGCGAACGCCCGCCTACATCGCCTTCGCACTTCCGGAATAGGTTTGCCGGGCTGTTCATGCCCCTCGCTCCGGATCTGCCTTTTTGTACCATCCCTAGGAGATCAGACATGTCCACTACGTTCATGGTCCGGCTCGCTGGCGCCCTGTGTGTGCTCGCAGCCCTGCCGGCGTCGGCGCAGCAAAGCCCCGCGCCCGACTTTATCCCCGACTACATCTTTCACGACTCGCAGCTGAACGGCTGGCGTCCGATCGGCGGAGCGGAGTGGAAGGCGGAGTTCGGGGCCATCACGGGCACGGCCGGCAGGAATGGCGGATGGCTCATGCTGGATGCGTCGTACCAGAACGCCGCGTTTTTCACCCGTTTCAAATGCAAAGGCGCCTGCGACGCCGGCGTGCTCCTGCGCGCCGAAAAGACGCCGACCGGCATGAAAGGCGTTTTTGTGGCGATTGAAAAAGGAACGATCGCGCCCTACCGCGTCACCCTCGATGCGAACGGGAAGATCGTTTCGAAGCAGTCCGCGCGCCGGCAGGGCGGCGGCGGGGGTGGAGGGCAACAGCCGCCGATGCCATCGAGCCCCGTGCTCGACGCGGCCACCGCCGCGTTGACGGCCCCGGTACCCGTCCAGCCCGACGCCTGGAATACCCTCGAAGTCATCGTCGACGGCAACCTCATCTACAACCACCTCAACAACGTCCGCAACGCCATTGCCGGCGGCATCGCGCAGGAATTCCCCGATACGCCGGCGCCGGAGTTCGGGGGCGCCGTGATCATCCCGGTGACGCGCGTCCACGGGTATGGCCCGATCGCGCTGTATGTGGGCTCGGGGACGGTGGAGTTCGAGGATGTGTCGGTGAAGGATCTGCACGTCCTCAACGTCGAGCCGGAGAAGACCTCCAACCAGTTCCGGGCACAGCAGCTCAACGAATTCTATTTCGGATGGGGGGCGGATATCGCGGACGTCAACCAGGACGGCATCAACGACCTCATCTCCGGACCGTTTTATTACCTCGGCCCCGAATTCACCGAGCGGCACGAGTACTACGAGGCCCGCGTATTCAACCCCGGGCTCGAGTACATCAACGACATGCTTACGTTCGCGAACGACTGGAACGGCGACGGATGGGTCGATGCCCTCGTCACCGAACGCCGGCCGCTGGTGCTGTACGTCAACCCCAGGGGCGAGCGGCGCTTTTGGGACCGGATCGAGGCGCTGCCGGATGTCTGTAGCGAAACGGCCGTGCGCGCGGATGTGGACGCCGACGGGAAGCCGGAGATCGTCTATGTGGCGGATGACGGCCGCGTGGCCTACGGCGAGCCCGATCCGGCCAATCTCAACGGCGCGTGGAAGGTGCACAAGATTTCAGAACCCGTCGTCGCCGGCTGCAACACGCACGGCGTGGGCACGGGCGACGTCAACGGCGACGGCCGGATCGATATCCTGCAGGCCCGGGGATGGTGGGAGCAGCCTGCCGCCGGCCCCGACAAAGGCATGTGGATCTACCACGACGATCAGTTTGGCCGCTACACCCGTTCGCCGCAGCACCCGGGCGGCGCCGAGATCTCGGTGTACGACTTCGACGGCGACGGCCTGAACGATGTCGTGACCAGCCTCAGCGCGCACGGCTGGGGCCTGGCGTGGTACAAGCAGAAACGCGACCCGGCCGGCAAGATCTCGTTCGACGAGCACCTGATCATGGGCGACTTCTCGACGAAAAACGCCGGCGGCGTCACCTTCTCCCAGGTCCATTCCGGCGCCACGCTGGCGGACATCAACGGGGACGGCATCATGGATTTTGTGACCGGAAAACGGCACTGGTCGCACCTGGATGCCTATACCGATCCCGACCCCGATGGGGAGGGCGTCATTTACTGGTACCAGACCGTCCGAAGCCCGGGAGCCCCGGGAGGCGTCGAATTCGTGCCGCATCTGATCCATAACAAGTCGGGCGTCGGTTCCGAGGTCAAGGTGCTGGACATCGATGGCGACGGTGTGCTCGACGTCGTGGCGTCGGGGACGCGCGGCACGTTCATCTTCTGGGGTAAGTAGCCGGCGCGGCGCGCGGTGTGATTATCCCGTATTCAACCAGTCACAGGCTTTTGCCATGAAATCGATGTTCTTCCGTGGTTTTGTCGTTGCGCTGATCGCGCTCCTGTTCCCGCGGGGGGGCTGGGCGCAGGACAAGGAGAAAGAGGCGACGATTCCGATCTCGATGCTGTTGTCCCAACAGGCGGCCGAGCCGCCCTCGGCCTCCGCGGCGCTCGCCCCGACCCTCGATGCGACGTATGTCCAGACGTTTATGCCGTCCCGGGTGTTCGACGCCACGAGCCTCAACGGCACCCGCCAGCAGAGCGGGCGGTGGCGCGTGCAGGACGGCGAATATATCGGCCTGGTCGGGCCCGGCGGCAGCGCGCTGCTCCTGCTGGATGGGTCGAGCCAGGATCTCGCCGTGGCGGCATCCTTTCGGTGCGGCCCCGGTTGCGAGCCGGGCATCGTGATCCATGCGCAAACCGAGGGCGATCGCACCAGCGCGGTGCTCTATTCGTTCGGCGAGGGGAAGGTGGGGGGACATCAGATCGTGCTCGATCCGAGCGGAAAGCTCGTCGAGCGGTCGGGCATCGAGCCGAGTCCGAGTCCGTACCCCATGAGCATGCTCGACTTCCGGGCGGAGTATCCGGGCCTGGGCCTGTTGTACCCGGGCCAGCTCGGAGGCCGGCAGGGGATCGAGCCGCTCAAGCTCGACAATTCCTGGAACCGCGCCGAGATCCATTCGGTGGGCACGTCGCTGCGGGGCCTGCTCAACGGCGCCGGCACCATGGAAGCCGGCGTGACCGCCGCCGCCCGCACCGCCCACGGGCAGGTGGGCCTCTTCGTTTCCGGCCCTCCCGGCACCGAGATCCGGTTCCGCGGCGTCGGTGTCAAGCCGATGGACGTCAAGAACGCCCAGCCGGTCGAGGTGACGTCGCCGCGCTTCCGGAAGCAGCAGCTCGACGCGATGTTCTACAGCGAAGCCATCACCGCGGCCGACGTGAATCTGGACGGCAACATGGACGTCATCGCCGGGCCGAACATCTTCATGGGGCCCGAATTCACGACGCGGCACGAACTGTTCGTCCCCAAAACCTATTCGCCCACCTCGTACCCCGATCCGCTCCTCGCCTCCGCCGGCGACTTCACCGGCGACGGGTATCCGGACATCCTGTACACCGGCGAGCCGGGACGTCCGGGTTTTCTCTATGTGAATCCCGGCAAGGGCGACGTGCACCGCTGGGAAAAATACATGGTGATCCCGTCGGTGGACAACGAGGTCGCCTTCGCGGATGACATCGACGGCGACGGCCAGCTGGAGTATGTCTACACCGATGGCGGCTTCATCGGGTACGCCGAGCCGGGTCCGGACCCGACGAAGATGTGGACCTTCCACCCCGTCACCGAGAAGGGACCGTGGGGCGCGATGTATGCGCACGGACTGGGCACCGGCGACGTGGATGGCGACGGGCGCAAGGACATCATCCAGGCCTACGGGTGGTGGCAGCAGCCGGCGACGCCGAACGGGCAGCCGTGGACGTACCATCCCGAGACGTTTGGCCGCTGGGGATCCCAGCAGGGCGGCGGCGGCGGCGCCCGCGCCTACGCCTACGATGTCAACGGCGACGGGCTGAACGATATCGTGACCAGCCTCGAAGGCCATGGCTTCGGCCTGGCCTGGTTCGAGCAGAAACGCGACGCGGCCGGCACGATCTCGTTCACGCAACACATGATCATGGATGACTTCGCCCATCCGAACAACGGCGTCGTCTTCGCCGCGCTCCATGCCCTCGCCGTGGCCGACATCGACGGCGACGGGCTGCAGGATATCGTCACCGGCAAACGCTGGTGGGCGCATTTCGGCGAAAACCCGACCGACCCGGATGCCTTCGGCGCACCCGTGGTCTACTGGTTCCGCCTCGTGCGCGAGAACGGCCAGGCCCGCTTCGTGCCCGAGCTGATCAACAACAACTCGGGCGTCGGGACCGACATGGTCACGGCCGACCTCAACAACGACGGGCTGCCGGACGTGCTGACCGCGACGCGCCGGGGAACGAATGTCTTTATCAGCAAACGCTAGGTTCTATCTGGAAAAGCCGGCAGACCGCGTGTATCCCGACCCGAATTCAGGGTTCGACGCGGTGTTGAAGGTTCCCTGAATGCCCCGGGGCCACCCGAGCGATTTTCAAGAAAGGCCTGATTCCGGGGGCGGCCCATGTCGGTTGCCGGCCCTCGTTTTATACCCCGCTCATCCTGTATGATGTCCACGACCAAACTACCCCTGGCCGGACTGGCCGCGCTGGCGATGCTGGCCGCGGCCTGTTCGCCGTCTACCACCGAACTCGACCCGCGTTTTTACGAGTGGCGTCGCTACGAGTCGGAGCCCGGCGCCACGCATTTCTCCGCGCTCGACCAGATCGATCGCACCAATGTCAACCGGCTGACCGTCGCCTGGACGTACGAGACCCCCGGGGCGGCTTCGATCAACCCGATCGTCGTCGATTCGATGATGTACGTCTTCGGGGACTCGAACGCGGTGGAGGCCCTCGATGCCGCTACCGGCCGGCGCATCTGGTCGCACCGAAGCCCGAATACCGTGACGCTGCTCGGCCTGCCGAGGGGCTACTTCGAGCATGGCATCACGTACTGGGAAAGCGAGGACCGCAGCGACCGCCGGCTGCTGATGTATGCCAACACGAACACGCTGACGGCCATCGACGCGCTGACCGGAGAGCTGATCGTTTCGTTTGGCGACAGCGGCATGGTCGACCTCCGGCAGGGGCTCGACATCGACCCGTTGCGCGTCCAGCGCGGATCGTCGCCGAGCCCGGGCGCCATCTTTGAAGACCTCATCATCCTCGGCTCGTCGCCCGGCGAAGGGTATGCCGCCGGCCCCGGGCACATCCGCGCGTTCAACGTCCGCACCGGGCGTCAGGAATGGATCTTCCATACGCTGCCCAAACCCGGCGAATTCGGGTACGAAACCTGGCCGGAAGGGCGGTCGGACGAGGGCGGGGGCGCCAACGCGTGGGGCGGCATCAGCGTGGATGTCGAACGCGGCATCGCCTACGTGCCGCTCGGCTCCGCGACGTACGACTTCTACGGCGTCGATCGCCACGGGCAAAACCTCTTCGCCAATTCGCTGGTGGCGCTCAACGCGCGGACCGGCGAGCGCCTCTGGCACTTCCAGACGGTGCATCACGACCTCTGGGACTACGACCTGACCGCCACGCCCGTCCTGTTGACGGTGCAGCGCGACGGCCGGCCGCTGGACATCGTCGTCCAGGCCACCAAGACCGGGATGGTGTTCGCCTTCGATCGCGTGACGGGCGAGCCGCTCTGGCCGATCGAGGAGACGCCGGTGCCGGGATCGGACATGCCGGGAGAGCAGGCCTGGCCGACCCAGCCCATCCCCACGAAACCCGAACCGTTCATCCCCCTGACCCTGTCGGTCGAGGACTTCAACCCGCACATGGACGCCCGCGACCGGGATTCGCTGGAGGCGTTCGTGCGCTCGATGGTCTACAAGGGCATGTACACGCCGCCCGACACCCGGCCGACGCTGCAGGTGCCGGGAAATCGCGGGGGCGCCAATTTCGCCTCGACGTCCGGCGACCCGCGCGACGGCACCTTTTACGTGCTGAGCTACAACATGCCGTCGGTGCTGATGCTGGAGCCCATCACCGCCGGCGCCGTCGGCACGGGCGAGTCCATCTTCGACCAGGGGCAGGCCATCTACCAGGCGAACTGCCAGATCTGCCACCGCCCGAACCTGCAGGGGCAGCCCCTGAGCGGGATCCCGTCGCTGGTCGGCGTGACCGACCGCCTCAGCCACGACATCCTGAAGCAGCAGATCAAGGGCGGCCGCGGGCTGATGCCGGGCTTTCCGAATCTGAGCGACGGCGAATTCGATGCGCTCCAGTCCTTCCTCGCCAACCCCGACCTGGCGTTGACCGCCGGCGAGGCGCTGACGACGGGCCGGCCCGAGGGGCCCGTCCGCTACCAGAGCGGCTGGAACCACATCCTCGACAGCAAGGGGGTGCCGGTCATCAAGCCGCCGTGGTTCCGGATGACGGCCTACGACATGAACACCGGCGCCATCAAATGGCAGGCGCCGATCGGCGAGGTGCCGCACCTGGCGGAGAAAGGCATCACGAACACCGGCGCGGCCAACTGGCTGCGCGGCGGGCCGGCGATCACCGCCGGCGGGCTCATCTTCCAGATGGCCGGCGAGACCTTCTGGGCCTACGACAGCGCGACCGGCGAGGTGCTCTGGCGCTCCGAGCTGCCGGGCATCGGCGAAGGGATCCCGACGGTCTACGAAGTCAACGGCCGGCAGTATGTCGTGGCCATCGCCACGGCGGGCGGATTCGGCCAGCCGGAGCCCACACGCCCGCGCAAACCCGCCTACATCGTGTATTCGCTTCCGGAAACTGACTGAGTGGAACGTTTCGTGACATCCATATCCTTTGCGGCACATTGCCGGCACATGACCGACCTTCGATGGATTGTATGCGGCTTGCTGTTGATCTCGCCCCTGGTGCTGGCGTCCTGCGCGTCGGAGGATCAGGGGCTCGATCGGCGGTTCTATAGCTGGTCCCGCTTCGAGGCGGAGCCGGGCGCGACCAGCTTCTCGGCGCTCGACCAGATCGACCGATCGAACGTGGATCGGTTGCAGGTGGCCTGGATGCATCCGACGCCCGGCGCGGTGATCCACAATCCGATCGTCGTCGACTCGTTGTTGTACGCCGTGGGAGACAGCGGGTCGGTCATGGCGCTGCACGCCGGCACCGGTCGCCGCGTGTGGTTCCACCCGAGCACGCCGGCCGGCCGCATGACCGGGCGCGCCTTCATGTACTGGGAAAACGAGGACCGCTCGGATCGCCGCCTCCTCCATTTTCGGGGCAGCTACAACCTGGTGGCGCTCGACGCCCTCACGGGCGAGCCCATCGAGTCGTTCGGCGAGCATGGGGTGGTCGATCTTCGGTACGGCCTGGGCATCCCCCCGGAAACGATGGCCCGCGCCACCTCGTCGTCGCCCGGCGTCGTGTTCGAGGACCTCGTCATTCTCGGGTCGTCGCCCGGCGAGGGCTACCGCGCCGGCCCGGGGCATATCCGCGCGTTCGACGTGCGGACCGGCAAACAGCAGTGGATCTTCCATACCCTGCCGCAACCCGGCGAATTCGGGTACGACACCTGGCCCGCCGGCCGGCCCGAAAAGGGGGGTGGCGCCAACGCCTGGGGCGGCATGAGCGTGGATGTGGAGCGGGGGATCGTGTACGTGCCGCTGGGCTCCGCCAACTACGACTTTTACGGCGTCGACCGCCCCGGGCAGAACCTCTTCGCCAACTCCCTCGTCGCGCTGGATGCGCGCACCGGCGAGCGTATCTGGCACTTTCAGACCACCCATCACGACCTGTGGGACTACGACCTGGCCGCTTCGCCGGTCTTGCTGACCATCCAGCGCGACGGAAAGCCGCTCGACATCGTGGCGCAGGCGACCAAAACGGGGATGGTGTTCGCCTTCAACCGCGAGACGGGCGAACCGCTCTGGCCGATCGAGGAGCGCCCTGTGCCGGCCTCGCCGATGCCGGGCGAGCAGGCCTGGCCGACGCAGCCGTTTCCCGCGAAGCCGGCGCCCTTCGTGCCGCTCGAATGGAACACCGAGGAGGATCTTAATCCGTACCTGTCCCTCGCCGACCGCGACTCCATTCAGCACCTGCTGCGGTCGATGGTGGTGACCGGCATGTATACGCCGCCCGGCACCCGGCCCACGCTCCAGATCCCGGGAAACCGGGGCGGGGCGAACTGGGGCTCGACCGCCGGCGACCCCCGGGACGGGACCTTCTACGTCCTCGGCGACAACCTGCCTTCCGTCCTCGAGCTGGAGGCCGTCACCGCCGCCGCGATCGGCACCGGCGGCACCATCGTGGACCGCGGCCAGGCCGTCTATCAGGCGTACTGCCAGATCTGCCATCGCCCCGATCTGGAGGGCCAGCCCGCCGGCGGCATCCCGTCGCTGCGCGGCGTCACCGAGCGGCTGTCGCATGTGGACCTCAACGCGGTGATTCGGGGCGGCCGAAACCAGATGCCGGCCTGGCCCCAGCTTACCGAGGCCGAGATGACCGCGCTGTTTTCGTACCTCTCCAACCCCGACCTCGCCCTGACCCCCGGCGCGAATGCCCGGGCGGAAGACGACCTGCCCGAACGCTACCAGAGCGGATGGATCCACATCGTGGATTCGCAAGGCGTGCAGGCGATCAAGCCGCCCTGGCTACGGCTCACCGCCTACGACATGAACGAAGGCGTCATCAAATGGCAGGTGCCCGTCGGTGAGGTATGGTGGCTGGCCGAGCAAGGCATCACGGGCACCGGCGCCGGCATGCGCGTGCGCGGAGGCCCCGCCGTCACGGCCGGCGGCTTGATCTTCCAGTCCGCCGCCGAAAAGATCTACGCATTCGATAAGGATACCGGGGCCCTACGCTGGTCCCATTCCCTGCCGGGCATCGGCCAGGGCATCCCTTCCGTTTACCAGGTGGATGGCAAGCAGTATGTCGTGGTGGCGGTGAACGCGGTGCCTGCCGCCCGAATGCCCCCCGGCGCCGTGATCGAGCCGGGGTACATGGCCTTCGCACTGCCCTGACCCTCCATCCCTTTCAACCACACGATCAACCCTCTGCGAGGCATCTTATGCGCTACCGTTTGAACTGGATACTTGTTATCGCTTCGTTAATCGGGTTGCCGGCGCGCGCGCAGCAGAGCCCCGCCCCCGATTTTGTGCCGGACTATCTCTTCGACGGTTCGCAACTCTCCGCGTGGCGTCCACTCGGTGGGGCGGAATGGAAAGCGGAGAAAGGCACCATCACCGGGACGGCCCGCTCGGGCGGCGGCGCGCTGGTGTTCGACCGGTCCTATGAGGATGTCGCGGTGTTCACTCGCTTTCGATGCACCGGCGCCTGCGACGCCGGCGTGCTGCTCCGCCTCGAAAAATCCGGCGACGGCATGAAAGGCATCCTGATCTCGCTGAAGGACGACGACGTAGGGCCCTATCGCGTGATGCTCGACCGGAACGGCAAGATCACGTCGCGCGAACTGGCGCGCGAGGCCAACGACGGCGATAACGGTGTCCGCACCGCGCCGAGCCCGCTGCAGCGGGATGCGTGGAACACCATCGAGATCTTTATCCGGGCCAACGAGATCCAGAATCACCTGAACGGCGTCCGCCGTTCGATCCCCGGCGGCACTGCGGTGCCACAGACGCCCGAATCCGCCGCCGCCGGCATCTTCGCGCCCCGCGAAACGATGCCGCAGGCGTATGGTCCGATCGCGCTGTATGTCGGTTCGGGCAGCGTCGCGTTTACCGATGTGGCGGTGAAGGACTGGATCCAGTACACCGTCGAGTCCGAGCACCTGTCGGACCGCTTCGCCATGCAGCATGTGGCCGACTTCCACTATTCCTGGGGCGTCGACGCGGCGGACATCGACCGCGACGGCGTCAACGACCTCGTCGCCGGCCCCTATTATTACCTCGGCCCGGACTTCCGCCGTCGCCGCGAGTATTTCCCGTCCCGCACCTACAACCCCGGCGTCGAATACACGCCGCACATGCTCGCTTTCGCGAAGGACTGGACCGGTGACGGCTGGCCGGATATCATCGTGTCCGAGATGCGGCCGCTCGCGCTCTTCATCAACCCGAAAGGCGAAAGCCGGCGCTGGGAGCGGGTGCTCGTCATCCCCGACGTCTGCAGCGAGATCGCCATCCAGGCGGATGTGGACAGCGACGGCGAGGAAGAACTCGTGTACGTCGACCGGGAAAGCCGCGTCTCTTATGGCAAGGTGGATCCCGCAAATCCCACCGGACCCTGGAAGCTGACGAAGGTGTCTGCGCCCGTGTTCGAGTTCAACGGGTGCAGCATCCACGGCGTGGGCGCCGGCGACATCAACGGTGACGGGCGCGTGGATATCCTCCAGGCCACCGGGTGGTGGGAACAGCCGGCGAAGGACGCGGCCAAAGGCAACTGGGTGTACCACCAGCAGCTGTTCGGTGAATCCGCCACGTTCATCGGCGGCGGCGGCGCCATCTCGGTGTACGACTTCAACGGGGACGGGCTGAACGACGTCGTCTCCAGCCTCAGCGCGCACGCCTGGGGCCTCGCCTGGTACGAACAGCAACGCGACGCCAGCGGAAAGATCTCCTTCGAGAAGCACCATATCATGGGCGACTTCTCGACGGAAAACGCCGGCGGCGTCACGTTCTCCGAACCCCATGCCGGCGCCATCCTGGCGGACGTCGACCGCGACGGCATCATGGATTTCATCATCGGCAAACGGCACTGGGCGCACCTCGACACGATGGTCGACCCCGATCCCGACGGCGAAGCGGTGATCTACTGGTACCAGACCGTCCGCCGGCCCGACGCGCCCGGCGGCGTCGCCTTCATCCCGCACCTCGTCCACAATAAATCGGGCGTCGGATCCGAGGCCAAGGCGAAGGACATCAATGGCGACGGCGCCATCGACATCCTGACCTCCGGCACCCGCGGGACGTTCGTATTCTGGGGCAAGCCGACAGGGCAATAAGAGCCGCTCCGTCAGATGCGGGATGCTCGATGCTGGATGTGCTCATTCCGCTGCATATCGCGTATCCCGCATCTGATCACCGGAGCGCCGGCGTGTGCCAAAGCAGTTATTTATTCATCCTCGTAAAAACACCCGATACCCAGGATCGCGAGGGCCGGCGCCACGACGAGGTTGATAAGGGTGAGGAGCTGCCAGTGCCAGTAGTCGGCATAGGGTACGCCGAGCGCGCCGACCATGAAGACGGCCGTGGTCGTCCAGGGGATGATGCTTTCGATCATGGTGCCGGCGTCTTCCAGTGAGCGGGAGAGGACCTGCCGGGGAATCCGTAGCGCATCGTACTTCGATTTGAACGCATCGCCCACGACGAAGCTGGTTGCGTACTGATTGGACGTCATCGCGTTGGTGACGGCGGTGGCGGCCAGGGAGGCGAGGATGACGCTCGGGCGCGACCGCGCGAACCGGAACAGCCGGCCGACGACGATGGGCATGGCCTGGATGTTGTCGATCACGCCGATGTAGATGAAGACCATGAAGGCGACCGTGATCGATTCGTTGAGCGCGTAAAGGCCCCCCCGGTTCATCAGAATCTGCACCCGCTCGGAAACCGCCGGCGCCCACACGGCCATGTCGGTGTGGAACCCCTTGTACAGCGTCTGGATGACGTCGGTCGCCGTGTAGCGCTGGAAGAGCAGTGCGAGGAGGGCGGCGGTCAGGACGGACGAGAGGATCGTGGGGATGGTCGGCTTCTTTTTGAGCGAACCGTAGAGCACGATGGCCGGCGGGAGCAGCAGCAGCGGATTGAACGCGAAGAGGGACCGGATTTCGGCGAGGAAGGGTTCGATGGCGCTCAGGTCCGCCGCCGACGCGTGCGGGGGATAGACAAACCCCATCGCGGTAAAAATGAGGGCGGCGAGCACGGCCGAGGGGACCGTCGTGTACAGCATCGAGCGGACGTGCATGAACAGGTCGACGTCCGCCGCCAGCGCCGCGAGGTTGGTGGTGTCCGAGAGGGGCGAGAGCTTGTCGCCGAAATACGACCCCCCGATGACGGCGCCGGCCGTGATGCCCATGTGCCCACCCACCGCACCCGATATCCCGATGAGCACGACGCCGATCGTGCCGGCCGAGCCCCACGACGTGCCGGTGAGGGTCGAGAAGATCGCCGGCACCACGAAGGCGAGCACGTAGAGGTAGGTGGGGTTGATGATCCGGATGCCGTAGTAGACCAGCATCGGGATCGTGCCGCTGACGATCCAGCTCCCGATGATGAGGCCGATGGCGAACAGGATGAAAAACGCCGGCAGCGCGCTGGCGAGCTTGTTGACGATGGACGTCTGGATGGCCTCCCAGGTGTGGCCCTGCACGAATTGCGCGACCGTGGCCAGGCTGGCGGCGAGGATGAAGAGGACTTCGAGCGGCATCGGCGGCTGGCCGAACAGGGCGGGCCGGAGCATCAGTCCGTACACGATCAGGCCCAGCAGGCCGAGGATGGGTAGCAACGCTTCGGAGAACGAAGCCGGTGCGGGGTGGTCGGTCATGCAATTCGCTGGCTGGAGAAACACCGCACGATACGACACCCGGCCATGAGTCGCACCTGTACGCCGGCCTCCATAGCCCTACAGCCGATCTCGTCGATGCGGGTCCGCGATCGGCATCGTTATTTTCGTACGGAGGTATCTATCGCTCAGGACGCAAACCCGAAGGGTCTTCGAGACCCTTCGGGTTTCTTTTTCGCCCGGCGACGGTTGCACCAGCCGGTTGCATGCTGTATGCTTCCACAGATCCGTCCACAGCTCCGCGACCGTCCATGCCCGACTCGATTTCGCTCGATCGCGTCTTTCAATTCAAGATCACCCTGCAAGGGGTCAAGCCAGCCATCTGGCGGCGTATCCTCGTTCCCCCCACCTATACGTTCTGGGACCTCCACGTCGCCATACAGGACGCGATGGGGTGGGAGGACTATCACCTCCACGCCTTCCGCGTACCGCATCCCTCCACCGGCGTCGTCACCGAGATCGGAATCCCCGTCGAGGACGACATGGGGGGCGAAAACGTCACGCCCGGATGGGAAACCCGCGTGTCCGACTGGATGAAACCGGGCGCCATCGTGGCCTACGAATACGACTTCGGCGACGGCTGGGTGCACGAACTCAAGTTCGAACTCGTCAAGGACCGCGAGGAAGGCCTCGACTATCCCGCCTGTGTCGCCGGCGAACGCGCCTGCCCCATCGAGGACAGCGGCGGCGTCTGGGGCTATCAGGACATGCTCTCCGTCCTCGCCGACCCGAAACACGAAGACCACGCCTCGACGCGCGAATGGCTCGGTGAGGATTTCGATCCGGCGCATTTCGACCCGACCGAAGTCCAGTTCGACGACCCGAAGGAACGCTGGGATTTTGCCTTCGGCGACGAGTGAAACCTGCCCGATAGGGTGGCGTAGTGCTAGTTTTCTAGCATGAAAAAATTCGGGCACCTGTTATGACCTCCTATCGCATCGCGGCGCTCCTGCTGCTCGTCGGCCTCACCGGTTGCCGGGACGCGACCACGCCTGCCCATTCCGAGTCGGACCATCGCGGGGAAGGCCCCATTAAAACCGTTGATCGGCTGGTCCAGGACCTGGTCCTGAACGGCCATACGGCCGGCGTGGCCGTGGCGGTTCAGATCGGCGACGACGTCCCGTTCGTGAAAACCTACGGCGTGGCCGATGTGGAAGCTGAAGCGCCCGTCCGCCCCGAAACGCGTTTCGGCATCGCCTCCGTAACCAAACCCTTTACCGCGATGGCGATCGCGCGGCTCGTGGAAGCCGACCTGCTCCGGTTCGACGACCCCATCGAACGCTTCTTCCCTGACTTCCCTCGCGCCGGCGAGGTGACGGTCCGCGACCTGCTCGCGCACACCTCCGGCATCGCCGACTGGTGGATGGGCGGCCTGCCCGAAGGGACCCCCGACACCTGGGCGCGTGAACCCGAGCCCCACCGCTATCTGGCGCGGATGAACACCGTGTATCTGGTCGAACCGGGGACGCAGTTCGCGTATGCCAGCAGCAACTACGTGTTGCTGGGCGAGATCGTCGAGGCCGTGACCGGGAAACCGGTCTTCATGTATCTGGATGAGCAGGTGTTCGAGCCGCTCGGGATGCGAGAAACCGGCCTATGGGGCGAGGAGGCTGCGGTGCCCCGGGCCCGGGGGCATGCACGCGTCGATGCCGGCGATTCGCTGGCCACATCCTCTTTCCAGGCCGTCGATTTCCCGGCGGCGCAGCTCGGGGCTGCAGGTGGGCTGGAATCCTCCGTACGCGACATGCTCGTCTGGTCGCGCGCCCTGTTCGATGGCGAACTGGTGGCCGATTCGCTGCTGGACGAGATGACAGCCTATGCGCACGTGCGAGACGGCCGGCCCGTCTACGACGCGATGTACACCCCGCCCGGATCGCCGCCGGCCTCGATGCCGGGATACATGCAGCGAAGCGGGTACGGACTCGGGTTTAACCTGACGGATATGTTCGGTGAGCCGGTCGTGTGGCACAGCGGTGGCATGCCGGGTTTCAACGCGATCTGGGTGTACATACCGGCCTCGCGGACTTCGCTGATCTTGGTGGCGAACACCGACAACGGCGCCGTACCGGCGTTTGAGGAGATCGTGCGGGCACTGGTCGCGCCGGCATAACCGGGCCGTGTTCTCGCTGTGGGCGGGCGTGGCATCTGATGCGCATCCGAAGTACTTTGGGGGTGCCGGCGTACCCCATTTCGCCGGCAGGATATCGTATCCGATCGTTTCAACCTGCCCCGAAATCCATGCACACCGACGCGCGCACCCTCGAAAACGGCAGCCTGATCGAAGGCGATCTCTGCATCATCGGCGCCGGCGCCGCCGGCATCAGCATGGCCCTGGAATGGGAAGGCGCGCCGCAGCGCGTCATCCTGCTCGAAGGCGGCGGATTCGATGTCGAGTACGCCATGCAAGACCTCTACACCGGCGAGAGCGTCGGGCAGCCGTATTTCCCGCTCCAATCGTCCCGGCTGCATTATTTCGGCGGGACGACGGGGCACTGGGGCGGCTGGTCGTCGGTCTATGATCCGCAGGATTTCGAGCCGCGCGACTGGGTGCCGAACAGCGGGTGGCCCATCAAGCGCGCCGAACTCGACCCCTACTACGCCCGCGCCTGCGCCTACGTCGAGGTTGGCAAGCGGACCTTCGACACGCCGGCGTACCTGGCGGAAGACCCCGGGCTGGTCGAGTTGCCGCTCGACCGCTCCGTCGTCTGGGCCAAGATGTGGCAACTGAGCCCGCCCACGCGCTTCGGCACCGTGTACCGCGACGCCGTCGTGGGGTCGAAGAACATCCATCTGCTCACGTACGCGAATGTGTCCGACATCCGGGCGAATGAGAACGTGTCGCAGGTGCAGGAGGTGGAAATCCGCTCCCACGAGGGTAAGACGCACCGCGTGCGCGCCCGGCATTTCGTGCTCGCCGGCGGGGCGATCCAGAACGCGCGGCTGCTGCTCGCCTCGAACCGGCAGGCGCCGCGCGGCCTCGGGAACGACGCGGATCGGGTCGGGCGCTACTTCATGGAGCACCTGGAGGTGATCTCGGCACGGATGGTCCTGACGCAGCCGCTGCCGATGAAACTGTATCTCACGCAGTTCGGCGTATCGAAGCACTTCGCCGAGATGGCCATCACGGCCGAAAAACAACGCGAACTCCGGATCCTCAACGGGACCTCGGCGGTCCGGGCGCAGGCCGCCCCGAACGCCGCCGGCGGCGTCACCGGGTTTTCGGCGGATGCCGTCCAGAACGTCCGCGACCGTCAGTCGCGCCTGTCGCGTGTACAGAACCAGGCCAACGCGCCGGCGGTGGAGGAAGCGCCGCGGACGGAGTATGTAATGCAGGTCCGCATGGAGCAGGCGCCCAACCCGGACTCGCGGATCATGCTCGGCGACCAGCGGGATGCCCTCGGGATGCCCCGGGTGAAGCTGGACTGGCGAATCGGCGACCTGGAAAAACGCTCGATCCGCCAGCTGCACGAGACGTTCGCCGCCGAAATCGGCAAGGCCGGCATCGGCCGCATGCAGCTCAGCGACTGGCTGCTGACCGACGAACCGATGTGGCCGGCCAATCTCGGCGCCGGCTGGCACCATATGGGCACCACCCGCATGGATCCCGATCCGAAACAGGGGGTGGTCGACCTACACTGCGCCGTGCACGGAATCGATAACCTGCACGTCGCCGGCTCCGCCGTCTTCCCCACCGCCGGCGCCGCCAACCCGACGCTGACCCTCCTCGCGATGACACTCCGGCTGTCGGATCATCTCAAGGGGATGTTTTGAGGCGTCTGTTGAGCGTTTGCGTTCACCCGCGCACCCAGTCATCCTGAGCCGCCGGTCGCTCGCGACTGGCGTGTCGAAAGCCCGCTCTCGCGAACGCGGGGGGACCTCCCGAATCACACGCGCCAACGACGATACAGGGCGTCGCGAATGGGTCGGGAGGTCCTTCGACACGGCCCGATTCCATCGTGCCGGCTCAGGATGACAGAGCTATCCCCCATTGCCCCATACTTCGGCATAGGCTATGGCGCGCGTCTCGCAATTGTCGTTGGAAAGTCGTAAATCAACTAACCTGTCAACCACACGCGCACCAGGAGACCATCATGCAATCCAGTAGACGCAATTTCCTGCAGGTGTTGGGCGCCGGTACCACAGGCCTCGGCCTGGGTCCGGTGACCCTCGGCGCCCGCGAACGGGACGCCCGCGTCCCCGAAGAAGACGACGAGCAGATCCTCTACATCGGCGACGACATCGCCATCACCGACACGGTATACGGCAAAGTGCAGGGTTTCATCCTGCGCGACACCTACCACTTCCGGGGCATCCCCTACGGCGCGGACACCGGCGGGGCCAACCGCTTCATGCCGCCGCAAAAACCGGCGTCGTGGGATGGCGTCCTGCCGGCGGTGTGGTGGGGCGATACGGCTCCTCAAATCATGGACGGCCGGTACGATAACGTCTGGGCCTCGTATGCCGACCACTGGAACTACGACGATGTCAGCGAGGACTGCCTCCGCCTCAACGTCTGGACGCCGGCCCTCAACGACGGCGGCAAACGCCCGGTCATGGTGTGGCTCCACGGCGGCGGCTACACGAACGGCAACGCCGTCGAACAGGACGGCTACGACGGGGCGAACCTGAGCCGCACGGGCAACATCGTCTTCGTCTCGATCAACCACCGCCTCGGCCCGATCGGGTTCTCCGATCTCTCGGGCGTCGGCGGCAGCAAATACGCGCACTCGGGCAACGTGGGGGCGCTGGATATGGTCGCCGCGCTGGAATGGGTGCGCGACAACATCGCGAACTTCGGCGGCGACCCCGGGAACGTCACCATCATGGGGCAATCCGGCGGCGGCGCGAAGGTGTGCACGCTGATGGGCATGCCGGCGGCGAAAGGGTTGCTCCACAAAGGCGTCCCGCTCAGTGGCTCCACGCTCCAGGGCATGGATCAGGAGACGTCGCGCGGCATCGGCGCCTACATCCTGAAAGAAGCCGGCCTGCAGGCCTCCGAGATCGACAAGCTCCAGGAGATGCCGTGGAAGGACTACCTCCTGCTGGCCTCCCGCGCCGCGCGGAAATACGGCGAGGAGAAAGGCGTGACCGGCTTCCGCGCCGGCTTCGGCCCCGTAGCCGACGGGATCAACATCCCGAAATCGAACTTCTTCGGCGACGCGAACGGCCTGTCGGCGGATGTGCCCATGCTGATTTGCAGCACCTTCCACGAATGGGCGGCAAGCCGCGTCAACCCTGCTATGGAGAAGATGTCGAAGGATGAGGCGATCGCCATGCTCCGAGAACGCGCCGGCTTCCGCGGCGGACTCGGGGATAAGGCGGGTTCCGTGTACGACGGATACGCCCGGGCCTTCCCGCAAGCCACGCCGTTCGAGATCGTCACCCTCGTTTCCAGCAATCGCCAGGGCGTCGTCGACACAGCTACGGCCAAGTCCGGCCAGAACGCGCCGGTCTACGTCGCCTGGTTCGGGTGGCAGCCGCCGATGTTCAACGGCCGCATGCGCTCGTTCCACTGCCTCGACATCTGCTTCTGGTACGCCAACACCGACGTGATGCTCACGCACACCGGCGGCGGCAAACGGCCGCGCATGCTGTCGAACAAGATGTCGGCGTCGTTGCTGAATTTCATGCGCACCGGCGACCCCAACGGCGGCGGGTTGCCGGCGTGGCCGGCCTTCACACCGGAGCAGGGCGAGGTGATGGTGCTCGACGACGAGAGCGCGGTGATGAACGATCCCGACCGTGAAGGGCGGAGGCTACTGTCCTAATCCTCATCATGTCGTAAAAAAGCTCCCGGGCCGCTCAGGTTCGGGAGCTTTTTTATTCAGGCTATCCCTTCGGATAACATCCGGCTGTAATGTAACGATGTTGCTGCCTGTATCGTGTGCCGTTGACTATCCAAGACGGGTTGCCGAATCTCTCACACTTTTTTGGCTGTTCTAATGTGTTTTTCCAGCGCGTTTTTTTGAAATCGATGAATGCGACATCGCTGGATGAGCTCTGTATTGCTGCAATGTTGTGATAGAAGTGTTTGTGCGAACTTTCTTACTGTTTCATAAACCTGTCGCTCAACACCATGAAACGATTGATTGCTTGCTGCACCCTCCTCGTCGCGCTCTCGTCCGTCAGCCTCGCTCAGGATGCTGCCGCGCCGCAGGGATTCTTGATGTTCCATCAGAACAAGGTCGCGGGGCTGGACGTGCCCCGGTTAAATCAACTGGCCGACTCCATCATGCGTCCCGTGCTCGATGCCATGGTGGAGGAACAGATCATCATGAGTTGGGGCATTCTCACGCATGAATGGGGGGACGAGTGGAACTGGAACTGGTACCTCACGACCGCGGATCACGCATCGTTCGTGAGCGCCTGGGCTGAATTCTCCAAACGTATCATGGAGCGGTTTCCTGACGGCGTGCCTGAAATGATGCAGTACCTCCAGGCCCACAAGGATAACCAGTTCCTGGTCAGAAAGGCGTTCGGTCGTCCGCTCGCAGCTGGGGAAGCACCACCCCGTTTCATGATGTCCAATCTGGCGATGGTCAAAGAGGTCGACGTGCCGGCTATCGACAAGCTGTTCGACACGGCGATGGCGCCGGCGTTAAATGCCATGCTGGCTGAAGGCCTCATCTACGGATGGGGTGATCTTCGGCACGCCTGGGGAGATGAGTGGAATATAGGCTGGTACATCAGCACGAAAGATCATGCGGCGTTTGTCACCGCCTGGGAGTCGCTGCTCGCCCGGGTGATGAAGGATCATCCTGAAGCGCTGATGGAAGCCCAGAAATACGCGCTGGCGCACAAAGACAACCTCTATCACATCCAGTATGCCCGATAAACGGGTTGCATTTGTGCGCATATGGATGCGCATCCGTTCAGACTGTCCGTACAAAACAACGCTCCTGCATCGTATCGATGCAGGAGCGTTGTGGTATGTTCTCATGACAGGTGTGGGGCTTCACTCCGTCAGCGCGAACGCGTAGTAATTCCGGGGCAGGGGGTTCGCCGGCGCGCCGGTGAGCGCCGACAGCATGCTGCCCCCCGCCGGCCCGGCGCCGATCACGACAAACTGCCTGCCGTCGACTTCGTAGATCGCCGGGATGCCCTGCACGGGGCCGGGCAGCCGGTGGGTCCAGATCTCCTCGCCCGTATCCTTGTCGAGGGCCCGGAAGGTCTTGTCCGTCGCCACGAACAGGAGCCCGCCGGCGGTAACGGACGGCCCGCCCCGCATCCCGACGGAGCCGGTATTTGTGATGCCGCGCTCGACGAGCGCCTCCACATCCCCGACCGGCCGCTCCCATATCTTGTTGCCCGTATGCATGTCGTAGGCCGTCAGGGTCTCCCACGGGGGCTTGATCGCATACCCGATGCTGGCGAGGAAATAGCCGTAGCCCGTTTTATAACGCACCGGGCCTTCTTCGGGCCCCGTAGACGTCGCCGGCGGCGGAGGTGGCGGCGCGAATTCCGGGAACGAGAGGTAGGAGATCAGACTGCTCACCTCCTGATCGGTGAGGTCGCGGAACGCCGGCATCGTCCCCTTGCCCTCACGCACCTGCTGGCGCACCTCCTCGGGCTTGAGCCGATCCATCACATTCACCAGCGACGGGATGAGCGGAGGCTGGCCTTCCAGGTTTGCCATATGGCACAGCTGGCAGTTCTGGCGGTATACAAAGGCGCCGCGCTCGGGCGGGAAGGCGTCCGGCCCGGGGACGCCGGGGATCTCACGCTCCAGCGTCAGGACGGTCGGGAAGTTTTTGTTGAGGATGTAGAAGATGCCGTTCTCGGGGTCCGCCGCGGTCGTGCCCCAGTTGGCGCCGCCGCTGTTGCCCGGCATCTGCATCGTGGGGGTCGTGCTCGGGGGCGTGAAGAGCCCCAGGTTGTTCATGCTGGCCACGTAGCGCCGGAGGCTGTCCTGTTCTTCCTGGGGGATGTACGGGTTGACGTCGTCTTCGGTAAACGAGAGGACGCCGAACGGCTCGGGCCAGGTCGGGTAGGGCTGGGTGGGCCAGGCTTCCTCGCCGGGCATGTCGGATGGAGGGACGGGCCGCTCCTCGATCGGCCACAGCGGCTCGCCCGTTACCCGGTCGAAGACGTACACGTACCCCGTCTTGCCGGCTTCCACGACGATGTCTGTCTCCTTCCCCTCGTGGGTCACCGTCAACAGCACCGGCGCGGCCGTCAGGTCGAGGTCCCACAGGTCGTGATGGACCGTCTGGTAATGCCAGATGCGTTCGCCCGTGCGGGCGTTGAGCGCCACGAGCGAGTTGGCGAACAAGTTGGCGCCGAGGCGGTCTGCGCCGTAAAAGTCGTACGTGGCCGAGCCGAGCGGCAGGTACAGGATGCCGCGTTCCACGTCGACGCTCATGCCGCCCCAGACGTTGGCGCCGCCGGCGGTTTTCCAGGACTCGGGGTTCTCCCAGGTGTCGTACCCGTATTCGCCGGGATGGGGGATGGTGTGGAAGACCCAGGCGAGCTTGCCCGTCCGCGTGTCCCACGCCCGGATGTCGCCCGGGCCCGAACCGTAGCCTTCGCCGGGGCCGGAGCCGAGAATGACGAGGTTTTCGAACACGATGCCGGGGGAGGAGGGCGTCGCGCGGATTTTTTCGGGGTCGCGCGAGATGCCTTCCCGGACGTCGATCGCGCCGTCCGGGCCAAATGAGGGGATGCCCTCGCCATTTTCGGCGTTGATGGCGTAGAGCAGGTTGCCGCGGGGGACAAACAGCCGGCGGTCCGAGCGGTTGGCGCTCTCCCAGTACAGGAGGCCGCGGTCGCGCACGCCGCGCCCGGCCCGCGGGAAGGAATGGACCCATAGCTCTTTGCCGGTGCCGGCGTCCAGCGCCACGAGCGCGCCGCTATCGGCGACGACGTACATCATGCGGTCGACCACGAGCGGACTGAATCCCGACGGACCGTTGTCTCCGGCGGGGTAGGTCCACGCGACGTCCAGATCCTTGACGTTCGATCGGTCGATCTGCGTGAGCGAAGAAAAGTGCGCCGCGCCGGCGTCGCCTTCGTACATGCTCCACGATGCATAGGGCGACGAGTTGTCGGCGCAGCCGGCGAGGAAGATCAGGGCGGCGACCGTCCACAGGGGTAAGGTGGATCGGTAGGGGTTCACGCGCATCATACGGATGGGGTTCGTGGGGTGAGGCTCAGGCAGCAAGACGCCCGGGCAGAAAGAAGGGAAGCGCTACCGAAAATAGACGCCAGCCGCTACAATGGCGATCTTTTACATGCGCTTGACGGCGCGATGACGAAGATTTGACATTCTTAACGTTTGCCGGTCCGGGTGGTCTTGCGCACCCGGGTGATATCCTTGAAGGGAGGATGGCCAGAAAGCCGTTGGTATGCTCTGTTGAAGTGCCAGGTGCCTCCCGTCGCACGTTACCCGGAAAACGCCCAGCGCAGGGTCGATCCTTGAAGGCAGTCTGCTTTCCCAGTGCTCGCCCGGCTCCCCGGGCCGATAACAAGCTTTGTGGAATATCACAGCAGCCTCTTGCCGGTACCTCCCGCCCCGCGCGATTTTGCGTCAGGCAAGGCAGCCGACTCGGCTGGTTGCCCGGATCGCGTGTCCAGTCCGGACGATGCGTCCATCCACAGACTACCCCTACGGGCAACGCGGTATGTCCAACGCGCGGGAGCGGAGCGCCGGCCGCACAATCACATGAACAAAAAAGGGTTTGCCGCGAACGGCGTCCTGTTCGCCGTGCTGTTTGCGTTCGCCGCGAATGCCGGCGCCCAGGTGACGGACAGCTCCCGATCGGTCAGGTCCTACACCGGCCTGCTGACGGTGACCAACAAGGGCATCTCAACCATCCCGTCCTTCACGCTCGGGAGGCCGGCGGCGACGGTCGACCTGATCGTCAGCGGAAAACGGCTGAGCTTCGAACCACAGTTCCGCGTCGCACTGGAGGATGGGAAACCGTGGTCGTTCATCTTCCGCTGGCGCTACCGCGCCATCCAGAAAAAGAAGGTCAACCTGCGCTTCGGCGCCCAGCCGGTCCTGTCGTTCCGGACGCGGACCTTCGATTCGGACGGGACCCCCGAGGATGTGATCGAGGCGCGGCGTTATCTGGCCAGCGAGATGACCTTCAACTATACCCCGGCGCCGCGCGTCACCCTCGGCACGTATTATCTGTATTCGCACGGCATCGATCCCTCGTCGAACCGCAATACCCACTACGTGGGCCTCAACCTCGGACTGGTCAATGTCCCGGTCGCTCCCCGGCTCACCTTCAGCCTCGTTCCTCAGATCTATTATCTGCGTATCGTGGGCGACCAGGGATTCTACGTGATGTCCCGCTTCTCGCTGGACATGGCGGACTTCCCGCTGTCGCTCCAGGCCATCGTCAACAAGACGATCGACAGCGAGATCGCCGGCGACGACTTTTTGTGGAACGTGAGCCTGCTTTATGCCTTCCGGTTTTAGGCGCTAAGGGATGCCCGGCGAGGACGCGCCGACCCGGGGCCCGCGGTTGCATCCGCTGGACCGCATGGCTAGATTGCGAAGCGCATAGCCATCCCGCCTCCGTCATGCTCTCCGTCCGTCTGCTTCTCGTTTTTCTGTCGATTGCGCTGGTGCAACCCGCCCGGGCTCAGCAACGCCGCGCTACCCAGTTCGAGGGCGCACCCGCTGCGGCCTGGATCGCGCCGCCAGATGCCGACCTCCAGGCCTTCGGTGTCTATCACTTCCGCCGCACCTTCGAACTGGCCGCGGCGCCCGCCGCGTTCATCGTCCACGTCTCGGCGGACAACCGCTACCGGCTGTTCGTGAACGGGGAGCCTGTATCTTCCGGCCCTCAGCGCTCGGATCTGATGCACTGGCGGTACGAAACGGTGGACCTCGCGCCCTATCTGCACGCCGGCTCCAACGTCATCGCCGCGCTCGTGTGGAACTGGGGTTCGCAGCGCCCGGTGGCCCAGCACTCGTATCGGACGGGCTTCCTGCTTCAAGGGAATAGCCCCGCCGAAGCGGTGATCAATACGGACGCGACCTGGAAGGTTTTCGCCGATGCGGCCTATGCGCCGATCGCCATCGGATTTCGCGATGTGGGGGGATATTATGCGTCCCCGCCCGGCGAGGAGGTGGATGGCGCCCGGTATCCCTGGGGATGGGAAACCGCTGGATTCGACGACACGGCCTGGCCGCAGGCGCAGGGCGGTCAGGGCTTCGGCTCCCGATTTACACAGCTACGCGGGCAGCACCCGAACGGGGAAGCAGGCGCCTGGCAGCTGACGCCGCGCACGATCCCGCCGATGGAGGAGGCGCCCGTCCGCTTCGCCCGCGTCCGCCGCGCGGAAGGCGTCGCCGCCGGCGAGGGATTTCTCACGGGCGCCGGCGATCTCGTCATTCCGCCGAATACGGAGGCCTCGCTCGTGCTCGATCAGGGGCATCTGACCAATGCCTACGCGATCCTCGAAACGAGCGCCGGCGCCGGCAGCACCATCACACTGACCTACGCCGAGTCGGGCAAGGACGAGCAGGGACGCAAGGGCAATCGCAACGAGCTCGAGGGCAAGCGCATCGCGGGAGTGCGTGACGTTTTTCATCCGGATGGGGGCGATCATCGGCGCTTCCAGACGCTCTGGTTCCGGACCTACCGCTACGTGCAACTCGACGTGAAGACGGCCGATCAGCCGCTGCGCATCCACGACCTTCATGGCCTCTTTACCGGGTATCCGTTTGAATTGAAAGCCCGGTTCGATAGCGACCTGCCCTGGCTGGCGGACGTGTGGACCATGAACTGGCGCGGCGCCCGACTCTGTGCCTGGGAGACGTTTTTTGACACGCCCTATTACGAGCAGCTCCAGTACATCGGCGACACGCGCATCCAGGCGCTCATGACGCTCTACATGAGCGGCGACGACCGCCTCATGCGGCAGGCCATCACGCATTTTAACCTGTCGCGCATCCCCGAGGGCATCACGAACAGCCGGTATCCCTCCGAGCTGGGTCAGTACATCCCGCCGTTCTCGCTGCTCTACGTGGCGATGGTGCACGACTACTGGATGTACCGGAGCGACGCCGACTTCGTCCGTAACCTCGTACCCGGCATCGAGAGTGTACTCGCCTGGTTCGAAGCCTATATCGACGATACCGGGATGATGGAGCCGCTGCCCTGGTGGCCTTACGTCGACTGGGCCTGGCCGGGCGGCCGGCCCCCGGGAGCCAACGACGGGCACTCGGCGATGATCACACTCCAGTACGTCTACGCCCTGCAGCGCGCCGCCGATCTGGAAGACGCGCTCGGCCTGCCGGCCGCCGCAGCACGGTACCGCACCCTCGCCGCCGACCGCATCGCCGACGTCCGCGCCCGCGCCTGGGTGGCCGAGCGCGGCCTCTTCCGCGACGCGCCGGAGTCGGACGCCTTCAGCCAACAGACCAACGTGATGGCCGTCCTGACCGACGCCGTGCCGGCCGCCGAACAGCACGCCGTCATGGAACGCGTCCTGGCCGACACGTCGCTGACGCAATCGACCTACTATTACAGCTTCTACGTCTTTGAGGCGCTGCGCAAAGCCGGCATGGCCGACCGCTACATCGAGCAGCTCGCCCCCTGGCAGGAGATGCTCGCGATGGGGCTCACCACCACCCCCGAAACCCCCGAGCCGACGCGGTCCGATTCGCATGCCTGGGCGGCTCACCCGAATTACGGCCTCCTGGCGACCGTGCTCGGCATCCGGCCGGCGTCGCCCGGGTTCGCGACGGTCGAGATCGCGCCGGCGCTCGGTCCCCTGAAACGGGCGGAAGGCGTCTTGCCGGTCGAGCAGGGCGACATCCGGGTGAAGCTGGAGCGCCGGGGAACGGCCGGCGTGCAGGCCGAAATCGTCCTGCCCGACGGGCTGAGCGGCTCGTTCGTGTGGGCCGGCCAGCGAACGATGCTGCGCCCGGGCCGGCAGACGCTGTCGCTGTAAAAGCCCACCTGTTCCATCACCCGGGGCCGGCGAGACGTGCTTGTTTGTTATACCGATGCGTTGTTTTTTTAATGGAACGCATCGGATTTACCGCTTATGTCGCCTTCACACAATCTGAAGTCCTGTGAAAAAGCTCACATTGCTCCTGTATATCGCGGCGTGCTGGATGTCGATGAACAGTGCGCTCGCCACCCAACCTCCGACCGATGGCGCGTACGGGGTAGTCATTGAGGGGTATGACTGGGGGCCGGCTGTAAACAAGGTGATCTTGGCCCTTGAGGAGCCGGTTGCGTCCGTCGATTGGAGCGTCTACAGCGTGATGGTGCGGCGTTCGTCCGACTGCGCGACCATCCCCGCGAGTCAGGTGCTCGGCAGCCGGACCGTCATCGGGGGCTATGTGTCCGATGCCCGGGGGACGCGCGTGGAAGAGGGTGACCACATCACGCTCGTGCTCGCCGTGGCGCCGAATCTGCCCATCGGTTCGCCGATCCAGTATTCCCGCGGGGAAGGCTGCAACGGCAACAGCTGGATCGACTACGCGATGACCATCCGCGATGAGACGAAGGGCATGGTCTGGAGTCGGGAAGTCAATAGGTACATGCCGCTCATCGATCGGTTCGATCTTTCCGGTAGGTACTCGGATGGGCACGGCATCACCATGTCCTACGCCTCGTACAGTCCCCAAAACGTTCAGGGCAAGGCCCCGCTGATCATCTGGCTGCACGGCGGCGGCGAAGGGGGCGTCGATCCCTCCATCCCCCTGATCGCCAACCGGGCGGCCAACTACGCCTCGGACGACCTCCAGGCCATCTTTGGCGGCGCTTTTGTGCTCGTGCCGCAGAGCCCGACCCGCTGGATGGACAGCGGCCAGGGCTCGACCAGCGGTCAGGTGGACGACATCTACTTCAAGGCCGTAAAGGGGCTTATCGACGACTTCATCGCGAAGCATCCGGAGGTGGACCGCAATCGCATCTATGTAGGGGGATGTTCGAACGGCGCCTACATGACCCTCAAGCTGCTCATTGAATACCCGACGTTTTTTGCCGCCGCCTTTCCCAGTGCCCTCGCGTTTCGGGACGCCTACCTCACCGATGCCCAGATAGCCCGGATAAAGAAGATCCCCATCTGGTTCATCCAGTCAAAAGACGACGGAACAACGGTTCCGGACGAAACGGTGGTGCCCGTGTATACCCGGTTGAAGAAGGCGGGGGCTCCGAACGTCCACTTCACGTTCTACGATCACGTCGTGGATATCACCGGTTTTTTTGGAGGTGAGGGCTACCGGTACCCGGGTCACTGGAGCTGGATCTATTCCCACGCCAACCTGGCGCGGCAGGACTATGATGGGAGCCCCGTGATGGTGGATGGTCGGCCGGCGACGATCATGGAATGGCTGGCGGCTCAATCCCGATAAGCCGCATGCCGTGCTCGGGAGGCAGCCCTGGAGTACCGCGGTGCGCGCGGGCGGCTGTCACCATCCAGGCCGGGTGCCAGCAGAGACGGAGTTACGCCACAGCATAACAAAAGCCCCTGAACCGAGATGGTCCAGGGGCTTTTACGTCTCGGTGCCCAGGGCGGGACTCGAACCCGCACGCCCTTGCGAGCACAAGATTTTGAGTCTAGCGCGTCTACCAATTCCGCCACCCGGGCAGGGAGGATGGCGCTAACCCGATCTCCAGCACAACGGTTCCGTTGTGCTGGTTCAGGGGTAGCAGGTTTAATGTGCAAGGCGTGATCGAACCAGCCTTGAACATTGAACATGCTATCCTTGAACCAATCCTGCGATCAGAGCACCAGCTCCAGCAGTAGCGGAAGCAGGAAGAACAGCCCCACGAGATAGAGAAAGGCGTAGACGCGGTTGGTATACGCCAGTTTGCCCATGAAATCGGCCATGCGGATCGGAATCTCGCGGATCGGCTTGATGCCGTAGATGATCCCGATCCCGAACACGTTGAACAGTACGTGGGTGAACGCCACCGTCAGGCCGGCCAGCGCGGCCACCTCGCCCGACGCCGCCAGGGCGAGCGCCGCGAGCAGCGCCGTCACCGTCGTGCCGACGTTCGCGCCGAGGGTGTACGGGAAGATCTGACGCACCGTCAGGATGCCGGCGCCCACCAGCGGGACCACGACGGACGTCGTCACCGACGAACTCTGAACCAGCACCGTCAGCACCAGGCCGCACGCCATCGAGGCCATCGGCGAGCCGAAGATGTACTTGTGCAGGATCTGCTCGGAACGCCCCATCATCATTTGCTTGAGCAGCACGACGAGGTAGCGCAGCGCCAGAAACAGCAACACGAGACCGACGACCAGCACGAGCCAGCCGACTTCGTTCATTAACCCGATGAGAAACCCGGTGATCGGCTTAATGACGGCCTTCAGCGGGCTCAGCAAACTGGCGCCGCCCACGCCGGCCAGACCGCTCGTCAGCATGGCCGCCGGCCGCGAGATCGCGCCGAACAGGAGTTCGAGCGGGAACAGGATGAGCACGGCCAGCAAATTGAAGAAGTCATGCACCGTCGCGCCGGCCATGGCGCGGCGGAACTCGTCCTTGCGGGTGATGTGCCCCATCGACACGATCGTGTTCGTCACCGTCGTTCCGATGTTCGCGCCCATGATGATGGGCACGGCTCCTTCGATCGACAGCGTGCCGCTGGCCACGAGCGCAACCGTGAGGGACGTTACCGTGGAGGAACTCTGCACGAGCGACGTCGCGAGGATGCCGGTCAGCAGCGCCATGATCGGACTGGACGTCGTGCTCAGCAGCGTCTCGGCGAAGCCCTTGCCCATCAGCTTGAAGGCGTCGCTCATCATCTCGAGGCTGACGAAGAAGAGCATCAGGATGCCGAGCAGCGCCAGGATACGGAGCGCGGTGAGCGCGCCTTGAGGCAGGGAGGAAGAGGAATCGTCCGTCATACGATTGCGTGTTTTGCCGTCTGCTGCGGGTGTCGCGGCGGTGCCGGCATCACGGGTGCTTGGTTGGGTTGCGTCAGGTCGGAAGGAGAGCCCCGAAGTTTTTCGGTCCAGGAGTTCCATCGTGGTTGTGTTGGCGTAATGGCTTCACACCGGAGTGCGAGGCCCGTGTTCAGGTGCCGAAATCGACGTGCACGGTCAATCGCCCGTTGACCAGCATGTCCGCGTTTGCGGCGCTGCGGGTGAACTCGAAATTGGGCATGATGTGCACGTTGGGGTTGGGGTGAAATTCAAGACCGATAATCGCGTAATCCGCATGGCTCCGGTTCGATCCGATCTCGGTCGAGAACCGGTCGTACCGCGCGACGCCGTTCCAGCGCGTAGTCAGCCGGACCAGGCCGAATACACTGAGGCCGGCGAAGACTTCGTCGCCACCGGCGTCGAACGTGATGCGGTTGTAGAATGCCTCGGCCCCGAGACGGAACCGCTCGAGGTCGACCCCGAGAAAAACGGGGAAATTCACGCCCCGATCGAGTTCGCCCGTGTAGCCGGCGTAATCGATGCCGGCGGTCGCCACGGCGCGCCCGTCGGGCTGATGCCACTCAAGCTGGCCGTACAGGCGTTTGTCCTTGTCGCGCTCCTGGTTTACGCCTTCGTTGTCTGCAAACATCACCGCATACCGGAAGCGGCGGCTGGCTTCGAGCGGACCGCTGGCGACGATCCCGAAGTCACGGGACGACACGATGCGGTTGCGGTCCATGATCGTCGCTTCGAGGCTCCGGAAACCCCAGAAACGCTCCGATACCGTAAAGCTGGGCGGCGCGGTGACGCCGAGGGTGAGATGGTGGCCGTGCCCGAGGGCGTTGCTCCACGTGACATACAGGTCTTTGATAAACGGACTCGGCCGTCCCTGGGCCGTCGTGGAGCTGTTCGACACCTCGACGCGCGCACGACCTGAAAAGGAATCGTCGAGCCGGTAGTCGGCGGTGAGGTAGAGGCGTCGATAGGTGAAGCCGTTGCTGCCGGCTTCTCCGGAGTCGGGCGAGGCAAGCACGTAGTTGTAGTCGATATAAGCGAGGCCGCTCAAATCGACAGGAGACTGGGCGAACGCCGGGAAAAAGGGTGTGCGAGTCAAAAAAATGCAGGCGATCACGATCGCGAGGCGGGTCCGGTGGTGCGATCGGCGTGGCGCATGGGTGTTTCCATCTGCATGGAAACGCAGTAAGCGAAACATACAGTTCGGTCAGATTAAGGGAGTCATATTACCAAGGTATTATCTTTGTGTTACCTTAGTGTTAACACCCTTTGTTGACCTGTTAATGCGCGGTGAAGACGCAAAAAGCCGTATAAATGCGGCGAGGACCCCCCGATGGAAGCGCAACGGGCTTCGTGGAGGGCCCTCGCTGGGAGCCGAACGTGGATGGGGAGCGGCGGTTTATTCGCTGAAATAGTGCGCGAAGCGTACGGCCGAGAGGATGCCCTGGCGATACCGGTCGAGGCCGAAATGCTCGTTGGGAGAATGGATGGAATCGTCGTCGAGCCCGAAGCCCATGAGCACCGTGTCGATGCCGAGCAATTCCTTGAAATCGGCGACGACGGGGATCGAGCCGCCCTCGCGGGTAAAGAAGGGCTCCTTGCCATAGGTGTCGGTGAGCGCCTTTGCCGCGGCCAGCATGGCCGGATGCGTGGTGTCGACGATGACCGGCTTGCCGCCGTGCAGGTCCTTGAACGTCAGCTTCATGGTGGTAGGGACGTTCGCTTCGAAGTAGGCGCGGATTTTCTCGACGATGGCGTCCGGCTGCTGATCCGGCACCAGGCGCATCGAGATTTTCGCGCCGGCTTTCGCCGGAAGCACCGTTTTTGCGCCCTCGCCCTGGTAGCCGCCCCAGATGCCATTCACGTCGAGCGTCGGGCGGGCCGAGATGCCTTCGAGCACCGAGTAGCCGGCCTCCGTGCGCGTGGCGGTGACGGATACGGCGTGCTTCCAGCCGGCTTCGTCGAACGGCAGCGCCGCAAACGTGGCCCGCTCCTCTGCCGTGAGGGGGCGGACGCTGTCGTAGAATCCCGGGATCGTCACCCGGTGATCGGCATCGTGGAGGCCGGCGATGAGTGACGCGAGCACGTTGATCGGGTTCTCAATGGCGCCGCCGTACATGCCCGAATGCAGGTCGCGGCTCGGGCCCGTGAGTTCGACCTGCACATAGGCCAGGCCGCGCAATCCGTAGGTAATCGACGGGATGGCCGGCGCGAACATCGACGTGTCGGAGATCATGACGACGTCGGCTTTCAGCAAGTCCCGGTGCCGTTCGATAAACGGCCGGAGGTGCTTCGAGCCGCTTTCCTCCTCGCCCTCGATGATGAACTTGAGGTTCAGCGGCAGCCGGCCTTCGCCCTGCAGGTACGCTTCCGCCATCTTGATGTGCATAAACATCTGCCCCTTGTCGTCGCTCGACCCACGGGCATAGAGGCGACCGTCTCTGACGACGGGTTCGAACGGGGGGGAGGTCCACAGGTCCAGCGGATCGGGCGGCTGGACGTCGTAATGGCCGTACACCAGCACCGTCGGCAGCGAGGGGTCCTCGATCCGCTCGGCGAAGACGATGGGATGGCCGCCGGTGTTCATCACCTCGACCGTGTCGAAGCCGGCCATGCGGAGGTGGTCCGCCACCGCCATCGCACACCGCCGCACCTCGCCGGTGTACGCCGGATCCGTGCTGATCGAAGGGATCCGCAGCAACGCGATCAACTCATCCACAAATCGATCAAAATGATGGGCGGCGTACTGTAGGGCGGTCTGCATGAAAGTTTAAGGTTCGAGGTACGAAGTTCAATGAAGAGACGTCTAGGTAGTGAAAGACGCACTATCAGGGGGAAGCCATGAAATCCATCAACGGCTTTGAGGATCTCGTCGTGTGGCAAGAGGGAATAAAGTTAGCCGATGCGATCTATGAAATCACGTGTCAGGAAAGCTTTGCTCGCGATCGCTCACTACGCGACCAGCTGCGCAGGGCGGCTGTGTCGGTGTCATCCAATATCGCCGAAGGATACGAGCGCAACGCCAACGCGGAGTTTCTGTACTTTCTTTCTGTGGCAAAAGGTTCTGCCGGCGAGTTGCGGAGTTTGCTGTACGTTGCGAGAAATGCGGCCTATATCGAGGACGCTGCGTTCGCCACGCTGAGTGAACGTGCCGCGTTGCTGTCCAGACGCCTCTTCGCGTTGATGGCGGCGATCAAAAAAAGTGGTTGGAAAGGGATTCGGCACAAACCGGCTGCACAACCTTGAACCTCAATCCTCAAACCTTGAACCTTTCCTAAAACTCGCTCTCGTCGCGCCAGTTGATCAGGCGCCAGGGGGCGCCTTCGGCGGGGCGGAGGAGGAGGAAGTTGACGTTGCCGTCGCCGCGGAAGACGTCGCCGGATTCGAGGTTGATGGTGAGGTTGAAAGAGCGGATGATGCTGGCGCGGCGATTCTCGTCGAACAGGTTCTGGGAGATGATCTGGTTCCACTCGAGGCTGATGAAGCTGGCGTTGGCGAACAGCCGGCGGGTCGACTCGATCTCCTGGGCGAAGGCCCACTGGCGTTCTACCTGGACGTCAAAGTCGTAGTAGGTGAAGATGAAGGCCGAGTCGAGCAGCGGTTCGTAGAGGGAGAGGTCTCGCAACTCGTACGCCGCCTGGAAATTGGTGAAGAAGCCGTCGAGGGTCGCAGGGTCTCCGAGGAGGGCGCCGAACGGGTCGCCTTCCTCCAGCGCCGGCGCGAACGGGTTGCATCCCGTCAGGATCAGGGCCGTGAGAAAGCCGGGGAGAAGAAGGGTCAGAAGCGGCGTTCGCGGGATATTCGGCATGAGCGGGATGGATGCGGCGGCGCGCAGGTCCGCTCATCCGGTGAATTTGTACCCGATGCCGTAAACCGTCTGGATGTACTTCGGTTCGGTGGGGTCTGTCTCGATTTTCTTGCGGAGGGACGCCACATGCCGGTCGATCGTGCGGGTGGTGATGTCGCCCTTGATGCCCCACACATCGATCAGCAGCTGTTTCCGGCTCACGGTGCGGCCTCGATGCCGGATGAAGTAGTGGAGGATGCTGAACTCCAGCGCGGTGAATTGCAGCTTGCTACCATTTCGCTGGGCGGTGTGGTTGCTGAAGTTGATGCTCATGTCGTCGAACGTGTATTGCTCGACCGACTCCTCGCCGGCGGTGTGGACGCGCCGGAGGATCACGCGCACCCGCGCGGCGATCTCCTTGGTGCTGAAGGGCTTGGTTACGTAGTCGTCGGCGCCGAGGTTGAAGCCCTTGAGCTTGTCTTCCTCCGAGGACGAGACGCTGAGGATGATGACGGGGGTGTCGATGCCGGCCTGCCGCGCCTCGCGCAAAACTTCGAAGCCGCTCTTCCGGGGCAGCATCAAATCGAGCAACACGATATCGAACGGTGTGGCGCCGATCAGCAATCGGGACGCCTTTTCTCCGTCGGTAGCGCGGACCACCTCGTAGTTGTGTTCCGAGAAATACGTACCCAGCTGCTCTCCGGTAGCCGGGTCATCCTCTACGATGAGCATGCGCGCAGCGTGCATTTCCCGTGGGCTTTTGGTGGTGTGGACTGCGGAGCCGGGCACAAAGTAGGGCCGTTACAGGTATGCTCAACAGTAGACCTCTCGATCTGGCTAAGTTTACAGCTTTACAACCAAAGATCGCAACCGAATCACCGAAAACGAAAGGATTTGGTTCATGGTGCCTCTGGATTTTGTGAACTACGGACCGCTCATCCTGATGACCCTGCTCGGGTTCTTCGGGCTGGCCGCACTCCTCCTCGTGCCGGTTTACCGGTTTCTGAAACGGGAAGAGCGGATCAGCGCGAACTGGACCGTCGATCAGTTGCGGGAAGAGGCGAAGGCCGCGGAGGCGCGGGCGGAGGAGGAAAACGTGGGCGACGAACGGCCGGCCTGACCCCGTGGCGCGCTCATTCCACGATGAGATGCGGTCGCAGCGCTTCGAGGGTTTTTTCCCCGATTCCTTTGATCTGGAGCAGATCCTCGGGCCGGCGAAAGGGGCCTCGCGCTTCCCGGAACGCCACGATCCGCTCGGCCGTACGCGGGCCGATGCGGGGTAGCGCCTCCAGTTCGGCGGCCGTGGCGGTGTTGAGCCGGATCGGGCCATCCGACGCCGGGGCGTCGGCCGGGAGGTCCGCCGGTGGCGCTGCATCCGGATCGAGTGCGGGCGCCGGCGCGGCGAGGCTGTCGATCTCGACATAATATGCAGGATCGTACGGCACCAGCTCGTACCGGATGTGCCGCAGCCCGAGGCCGGCCGCGAGCAGAAGCAGCAACACGGCGAGTGTATGGGTTTCGCGTCGCGTGAGGGCCAGCCGCTGCTGAAGCCGGTAAAAAGGGTGTCGCCAGTCCATGTGATCGAGTGGGGATGGTGCACGTTTCGGGGAGCGCCCCTTGATGCTCATTCTAGACACGGATCGACGCGATAACGTACCTTCCCCCCAGAAGCAGGCCGGCACCCGCATGATTCTCCGCACCGAAGCGATCGTATTGCGTCATCTCGACTACCGCGAAACGAGCCAGATCGTGACGCTGTTCTCGCGCGAACTCGGCAAGGTGACGGTCATCGCCAAGGGGGCCCGCTCGGCGAAAAGCCCGTTCGGAAGCGCGCTCCAGCCCATGGCGTATGTCGACGTCGTCCTGTACCACCGTCCGGGGCGCGACCTGCAGACGCTCAAGGAGATCTCGCATGTCCGCCCGCTGCTCGGGCTGAGCAAGGCGCTCGACCGGCTGGCGATCGGCCTCCGCATCGTCGAATTCATCAACGCGCTGCTGCAGCCCGACGAGCAAAACGCGCCGCTTTTCCATCTGGCCGTCGAGACGCTCACCCTGCTCGACGCCCTCGACGCCGAGGACCCCGACAATCTGCTGCCCTATTTTCAGCTGCGCCTCGCCGGCATTCTGGGTTTTCAGCCCGCCGTCACGCGGGAGCAGGTCGAGGCGCTGCCCGAGGCGGGTGGGGCTCTGGCGCTCGAGAGCGGCGACGTGCTGGTCGGGCGGGGCGAAGGGGCGTCGTCGCGTCGCGCCTCGCGCAAGGCGCTCCGGGCGTTCGCCATCCTGGCGCATGCCCGGCCGGAGGTCGTCCTTCGTATGGCCATGCCCGACGCCGTGCGGCGGGAAGTGACCGCCCTCGTCGATGCCTATCTGCAGTACCATGTCGAGGACGCCTATCCGACCCGGGGCGAAAAGGTGCTGGGCGCCCTGCTGGATCGCCGGGTCGAGTGACCCTCCGCGCAAACGCCGGATTCGCTCTTTCACCTCCTGGAACATTTTCTACTTGCTTTTTTATCAGGAAGTGTGTATACATATGTGACATGCAGCGCGCTATGGGCTAAGTCGGGTCATACCAGCGGGTTGAAGCGATTTCCCTGCTCCGATCGAACGAAACGCCGGCTGCGCATGCACCTACCGCCAGGGTGAACTACCATCACACAACCATGAGTCGCAAACACCTTACAGCCAAACAGCACTCGTTCCTGAAGTTCTTGAAAAACTATGTGCGCGAGCACGGCGTTTGGCCGACGTATCGGGAGATGGTCGATCAGTTCGACTATCGCTCGCCGAACAGTGTCACCCAGAATCTCCAGGCGCTGTATAAAAAGGGCTTCCTGATGAAGGAGGATGAGGGCTATCAGTTCGTCAGCGAAACGGCGAACCTGCTTTCGGGTCCGCTCCTCGGGATTCCCATTCTGGGCACGATCACGGCCGGCGTGCTCCAGGAGGCGATCGAGGACAATCAGGGCACCATCACCCTCGAAACTCTTTTCCCGAATCTGGATCGAATCTTTGCGATTCGGGTATCAGGCCAATCGATGATCGGCGTGGATATCCAGGATGGCGATTACGTGCTGCTCATCGACGATGATATCCCGAACGGCGGCATAGGCGCCGTATTGTACGACGGTGAAACGTCGCTCAAGAGGATCTATCAGGAGCAGGACGGGCTTCGCCTGGTCGCGGCGAATGACGCCTATAAGGACATCCGGATTTCTCCCGATATCTTCGAAGAAGTGAAAATCCTCGGACGCTACGTCGGCCACGTCAACAAAAACGGGATCTACAAACGCTCATTTACCGGACGCAGCCAAGCGGCCTGATATGACCACACCGAACTGGAATCGGAATCTGCGCCAGAAAGGCGGATTCTGGAAGCATGGACGGTGGTACGACGTAAACATCGCACGTCGCCTGCCGCTTTCCATTCCGCTCATGGAAGAGCTTGTCGCCGCCCTTCCGCCGCTCGATTCCAATACCTCGGTGTGCGACCTCGGATGCGGGACCGGCAACGCCGGCATGTCGGTCCTCCTGGCCTATCCCACCGTCCATCTCACGGTGCTCGACAAAGACCCGGAAATGCTCGAGCTGGCTCGCGAGAAGATCAGCGAGATCCGCGAGGGCGTCACCCAGATCGAGGCCACGGTCTCCCCGGAAGGCGAACCCCTTCCCGGCAGCCCCTACGATGTCATCATCGCCTCGATGGTCCTGCCCGATCTCATCGGCGGCAGCGAGCCGGAAGGCGCCGAAGCGGAAACGCGCTACGAACTGCTCTTTCAGGGGCTCGGCGCGTCCCTCGCACCCGGCGGCCACCTGTTCGTGGCCGACCAGATCGGAACGCTCGGTCTGTACCGGCTCATGAAGACCATGGAGCGCGCCGGCTTCAGCGATGTCGATTGCGCCTGGCGGCAGGACGACTTCTACGTCTGCGGCGGCCGCCTCGCCTCCTGATCGCGTGACCCGGTCGACGCGTCAGGTCGGATGGCCGTGTCATGCCGGATTGCCGTGTCATGCCAGAGTGAAGTTTTGTCCGCGCCGCCGGCGTTCCTGACCGTCTCCTGTCGCATCTCCGGGGCTTTCCCGCCCCGTATCCGCCCAAACGGCGCCTCCTTTCCGCATGGCACATCCTTGGCGTGTCCACCTGCCACAGGCATTTCGGACTAACGCGCCACATCGGCCATGTCATCTCCCTCTCTTTCTCCTTCGAGCGCAGCCCCCGGCGCCGAAGCCCTTGATTCGACCCCCCGCCCCGATCCGCTCCAGCGCGTCGTCGCGCTGGTCAAAAAGCTCTTCGATGTCCCCGTCGTACTCGTTTCGCGGATCGTGAACGACAGGCTGCATTTCCTGGCCACGACCGGCTTCAGCGTGCGCGACGCGGATATCGACTATCTCCCTTGCAGTCGCGTCGTTCAGGAAGCCAAGCCGCTTCTCGTCGAGGACGCGGCCGCGATGCCCGACTGGACCGACCGGTATGCGCGGGGCATCGGTTTTTACGCCGGCGTCCCGATTCTGGATCGTGCCGGCCAGGCCATTGGCGCGCTGAGTCTGATCGACGTACGCGGCCGCCACGTCGAGGAGCCGGCGATCGGTGTCCTCGAGGAGTGCGCCGCGCTGATCTACGACCTGATCCACACCGAGATGCCGCCGCCCCCGCCGGAGCCGGCGCCGTCCGCCGCGCTCCTGATCGACCTGTTCCATGACGCGCCGACGCCCGTGTTTGTCACGGATGCGGACAACGCGATGCTGGCTGTGAACGAAGCCGCCGCGCGGTTGCTGTCGATACCGCGGAGCCAGCTCGCCGGACGCCCCTTTGACGCGGCGCTGCCGGAGGACCTCCGCGCCGGCGAAGCCGCCCTCTACGCCGATCTTTTTGCCGGCGTGCGCGAGCATTATCAGATGGATAGCCGGCTGGTGGATGGGTCGGGGGCCATCCATCGCGCCCGCATGACCGTTTCGCTCGTCCGCAACGACGAGGGCGAGCCGGCCTATGCGATCCGCATCCTGGAGGAAACGGGCCGCCGGCACGAGGCGGTCGAGGAGCTCCGGCTGCGGGATAGCGCCATCGCCGGCATGCCGCTCGGCCTCGCGATCGTCGACGCGACGACGCCCGCGATGCCGATCATCTTCTGCAATAAGGCCTTCGAGACCCTGACCGGCTATCGGCAGGTGGAAATCCTGGGCTCCAACATGCTGCTTCTGCGCGGGACGCTCACGGAGCGCGAAGCGGTCGAGGCCATCGAAGCACTCGTGGCGCGGGAGGAACAGGGCCAGGTGGAAGCCACGTTCTGCCGGCGCGATGGCCGGCCGCTCCGGAGCGGGGTGACGCTCATTCCCGTCTGGGGAGAAGCGGATACGCTGACGCACTACGTCTGGCTGCTCGACGATCGGACCGAGATGCACCAGGTGCGGGAGCAACATGCGGCCCTGCGGACAGAGCTGGTGCGCTCGACGACGCGGCTGCGGCAGGCCGCCGAGCTGATCACCGTGGCCTACGGATTGCAGCCCATCGAGGAAGAAGCGCAGACATTGCTGAAATCCCTGTATGACGAGGTGAAATACCTCGAGGCCAAAGTGACCCTGTTCGATCAGGCGTCAGGCGTCGGGCTGCCGGTGGTGGCCAACGTGGCCGGCAATCCGATACAGATCGACCGGGTGGATCCCGATTTCGGGCACACCCGGGGGGACGTCTGCCGCATCCGCATGCAGATGGAACAGACGGGAGAGCAGGGGACGTGGTGTCTCGACGTTCCGATCATGACGGAAGAGGGCATGCGCGGCCTGTTGACGCTGTACGCGCATCCAGGGCGGCTTTTCGACGATGCGGCGGCTACGGCGGCGCGTCAGGCGGCCGGCCGGCTGGCGGGCGCGCTGTCCGCCACCCTGTCCGCCAACCCGGCACGCACCGCGCCCGTAACAACCCCGGCGCCGGAGCGGGTCGCGCTGCTGCCGGAGGCCTGAGCGACGGGTGGATGCGGCCGGCGCAACGCAAAGGTCCATTTTGCGGTGGAACCGGATGGATCTTATTTCTATCTTCTGCTTCTGCTTTACAGATGCGTCCGTTTCCTGCCGCTAGCTCGCGCTGGATGCGACGGCTTGCGTAAGGATTTCCTGGCATCGGGTCCGGCATGGCGCTGCGTGCGCGTGCTCCGACCCGGAGCCAGGAGATTTCGCGTGCCGGTCTTCGCTCCAGCGGGGCGGACCACGGTGGGGAGCGAGTGCGTCGATACCCGACCACGCCATGCCGGCGCGCCGTGCGCCGTGCGGCACCGTGTTGAAGGGTCATGTGAGGTGTAGAGGACTAATGGACGTCGTTCGCCGCGCGTCCGTACAGGTATATGTCGAAAACAGCTGGTTCGCTTTCTCCTTCCGATTCGAGTGAGCAGGATCGCGCCCTTGTGAAACTGGCGCTGGAAGGGGATGAAGCGGCATACAAGGCGCTCGTCCAGAAATACAGCAAGGCGCTGACCATGCACATCCAGCGGCTCGTGAGAAAGCCTGAGGAAGTGGATGATCTGGTGCAGGAGAGCTTCATCAAGGCGTTCTCGGCGCTCGAGTCGTATTCCATCGAATACGCATTTTCGACCTGGCTCTACAAGATCGCCACCAATCACGCGATCGACTATCTCCGGAAGCGTAAGCTCAAGACGTATTCGATCGACAAGCCGCGCGACACCAAAGAAGGGGCGGTCGAATACGAACTGCCGGACGCCACCTACCGTCCGGATCGCCACATCGTCGCGGATCAGCGGCGCCAGTTGATCCAGGAAGCCATCGACGCACTGCCCGAAAAATACCATCGGGTCATCGTCATGCGTCACCAGCAGGAGAAATCCTACGAGGAGATCGCGCGGGAGCTTGATCTGCCCCTGGGCACGGTAAAGGCGCACATCTTCCGCGCGCGCGAGTTGCTCAACAAGTTTTTGCGCGACAAGCGAAGTTCGTTGTGAGCTTCGCGTCGGCGACCCATCCCGAAACGAGTTCCCATCCATCCATCTCATGATCGATCGCTACACCCGGCCCGAAATGGCCGCACTCTGGGGAGAAGAACAGCAATTCCAGGCCTGGCTCGACGTCGAACTCGCGGCGTGCGCGGCCTGGTCGGAACTGGGCGTGATTCCCCGGGAGGATGTCGATCTCCTGTACGAAAACGCCCGTTTTTCCGTACGGCGCATTCACGAGATCGAGGAGGTGACCCGCCACGACGTCGTCGCGTTCACGCGCGCCGTGAGCGAGACGCTTGGGGAGGAAAAGAAGTGGGTGCATTACGGCCTTACCTCGTCGGATGTGGTCGACACGGCGTTGTCCTATCGGCTCATCAAGGCCAACGCGCTCATCCTCGAACAGCTGGATCGCATGCTGCAGGTGCTCGCCGCGAAGGCGAAGCAGCACCGGCACACCCTGATGATGGGTCGCACGCACGGCGTCCATGCGGAGCCGACGACGTTCGGGCTGAAGATGGCGCTGTATTACGCCGAGATGCAGCGCAACCGGGCGCGCTTCGAGGCGGCGGCGGAAGACATCCGGGTGGGGAAGGTGTCGGGGGCCGTTGGGACCTTTGCGCACATCTCGCCGGACGTGGAGCGGTTTACGTGCGAGCGGCTGGGGCTCAAGCCGGCGCCGATATCCACCCAGGTGCTGCAGCGGGACCGCCACGCGCACTACCTCGGCGTGCTCGCCCTCATCGGGGCGACGCTCGAGAAGATGGCCGTAGAGATCCGCGGGTTGCAGAAAAGCGAAGTCCGCGAAGTGGAGGAAGCGTTCGGGAAGGGGCAGAAGGGTTCGTCGGCGATGCCGCACAAGCGGAATCCCGTCGGATCGGAAAACGTCACCGGATGCGCGCGGCTTCTCCGCGGCTACATGGTGTCGGCTTACGAAAATGTGGCGCTCTGGCATGAGCGGGACATTTCCCATTCGTCCGTCGAGCGTGTGATCATCCCCGATGCGACGACCATCCTGCACTATGCGCTGCATCGGATGGCGACCATCATCGAACATCTGGTCGTTTACGAGAAAAACATGCTCCGGAACATGGATCGCACGTTCGGGCTGTACAACAGCCAGCGAGTCCTGCTGAAGCTCATCGATACGGGGCTCGACCGCGAAACGGCCTACGACATGGTGCAGCCGCTGGCGATGCGGGCCTGGGAAGAAGAGCGGTCTTTCAAGGACATCATCCTGTCCGAGTCGGCCATCCTGCAACATCTCACCCGCGACGCGATCGAGGAGGCCTTTGACGCCCGGTACCATCTGCGGCGCGTAGATGAGATTCTCGCGCGCGTCGGACTGGCCTGATCGGGCAAATCGGCCGGATGTGCACGATTTCTTCTTGTTCCGTTGTTAAGGAGTGTCGACGGGATGAGTGCGTGCTTTTAAGGTTTTCGTGTGGGGATGGGGTTTTTATTGCATGAGATTGGCGTAATTCCTTTCCTGTGCCGTGTGCAGTCCGAGAAACCGGAAGCGCTTCTTGCCTGCCTCCTGCAAGTTTTTGCGGGACGTTTACTATTTTTGTCTGTATTCAACCAGACGATGCGGCGACCGCCGTTGACACCAACCGGTCCCCCCTCCGTGTTCGGACGGATCGCGATCCGCTGAATACCAGGCCGCAAGGTCGAACATTCACCCAGAGGCTGTATGAAATCTCTCTCTAGAATGGCCGGGATTTTCCTGGTCCTTTTCGGGCTGACCCTGCCCAGCAGTTATGCCCAGCAGACGGGTTCGGTAACGGGCGTGGTCACGGATGCCACGGATGGTCAGGCGCTGGGCGGCGCCAACGTCATTCTCACGCGGGCCGGCCAGGCAGGCCTTGCCGGCGGCGCCGCGGCCAATATCGACGGCATGTACCTCATTTCGAACGTCCAGCCCGGCACTTATACGGTGACGGTCCGCTTCGTGGGTTATAACGAAGCCCAGTTTTCCGTGACGGTAGCGGCAGGCCAGACCGTGACGCTGAATGCGACGCTGTCGCAGGGCGGGCTCGATCTGAACACCATCGTGATCACGGCATCGCGCCAGGCGGAAAAGGTGCTGGACGCGCCGGCTTCCATCTCGGTGCTCGATGCGCGCGAGATCGAGCAGGAGGTGGTGCCCTCCACCGTGTCCGTGCTCCGCAACGTGACGGGCGTCGACGTCGCCCAGACCGGCGTCGACCGCAACGAGGTTGTGCTGCGCGGCTTCAACAACGCCTTTTCGGGATCGGCCTACGTGTTGACCGACTACCGGCAGGCGGCTGTTGCGTCGCTCGGGGTAAACCTGCACTCGATCATGCCGAACATGGGCATCGACGTGGAGCGTATCGAGGTCGTGCGCGGGCCGGGCTCGGCCCTTTATGGCGCCGGCGTGGACGAAGGGGTAGTGCACTACATCACCAAAGATCCCTTCAGCTATCCGGGTACGACGATCTCGCTCTCGGGCGGCGAGCGCTCCATGCTGGGCGCGCAGTTCCGCCATGCCGGCGTGCTCGGCGGCAACCTGGGGTATAAGGTGACCGGCTATTACTCGCAGGCGAAAGATTGGGAATACGACCCCAACAATGCGCAGGACGCCTTCCAGCTCGGGCTGGATGCGGACGGGCTGGAACGCAACTACGATTTCAGCAAGCTGAATGTGAACGGCATGCTGCAGTACCGCGTGCAGGACAACCTCTCGCTGACGGTCAATGGCGGCTACTCGTCGCTTGACGCCATCGTGCTTTCGGGCATCGGCACGCTCCAGTCGAAAGGGTTCGGATACACCTACGGCCAGTTCCGGCTACAGGCGGATCGGTTCTTCGCGCAGTTTTATGTGAACAAGAACGACGCCGGCGACAGCTTCGTCTACGGAAACGGCGTGCCGGTCGTAGATAAAGGCGTGCAGTACAGCGCGCAGGCGCAGTACGACCTGAGCTTCGCCGACGACCGGTTCCGGCTCATCCTCGGCGGCGACCTCGAAATGACGCGCCCCGACACGGAGGGCACGATCCTCGGCCGCAACGACGCCAACGACGATATCAACGAAGTGGGCGGCTATGCGCAGTCCACCATCGAGATGACGCCGAAGCTCGACCTCACCCTGGCGGTACGCGGCGACTGGAGCAACGTGTTCGATGAATTCCAGGTGTCGCCCCGCGCGGCCCTCGTCTACAAGGTGAACACGTCAAACACCGTGCGCGCGTCGTACAACAAATCGTTCTCCTCGCCGGGCGTCAACTCGCTGTTCCTCGACATCGTCGGCCAGGTGCAGCAGCTGGATGCCGACCGCCGGCTCATCGTGATGGGTCGCGGTTCAGGGCAAGGCTATACGTTCGACACGTTCCGCGCGACGAACTCGGCGCAGATGTTTCTGCCCGTGACCGGTTTCTTCGGCCAGAACTTCAATCTGCAGGGCATGCCGCTCATCCCGATCTATGGTGCGGCGGCCGGCGGCGGCCTCGTGGCGGCGCTCCGTTCGGCGGCCCCGATTCCGGGCCTCGAAAGCCTCAACTCGGTGCAGCGCGGCCTCCTGGCCGACCTGCTGGGCTACACCGCGCTGAACGGCTTGCTCGGTCTCGGCGCCATCACGGATGCCACCCAGCTCGGCATTCCGGATGACAGCGAGCAGGGGTTCCGGGAAGTCAACGGACCGGTTGACATCGCCCCGTTGAAACAGACCACCACGCAGACCATCGAGGTCGGCTACAAGGGGCTCATCAACGGCAACATCCTGTTCGCCGTGGATGGCTACTGGGCGAACAAGAAGAACTTCACGGGTCCGCTGCTCGTCGAGTCGCCCTTCGTTTATCTGGATCGCGCGGGGCTCACCGGCGACGTAGGCGCCGCGCTCGGCGCGCTCTTCGCGACATCGACCGATGCGACGGTCCAGGCCCTGCTCGCCGGCCTGCAGCAGGCGCAGCTGCCGGCGGCCAACGTGGCCGGCATCCTCGGCGCGCTGGTGGGCGGCGCCCTGGAAGGCACGCCCATCGCCGCGATCCAGTCCGATCAGCAGGTGCTGCCCGATGCGCTCTCGCAGAACGCCGTGGGCGGCTTCGCCGCGTACCGCAACTTCGGCAACCTCGATTACTGGGGCGTTGACGCATCCCTCCAGATCCTGGCGACGGACGCGCTCACCCTCTTCGGCAACATCTCCATCGTCAGCGACGACTTCTTCGACAATACGGAGCTGGATGAGGAGAATGTCGATCTCGAACTGGCGCTCAACGCGCCGACGTTCAAGGGCAAGTTCGGGGGCAGCTACCGGATGCCGTCCGGCCTCTCGCTCAATGCGTCCGGCCGCTATACGAAGGGCTTCCCGGTACGCTCCGGCAGCGACTATATCGGCAACGTGGAAGACTACTTCCTGCTCGACCTGGGCGCCGGCTTCGATTTCGGTCGCACCGTCCAGGGGCTGCGGGTGGATTTCACCATCCAGAACCTGCTCGATAATGCGCACCGTGAATTCGTGGGCGCTCCCCTTATCGGCCGGATGGGCATCGCACGCCTGACGTACACCTTCTGAGACACGGTGCGTCACGGAAGATGGTTCACGGTTCGACGTTCCATGTTCAAGGAATAACCGGACATTGAACCTTCAACCATAAACCTTGAACCCAAAACAAGAGTCATCCCGGGCAATCCGGGATGACTTTTTGTTTTTGTCGCCAATTCTCCGCGCGCGGCTTTATTCGAACAGACTTAATAAATACATTCGCCCAGGCTACTGGTCGAATACCTGTTCCACTCGCCATTCTGAGGAGAGCTTGCGACGAAGCGTGCGCGCAGCATGGGCCGCAACCCGGATTTTGGTCCGATCGTTGCCGCTTGTGCTGATAGCGTCTCGTTTTTTTCCGGCGCTCCTCAGGATGGCGCGGTGGCGACCGGTGCCGCTCTCGCTCTGAGCTCTCGTTGACCCCCAAAAAAGGGCCCCCCATGGTTCTCCAACAGCGTCGGCCCGCGTCGGACGCCGGGCTGCCTGCCGTATCGTTTGCGCGATACGCGCTGCTCGCCGCTCTCTTTCTGCTTTTCGTCGGCACCGCTCGCGCCCAGGAGCTTAGCGCCGAACTGCGTGGTTTTGTCACCGACTCGTACGACGGCCTTCCGCTCGAAGGCGCCACCGTTGCCCTGACCGTCCGCTCGGCAACGACGCTGGTCGCCGGCGCCGTCACCGACCGTTCGGGCAACTACCGCATCACCGGGTTGCACCCGGGCCGCTACACGATCGTCATCCGCTACGTTGGCTACGAGGAACTGCGCCGGTCGATCGTACTGGAGCCCGGCCAGGCGCGGACGATGGATGTGCCGTTGCAGCAGACCAGCATCGATCTGAATACGGTAGTCGTTTCGGCATCGCGGCAGCAAGAACTTGCCCTCGAAACCGCCTCGTCGATCTCGGTGGTGGCCGATCGTGAAGTCCAGGCGGATGTCACCCCGTCCGCCGCCTCGCTGCTGCGGGATGTGGCCGGCGTCGATTACGCGCAGACCGGTCTGGATCGCCGCGAGGTGGCCCTGCGCGGTTTCAACAATTCCATCATCGGCGAGACGTACGTCCTCACGGATCATCGCGCGTCTGCGGTGCCGGGGCTCGCGCTCAACGCGTACGGCTTGATGCCCATCGCCTCGCTGGACGTGGATCGCATCGAGGTCGTGCGGGGATCGGGGTCGACGCTATATGGCGCCGGCGTCGATCAGGGGCTCATCCACTTCGTCACCAAGGATCCGTTTGCCTATCAGGGAACGAGCTTCTCCACGGGCGGCGGCGGGCGCGGATTGATGGATCTCGAGTTTCGCCATGCCGACGCCGTGAGCCGGCGCTTTGCGTACAAAGTGGTCGGCGAATATGCGCGTGGAGAGGACTGGGAGCTGGATCCGGACGATGCGCTCGATCGGTCGCTGATCCTGGCGGAAGGCGGCGCCCTGCGCGATGCCGGCTACTGGAAGTACAACCTGAATGCCCAGGGCGAATACCGCTTTGCCGAGCGCGCTCGCCTGAGCGTCAATACCGGCTATCTCTCGCAGAAGATGGCCATGCTGACGGGCATCGGGGCGGCGCAGACGGATAATTTTGCCTACGGGTTTGCGCAGGTCCGGCTGAACGCCGGCCCGCTTTTCGCCCAGGTGTACCTCAACCAGAACAACAGCGGCGATTCGTACTACTACCGTCAGAACCTGCTCGAGGCGCCCGACAGCGCGCTGGCGATCGTCGATAAAACCCGGCTGGTCGGGGCGCAGATCAACTACGATCTGAACTACTTCAACGGCCGCGGCCGGATGGTGGTCGGCAGCGACCTGCGGTGGACGCAGCCGCGGACGGAAGGCACCGTCTACGGCCGGTTCGAGAACGCCGACGACATCGGGGAGGCCGGCGTGTTCGCGCAATCGACGACGCGCGTATCGCCGGCGCTCGACCTGTTGCTCGCGGTCCGCGCCGACTACAATACCATCGCCGAGCACGTCCAGTATTCCCCGCGCGCCGGCTTTGTCTACAAGATCTCACCGCAACAGACCTTCCGCCTGACGCTCAATCAGGCCTACAGCGCGCCCGGGCTGAATCCCTATTTTCTGGATCTCCAGATTCGCCAGTTCCCGACGGCGGCGCCTTTTAACCTGGCCTACCAGGCGCAGGGCGCCGTGCACGGCTTTACGTTCGACGACTACCGCGCCCACAACAGCGCGGCGTTTTTATTGCCCGACGAGGGCGATCTCGCGGGAGCTCCCGGCGTGTTCGGTCAGATGGTACCCGTCGATCGCGTGCCGCTGGTGCCGGTATACCAGGCGTTTTCGACCGGCCTCGCCGCCGCGCTGGCCGACGGGACGTCGCTGCCGGCGCCGTTGAATGCGATGACGGCGGACCAGCGCGCCCAGTTCGCCGCCCTGCTGGGTCAGCTCGCGCCGTTTGTGGATGGGTACACCGCCGGCCGGCTCGGGCTGCCGGACAACTCGACGGACGGCTTCCGGGCCGTCAGCGGCCCGGTGGATGTGGCGCCGCTCAAACAGTCGCTCACGCGTTCGGTGGAAGCCGGCTACAAAGGCGTCATTACCCCCCGCTTCATCCTTTCGGTGGACGCGTACCTGACACGGAAAGAGAATTTTGTCGGGCCGCTGCTGATCGAGTCGCCGATGGTCTATCTGACCGAAGTCGACGCCGACCTCGCGCGAGCCCTGGAGGCGACGATCGCCGACATCGCCGAGGCGAATCCGGGCACGGCGTCGTTCCTGGACGGCCTGGGGCTGGATGCGGCGGAGGCGGCCGGCCTGCTGGGCCAGCTGGCGCGGGACGGATACGGCGATGTCGCCGGCTTCGGGGCCTCGCCGGTGGCGGTCGTTCAGCCGGACCAGGCCACGCTGCCGGACGGGAGCCCCGCGACCTCGGTCGGCGGCCTGCTCACCTACCGCAATTTCGGGCGCGTGGATCTCTGGGGGACGGATATCGACATCGACTGGCGGGCCACCGACCGGCTGCGGACCTTCGCCCACGCCTCCTTCCTGAGCGACAACTTTTTCGACTACCGGGAGCTCGGCGAGGACGACCCTGCCCTGGAAGTGCCGCTCAATGCGCCAAAGTTCAAGTTCGGCGCCGGCGCATCCTATGCCTTCCCCTTCGGCTTCTCGGCGCGCGCGGCCGTACGGCATGTCGGCGGTTTCCCCGTGCGTACCGGGCCGTTCATCGGCGATATCGAGGCCTATACCGTTGTCGATCTCACGGCCGGCTTCGATTTCGGCCGTACCCTGCAGGGGCTGCGCCTCGACGCCACCATCCAGAATGCCCTGACCATCGTGGACGGGCAGCTCGTGGAAAGGCACCGCGAATTTGCCGGTGCGCCGCGCATCGGCCGGCTGGCGATGGCGCGGTTGGTCTATACCTTCTAGCCGGCGACAGGGTCGCCGGCTGTTTCAGGCATCAGGTTGCATGTCCCGTAGGTCGGGTTAGGTCCCTAACAGGGACCGTAACCCGACATGCACATCGATGGACCGTAACCCGACATGCACATCGATGGACCGTAACCCGACATGCACATCGATGGGCCGTAACCCGACATGCACATCGATGGGCCGTAACCCGACATGCACATCGATGGACCGTAACCCGACCTGCCGACGGTACCCCGCCTATCTCGTTACGAAAAATCCAACCACCCCCGCCGGACCCGCGGGCAGGTTTTTTCCCGCGACCGGGATCCTCACCCCCAGTTCGATGACCCCGGCCCCTACGTCCCATCCCACACTCGGCATCGTCTGAAGCATCTCCCGGCGAGCCGACGGGATCGTGAAACCCTGGATCCGCGGCGCATCGCCCTTCCATCCCTCCAGGATGACCTTCCAGACGAACCGGTCCCGGCGACCGCCGGCGGACAAAAAAGCAAACCATTCATCGCCCGGCTTCCGCGCGGCAGCCCGATTCAGCGCCCGCCACCGGCGGCCGGCCCAGCCGGCGAGGTAGAGCGATTTCGGGTACAGCGAATGGCCGATTTCCAGCATCAGCTCCCAGTCCCGCTGCCCCTCGCCGAGCGGGATGATTTCGGCGTCCACCGGGAAATGTCCTCCCGGCAGCTTCACGCCGCCGCGGAGCGCGATCGGCACGTTGCGGCCGGCAAGCTGGGGCGAGATGCGCAGGTAAAATCGCGGGTCGCCGAATCCCAGGCGTTCCCGCGGGCCGGCGGCGTTTTCGAAGTTCAAGCGGTGCACCGGGAGTTGCGCCCAGACATCCAGCCCCCGGATGACGCCCATCGCGGCGGTGACGTAGAGCGACGTCGTCACCGCGCGGCCGTCGGCGAAAAAGGGTTCGGCGCGGCCGGCTTCGTCGAAGGATCGCGACGTTCGATGGTGGTAGAGCGTCGTGGAAAGCCAGCCATGACCCGGTTGCAGCGTCCATTGCCCGTTGGCGCTCCCCGGCGCCAGGCCAGCGGCCCAGATCGCCACGAGCACCGTGGCCGCGCGTATCACGGCACTCCCCAGATCCGGGTGTTGGGTTCGAAGGTGGCCCATGCGAACCAGAAGGCGACGTAGGCCTCGGCGATCGGGGTCAGCCGCGCGCCGGCGCGGTCGCCCTCCACGGCCCGTCCGTCCACCTCCCACACCGATCCGGTATCCGTGTCCTCGATCCGCCCTTCGTGGATCTCGAACGCGATGGGCGCCCCATCCAGTTCGGCCGTGTACGCCATCGCGGCGCGCTTCGCACCATCCCACAAAATCACGACCGGCAGGCCGTCGACGGTGTCCGCGAGGGCTCGTGTGGGCGCGCCGTCGTCGAGGAGGCCGAACGGGTACGCCACGCCGCCGTCCGTGCCCGGGATGCCGAGGACCCGCTCCTTGGGCGGCCGGCGGGTATCGATGGGGAGGTTGACCAGCAGGCGGTTGTTGTCGATGTCTTCGTAGTCGCCGTACGGGTAGCCGGCGGGCGTGTAGTTGCGCGTCCAGCCGGTCTGGCTCGAGAGCACCTCGGTGTCGGGATGCAGCGCCTGCCATCCCGCCCAGGTCATCTCGATGACCGGGCTCATGACGAGCGGCGTCCCGTTTCGTTCGCCGCAGCCGGCCTCGCGGTTCATCTGCGGCCAGAGCGACTCGTCGGTATTGCGGTCGTACATCGTCAGGTTGCTCTGGTAGAGCAGGCCCGAGACGCCGAACGCCGCGCCGGCAGCGGCCGACCGGTCGAACGCCATGCTGGATCCGGTGAGCGGGCAGAAGGTGACGGCGAGCGGCGCCCCGTCGAGGGTCAGGTTGACGATTTCGTGCCACCATAGGATGTTGTGCGGGATGGCGATGGCCCGCTCGCCGGCGACGAGCCCGATCACGCGGCTGCTGTCCGCCAGATACGTGGCCGTGGGGGCCGATACGAGCGGAGGATCGACCAGCGCCGGGATGCCGTCCTTCCCGACGCCTCCATCCCGAAAGAGGTTCGCGTCGACGATGCAGCCAAGCTCCATCGGCGGGTCGCCGGCGTCGCCGTTTCCGCCGCTGTCGCAGCCGGCGGTGAGGAGGAGAAGCGTGAAGGCGAGGCGGGAGATGGCCTGGATGCGCATGCTGGAAACGGGCGTGGATCTCGGAGACGACTGTCTGTACGTCATAACGGCGAGGGGCGTGTTACGGAGAAGCGCGGCGTGGAGCCGCCGAGGGTTCAAAGCGCCCGCCTCGGACCGATACTCGTTCTGTGAACGTAATGACGCCTCACGAGTAGGTTCCGGGACCGATTCCCCACGCGGCACGTTTCCTGGAAACGCCCTGCGCTGGATGCGGTGTCGTACGTCCGGCATCGCACCCGGGATGAACGGGGCGGTCGTGCGTTTGGTCCGTTCTTGCAACCGTTTTACATCGCTTTCCATGCCGATCCTCGCCCCTTCCATTCTCTCCGCCGACTTCTCCCGGCTCGAGGCGCATGCCCGCGAGGCCGTCGCGGCCGGCGCCGAGTGGCTGCATATCGACGTCATGGATGGCCACTTCGTCCCCAATATCACCATCGGGCCGCTCATCGTCGAAGCCCTGAAGCCGCTTTCGCAGGAGACCGGGGCGGTGCTCGACGTCCATCTCATGATCGAGAACCCCGAGCGGTACATCGACGCGTTTGCGAAAGCCGGCGCGCACCGGATCACCGTGCACGTCGAGACGTGTCCGCACCTGCACCGTACGATCCAGCAGATCCGGGAGGCCGGCGTGCTCCCGGGAGTTACGCTCAACCCGGCCACCTCGCTCTCGACGCTCGACGAGATTTTGCCCTTCGTGGAGCTGGTGCTCATCATGTCGGTCAACCCCGGCTTCGGCGGGCAGGCCTACATCCCCCAGAGCACCCAGAAAATCCGGCGGCTGCGGCAGGAGATGAAGGCGCGGGGGCTGGATCTGCGTCTCCAGGTGGATGGGGGCGTCAAGGCGTCGAATGTGCGCGAGGTGGTGGATGCCGGCGCCGACGTCATCGTGGCCGGCAGCGCGATCTTCGGCGGCGCCCGATCGGTGGCCGAAAACATCGCGGGCTTTCGCGCGGCGCTCGCCGTTTGATGGGTCGCGCGCATCGAACGTTTTCCCGTCTCGTGCATTCACGTCAACGACACGGCGCCTCGGGTGTATCCATCGCGCAGGGCCGGTCGACCATCTAGAAACGCGTGCATGTGGAACGGAAGACGATACTGATTACCGGTGCCAGTGGAGGCATCGGGTATGAAACGGCGCTCGGGCTAGCCCGGATGGGGCATCACATCGTGATGATCGCCCGGAACAGGGAGCGGGGAGAGGCCGCGCAGCGGCGCATCGTGCAGGAGGCCGGCGCGGACGCCGCGCAGCTCATCCTGGCCGACCTGGCCTCGCAGGCCGATATCCGCCGCGCCGCCGCGGAAGTGCTCGATCGATACCCGCGGCTGGACGTGCTTGTCAACAACGCCGGCCTGGTTCAGGCGAAACGTGTATTGACCGTCGACGGGTTCGAGATGACCTTCGCCGTCAACCACCTCGCCTATTTCCTCCTCACGAACCTGCTGCTGGACCGCCTGAAGGCCAGCGCGCCGGCGCGCATCGTCAACGTCTCTTCGAATGCGCACAAACGGTCGCGCTTCGCCTTCGACGATCTTCAGGGCGAGCGCTCCTTCGCCCCATACGGCAGTTACGCCCAGTCGAAGCTGGCCAACATCCTGTTCACGCGGGCGCTGGCGCGCCGGCTGGCAGGCACGGGCGTGACCGTAAACTGCCTGCACCCGGGGGTCGTGCGGACCAACATCGCCGGCAGCGGCTGGCACCCCCTCGCCCTGGCGTTCCGCCTGTTCGGCCTGTTTTATCTGAGTCCCAGCAAGGGTGCCGAGACCTCGATCTATCTCGCCAGCTCTCCGGATGTGGCGGACGTCACCGGCGAATATTTCGACCGCAAGAAGTCGGTCAAGGCCGCGCCATCCGCCTATGTCGAGGAGGACGCCGAGCGGCTCTGGCGCCTGAGTGCGGAGATGGTGGGCATGGCCGGCATCTGAACGAGACCGACATCGGGTTGTCACCGACCTGCCGTAGATTGCCGGTTTCATCGGCTGATTCGCATTCGAAGCTGAACCCTTGCCTGTGTCCGCATCCTCCAGACCCCGTAATCCCATTCCGCCGGCAACGGTCCAGGTGGCGCTGCCGCTCCCGCTGGACAAGACGTTTACCTACGCCGTCCCCGACGCGCTGCGCTTTCGGGCGAACGTCGGGTGCCGCGTACTCGTGCCGTTCGGGCACCGAAGCCAGACGGGCGTGATCGTCGCGCTGGACGATGTCGGCGGGGCCGGCGGCCGGCTCAAGCCGCTGATCGACGTGCTCGACGCCCGGCCGGCGTTTTCGCCCGATATGCTGCGCCTGACACGCTGGATCGCCGAATATTATGTATGCGGATGGGGCGAGGTGCTGCGCGCCGCGCTGCCTTCCGGGACCGAGGTGGAGGAGGAATTACGGATCACGCGCACCGACGCGACGCCGGATGTCGAGAGCGTGGGCGGCGTCGAGCTGGAGGTTCTCCGCTGGCTCGAAGAGGAAGGCGAGACGACCTTCAGCGCGTTGCGCGAACAGCTTCAGGGCGTGACGCGCCCGCTGCTCGATCGGCTGGAGTTGGAGGGATGGATCGGGGTGCAGCATGCGGTGGGAAAGCCGCGCGTGCAGATCAAGCAGGTGAAATACGTCCGTCTCGCGACGCCGCCGTCGGAGGGGGAGAAAATCGGGGAGAAGCAGGCGGCGGTACTGGCCGCGCTCGCCGGCGGCGAGGCCGTGCCGCAGCGCGACGTGCTGGCGGGCACCGGGGCGTCGTCGAGCACCGTGGCGAGCCTGGCGAAGCGGGGGTGGGTAGAGGTGATCGAGCACGAGGTGATTCGCACGCCGCTCGGCGAATTGCCGGCGCGTCCGGAGGCGCCGCCGGCGCACGCGCTGCATCCCGCCCAGGTCGCGGCGCTGGACCGGATCGGCGCGGCGATCGGCGCCGGCCGCTTCGAGACGTTTTTGCTCCACGGGGTGACGGGCAGCGGCAAGACGGAGGTGTATATCACGGCCCTGAAACAGGTGCTCGAGCAGGGCAAGACCGGCATCATCCTCGTCCCGGAAATCGCGCTCACGCCACAGACCGTCCAGCGATTCCGCGCGCACTTCGGCGACCGGATCGCCGTGTTGCATTCCCGGATGAGCCCCGGGGAACGCTACGACGCGTGGCGGCATCTGCACGGTGGCCGGTTCGACGTGGTGATCGGGCCCCGTTCGGCGATCCTGGCGCCGCTCGCGAAGGTCGGGCTCATCGTGGTCGATGAAGAGCACGAGGGCTCCTACAAGCAGGCCGATCCCGCCCCTCGCTACCATGCGCGGGATGTGGCGGTGATGCGGGCGCACATGAGCGGAGCCGTCTGCGTGCTCGGCTCGGCGACGCCGAGTTTCGAGACCTACGCCAACGCCTACGAGACCGGCAAATACACCCTGCTGGCGATGCCGGACCGGGTGCCCGTGCCCGGGAAGGAAGCGGCGGCGCTGCCGTCGATCCGCGTCGTGGATCTCGCCACCGAACGCAAGAAGCGCCGGCTGGACGGCGCGTTATCTGAAACGCTGCGCGAGGCCATTGCGAGCCGGCTCGCGCGCGGCGAGCAGGTCATCCTGCTGCAAAACCGCCGCGGCTATGCTCCCGTACTCGAATGCCTCGCCTGCGGCTGGTCGCCCACCTGCACCGAGTGCTCGGTGACGATGACCTTCCATAAGGCGCACAACCACCTCCGGTGCCACTATTGCGGACGGGCGCAGCGGCTGCCGCGGACCTGCGGGCAATGCGGCAGCACGGAGCTGCGGCGCCTCGGCGCCGGCACGCAGCGGGTGGAAGAAGAACTGGCGGCGTATTTTCCGGATGCGCGGGTGCTGCGGATGGATCTGGACACGACGACGCGCAAAAACGCCCACCACCTGCTCCTGGACCGGTTCGGCCGCGGCGAGGCGGATATCCTGGTAGGGACGCAAATGGTGGCGAAGGGGCTGGATTTTGGCCGCGTGACCCTCGTCGGCGTCATCGATGCGGATGTGGGGATGCTGATGCCCGATTTCCGGGCCGAAGAACGCACGTTCCAGCTGCTGACGCAGGTCGCCGGCCGCGCCGGCCGGGCCGGCCTGCCGGGCGAGGTCGTGCTCCAGACCCGCAACCCCCGGCATCCCGTCATCGTGCACGCCTGCGCGCACGACGTCGAGGGGTTCATCCGTCTCGCGCTGCCGGTCCGGCAGGCGCTGAACTATCCGCCGTACGGCACCGTGGTGCTGGTCGAGTTCCGCGGCCCCGACGAGGCGGAGGTCGAACGGCTTGCGCGGCGCTGGCACGCCGCGTTCCCCGCCGGCGTGCTGGATGTGCTGGATCCCCAGCCGGCACTGATCGGCCGAGTCAAAAACCAGTTCCGCTACCACGTCGTGATCAAGGCCCCGCGCCGCCTCGCCGGCGGCGAACTCCAGCACCTCCTCCGACAGGCCGGCGCCGCCTTCGGCAAACTCCCCAACGGCTACCGGATGTCGGTGGACGTGGATGCGAATACGCTGTATTGAGCGCCAGATACCCGTTTTAAATCGCAAATCGAATATCGAAAAATGCAGAGTGTGATGTCAGTGGCGAGCTTTACTCGAATTCTTTTTGGCGGTTAATATTGAACGCGCGGTGATGCGCATCAATTGATCCACCTCGTCAATGAGTGCCGGCAGTTGCGACCCATCACCTACTGACAGATGCCTTGCCAGGTGCAACCACGTTGATGTTTCCCGCAGTTCTTTCAAACAGATACCCATCTTGTGAATAAAGTCGCGGCGGCTTTCGGCGGCACCCGCTTCCGCATAGTTCGCCAGAGGAGAGGTCCCGCTTCGAACGAGCTGGCCCGCAAGATGCCGCCCCAGGTATGTTCTCGGAAGCTGCTCGACAAAAAGGCCTATTCGCGCCGCCAAATTGAAAAACCTGTTGTGAAGCTGGCGTTGAGTCATGGCGCTAAAGTGCTCGTGAAACGGATAGGATCGACGCAACGATGGGGTTCAAATTCCATCACCTCCTACCTAGACAGTTTGAGAAGCGAACGCGTACCCTCTCACTGCGCGGCCAGGCTGAATGGCTGATCAGCGCTCCGTCGCGCCTCGATCTTTTGGTGCCAGGGCACGTGGTCCTAGGGCTACCGGTCAAAACACGGCTTTTCGCGAGAAATGCTGCATCTTGCATTCCGCACCCATCCCTCGTCCCGAAGTGGTGCACATCCTCGCTAAATAATTGACGTTACGCACGTTCATGACGTGATCTATCGATGCGGGATGCAAGATGCAGGATGTTTACCGAAACCCCGTCCGTTTTATCGATTATCCTGCATCCCTGTATCCTGCATCACAAGACCTGAGGCTATCGTGCGTAAGATCAGTAAATAATATGCGATGTGCGATTTCAAATTTGCATTCCGGCGCAGCCGGAACCATTCCCCCGCTCGCCTGTTTGTCCCCATCCAACCGCGAGAACATCGAGTCTCGCGCCAACATGGGGCAAGTCCCGTACGACCAGCTCCCTCTGAACCCCGTCAGGACCGGAAGGTAGCAGCGGTAGGAGGTTGTAGCGGTGCGATACGGTAAGCTTGCCCTACTTTTTTTGTCGCCAGTTTACGCGACGCGCCGTATCTTCGCAGCGCACCCACCACCTGATTGTCCTCGCACCAGTCGATCGATTCCATGATGCCGTCCCTCGACATCCTTCTCATGGCGCAACCTTCGCCGGATCAGAACCCCTTCGTCACGTTTCTTCCGCTCGTTCTGATCTTTGTGGTTTTTTACTTCTTCATGATCCGCCCCCAGCAGAAACGGGAGTCGGAACGGAAGAAGATGATCGAGGCGGTGAAGAAAGGGGAGCGCGTGGTGACGATCGGCGGCATTCATGGGACGGTGACCCAGGTGGATGAAACCAGCGTCCTCGTCGAAATCGACAAAGGAAGCAGCGCGAAGATCCGGGTGGACAAGAGCGCTATTGCGCGCGTAGAGACGAAGGAGTGACCGCCGGCTGACGCCCTCCGCGCCGTATCGATATCTCGAACCTGGCCTCTGCCCACGGGTACAACCTCCCGCGGCAAGCGACACAGGCGTTTGGAGTACAGACATGGATCACGCGGAAAAGCGCGAAGTAACCCCGGCCAGCTTCGACAGCGTCGAACAGGCCGTTGAGGATATACGTAAGGGACGGCTCGTCATCGTCGTCGATGACGAGGACCGGGAGAACGAGGGCGACTTCATCTGTGCGGCCGAGGCCATCACGCCGGAGCTGGTCAACTTCATGGCCAGCCAGGGCCGCGGCCTGATCTGCGTTCCCATCACCCGCGAACGGACCGTCGAGCTCGATCTCGACATGATGGCGAGTTCGAATACGGCCCTCCACGAGACGTCCTTCACGGTTTCCGTGGACTATCGGATCGGCACATCCACCGGCATCTCCGCGGCCGACCGCTCCCGAACCATCGCCGCCCTCGCGGATCCAAAAGCGAAACCGGCGGATTTCGCGCGCCCCGGGCATGTCTTCCCGCTGCGCGCCTTCGAAGGGGGCGTGCTTCGGCGCGCCGGCCATACCGAGGCTGCGGTGGACCTGGCCCGCATGGCGGGTTTCGAGCCCGCCGGCGTGCTCGTGGAGATCCTGAACGAGGATGGAACCATGGCCCGCGTACCCGAGCTGCGCAAACTCGCGAAGCAGTTCGATATGCGGATCATTACCATCAAGGACCTGATCGCCTACCGCATGCGGCACGAAAAGCTCGTCCGCGAGCTCGTATCCGTCGATATGCCGACCCGGTTTGGCGATTTCACGCTCACCGCCTTCGAGGAGCGGCTCACCGGGGATGTGCATCTGGCCATGCAAAAAGGCGCCTGGACCGAAGAGGACCCCGTGCTCGTGCGTGTCCACTCCCAGTGCGTGACGGGCGATATCTTTGGCTCGATGCGGTGCGACTGCGGAGACCAGCTCGCGCTGGCGTTGCAGCAGATCGAGCGGGAAGGGCAGGGCGTGTTGCTCTACATGAAACAGGAGGGGCGCGGCATCGGCCTCATCAACAAACTGCGCGCCTATAAGCTGCAGGAGCAGGGGATGGATACCGTCGAGGCGAACGAAGCCCTCGGCTTCAAGATGGACCATCGCGACTACGGTATCGGATGCCAGATCCTGCGCGATCTGGGAATTCGCAAGCTCAGGCTGATGACGAACAATCCGACCAAGCGGGTGGGGCTCGCCGGCTACGGACTCGAAATCGTCGAACGCGTGCCTGTCGAAGTGCCGCCCAACGCCGTCAACGAAAAATACCTGCGGACCAAGCGCGACCGCATGGGTCATCTCATCCTGGGCGAAATGAGCGCGCACGATCAGGAGGCGCTGGGTCGGGTTTTGTAAGGCCGGGTTTTGTAAGTCCGCGCCGCGTAAGTCTTCGCGGAGTCAGTCTTCGCGGATCTTCAGGGTCTCGCCCGCCGCTACGCCGGCGACGCGCGTCGTCTTGCCGCTGCCGGGCCACGTCACCACGACACTGTCGGCCACGGTAGCCTGCCCCAGCCCGATCACCATCGTTCCCACATCCGACTGGGTCAGGTACGACGAGCCCGTCCGCACCATGCGTCGCTGGGCGATGCCACCGGCCCACACCGTGACCTTCGCCCCGATGGCCTGGACATTGGGTTTTTTTCCTGTGAATTGCAGCCGGATCGCCTGGTTGCCCGAGGCCTCGTTGCGCAGCAGGCGGGGCGATCCGCCGTTTAACGTAAACAACACATCCAGATCGCTATCCCCGTCGATATCGGCCGTCGCGACGCCGCGCGCCACGATGGGTTCGGAGAAGGCAGGGCCGGCCGTGTCGCTCACGTCGACGAACTGGGCGCCGTCGTTCCAGAAGACCTGGGGTTTCTGGGCAAAGTGGATGTCTTGCTGGACCGCGTTGATCTCGGGTTCGATGTGGCCGTTGGCCGTCAGCAGGTCCAGCCGGCCGTCGAGATCGAGGTCGACGAACTGGAGCCCGAACGTAAGCGCGAGGAGGGAGGGACGGGTGAGGCGCGCGGCGCCGGCGCGGTCCTGGAACAGCTTGCCGTCGCCGATCTGGGTGTAGAGGGAGATGGGCTCCTTGGCGAAGTTGCCGATGGCGATGGCGTACTGGCCGTCGTTGTGGATGTCGGCGACATCGAGCCCCATGCCGGCGCGGGCGCGGCCGACTTCGTCGTAGGCAATGCCGGCGGGGACGGCGGTGTCGGTGAACGTCCCGTCGCCGTCGTTCATGTACAGAAAGTTAGGCTGGGTGTCGTTGGATACGACGAGGTCCGGCCACCCGTCGTCGTTCAGGTCGCCCACCGCCACGCCGAGCGACTTGCCCTCGTCGTTGCGAACGCCGGCGGCTTCCGTCACGTCCTCGAATCGGCCGTTCCCCAGATTGCGGTACAGGCGGGACGATTCCCCCTTGTAGCCCTCGGGCGTGGCGTATGACTTGGTTTTGCCGTCTCGCGTGACGTAAATGTCCGTTTCGGGGGTCCATTTTACATAGTTCGCCACGAACAGATCGAGCCAGCCGTCCCGGTCCACATCCACCCAGGCGGCGCTGCTGGACCACGCCGGCGTGGCGCCCGGGCGCGGATCGTTGCCCGAGACCCGCGCGGCGGCGGTGACGTCGACGAAGCGCCCCGCGTCGTTACGGAGCAGGCGGTTGTCGCCCACGGCCGTGAGGTACAGATCGATGTCGCCGTCGGCGTCATAGTCGGCCATGGCGGCGCCCATTCCGTAGAAACTGATGTCGAGCCCCGCGCGGGCCGTCACGTCGTCGAACGTGCCGTCGCCCCGGTTGCGGTAGAGGTGCGGGGTCGGCCGGGGCCGGTCCGACGCGTGTCCCGGCCACTCGGCGCTGTTGACGAGCAGGATGTCGACGAGCCCGTCTCCGTCGTAGTCGAAAAAGCCGCCGCCGCTCCCGATCGTCTCCGGCATCCACTTGTTGCCGAAGGCGCCCGTGACGTGCGTAAAGGCGATGCCGGCTTCCCGGGTGATGTCCGTGAACCGGAGGTCGGCGCCGGCGGCCCCCGAACGGTCCTGGGCGAAGCTGGGGCTTTCGCGGGTAAAGGTGGGTTGCTCCTGCGCGGCCTCGTTGCCGCCGCAGCCGGTGGCGATCAGGGCGGCCAGTACGGCGCAGGCATAACGGGGTGTGGGCATGGGCTCTTGAGCGGATCAGCGCGTGGCCGACGAGGCGGACCTCACGGGGCGCCGGTCGTCAGTTCCAGGGGATGGATTCGGATATCCTGAACCATCAAGTTGGCTCCCGGATTCTGGAGTCGATACGTTCGCGCGACTTCGCTCGCGGATTCGTCGATCTGGTAGTATTCGAAGGCCTGTTCGGCCAACGCGGCCTGGGCTTCGTCGCCGAGCGCGCGGTAATTGAGCATCAGGTGGTAATATGCCTCCCGATCTTCCGGATCGATGGCGAGCGCCTCGGAGTAGGCTTCGATCGACTGTTCGTATTGCTGATCCAGGTAGTAGGTGCGGCCCAGCTGGCGCCACGTCGCCCGATCCTCGGGGAAGGTCTCCAGGACATAGCGGTACGCGGCGGCGGCATCCCCATACAGCCCGTCTTCCTGACGGACGAGCCCCCAGACCCAGGCGACGCGGGGATCGCCCACGGCGATGCGCTCGCACGCCTGCAGGTGCTGGTAGGCGCGCGTGAGATTGCCGTCCTGGAACGCCGTCCGGGCCAGGTTGAGCGGGCCGTCGACGCGCGCCGGCGCCAGCTCGGCCACGCGGGCGAACGCACGCGCCGCGCCGCGGGTGTCGTTTTCCAGCAGGAGCCCGATGCCGTAGTCGTTGAAGCGTATCCAGGCCTGCGGGTCGTCCGCTGCGGCGGTGGAGACCGGGATGAACGGGATGCCGGCTATTTCGGCGGCGTCGACCACCGGCAGGGTGACCTGATGCGCGGCGATTTCGGTAATCGGGAGGTTCGGCACGGCATCGAAACGCTTGAACCCGACCGGGTTGGTCCGGTAGGCGAATTCGGTGTAGGGCCGATCGAACTTGCGCCAGAGGAGCCGGGCCTTGAGCGTCAGCTTGCGGCCGGCGAGTTCTTCGGGCACCCGGAAGGTGTAGTGCGCGAGGTCGGCGGTGCCGGGGCCGATGACGTTGGCGAAGACAGTCGTGTGGATGTCCTGCGCGTTGCGCATCTGGATGGGCCGGCTGTTTTTATCGACCATGACGGCCTTGAAGACATGCGCCATGGGGTCGAGATGGCCCGTCGCGTCGATGTAGCCGCTGATCGCCAGGGTGATTCCGGCATCGTCGGTCACCGTGAACTCCAGCCAGCCCTCGTTCGAGTCGTTCGTTCCACCCGGGAAGGTGTGGCCGACGCCCTGGTTGCGCACGACGACATCGACCGTGACCTGTTCGCCGGCCGGCAGGGGCGGCAGCGTTCCCGCGGCGTCCATGATCGGTTCCGAGCGGGATGCGGAGCTGACGGCGAAGACCTCGACGCGCAATTTTTCGCTACGGAGGAAGGCCTCGATGCGGCGAATGGTGTCGGTGTCGCCCCGCAGGAACGGCAGGGCCGTGTTGACGGCGAGGAAGCGATGTGACTTAACCATCCCTCCCTTGGCCGACACGTCGCCCAGCGGCGCCGGCTCGAGGGGCATGTGGCAATCCTGGCAGACGCGTTTTACGGGCGGCAGATAAAACGTGCGCGACGCGTTCAGGGCGACGCCGCTGTCGTGCCAGTTATCGTATTCGTTCTGGCCCCGGAGCCAGCGGTAATTGTTCAGCGGAGCGCGCAGGCTCACCTTGTGGCAGGTGGCGCAGTATTCGGCGGACTTGAAAACGGGCTTCAGCAACTGGCGCATGTGGACGGTCGGTTTCGCCTTCAGCGCCGCGTCGTGCAACAATGCGCCGATCGATCCGGACCGGGCCGTGGCGAAGAGGTAGGGGTCCTCCTGTTCGTCCGCGATGTTGTAGTTGCCGTTGCCGGTCCGGTCGTGGATCGTGTCGATGGCGTGGCAGGCCAGGCAGGTGAGGCCGGCCTGGGCTTCCGGGGCATTACGATCGATCGGCTGGTTCATCTTGCCGGCGAGCATCAGCGCCGGGTCGTGACACCCGCTGCACCACTTGCTCTTCGCCCGTCCCACGCCGTCCGCCCCGATATCCGGGAACGATGCCAGATGCCGATCCACCCAAGGATTAGACTCCGTGGCATTCTTCCGCATATCCTCGATGGTGGCCTCGTAGAACGGGTTGTTGAACGAGGCGAATCGGTGCGCGGAGGCCTCCCACTGGGCCACGACGTCGGCGTGGCATCGCTGGCAGGTCTCGGCGCCGATCGGGGTATCCTTCACAAAGCCGAAGGTCGAGATTTCCGCGCGCACCTGCTCTTCCGCGCCGAGATCGTCGCGCGTGATGATGCGGGAGGGCAGGTAACTTCCGGAGGTGGTGGTCGTTGCGGCCGGGAAGAACGGGCTTTCCGGGGGGACGTAGCCCGCCGGCACGAACCCGTCGCCGGCAAAGCTGGCGGCATCGCGGTCGCGGGCGCCGGGGCCCGTATGGAGTCCCTGCTCCATCGCGAGCCGGGCCTCGTCGGTGAGCACGATTTCGCGGTTGGTGAATCCGTGCCAGACGACCAGGACGAGCAGGAGGGTGGCCACGGCGCCCCCGAAGCGCCAGTGCGCCTGGGTCGAAGGCCGGTTGCTCCGGCTGCGCAGGCGGTGCAGCACGTAGGCTGTAGGCGCCGCGAAGGCCGTCACCACATGGAGCCACCACGCCCAGCTGTTATCGCGGCTGGCCGACGAGGTGAGGATGAAGAGGCCTGTAATGCCCAGGATGAGCCCGAGCACCGTGAAACCGATTCCGGTGAGCCCGCTCGGTCGCTTGTAGCGCTTCCAGACCTGGGGCAGGTGCCCGATGCCGAACACGAGCATCAGCACGACCACGAGGAGGCCCACCCCCGTGTGGGAAAGCACCATCGCCTGGAACAGGGCGGGGAGAGAGGTGTCGCCGGCGGCGAAAAAGGTAAGACCCAGCTGTTCCGCCAGGCGGTTGGCCAGCAGATAGAGGGTATTGGCAAGCATAAACACCGCGAGCGCCATGGCGATGCGGAGCACCATGCGCAGCGGCCTGGAAACAAACCAGCGATCCCGGTTGGGTGGAGCCGGTCTGGTGGAAGGACCCGTCATGTCGGTAGTGGAGGCTTGCAGTACAGGTTCAACCTAATAAAAATACCCGACACTCACAAAAGGGGGGCGACGTGGCCGGCCGGGTCGATTGGCGGGGTGAAACGTCGGGTATCCCGGCTGAAAGGATAAAAGCAAAAGAGGGGTAGCAGGCTAACCCGCTACCCCTCTCGTTACCTCCGTTCTCCGATAAACTTACCGGATAGTCACGGGTCGGGCTACCGTTCCGTGCTCGCCCGACACGCGCACGAGGTAAACGCCCGCCGCGAGATCGCTCGTATCGAGCTGAATGACTTTCTGGAACGCCGGGGCCCGGTACGTCAGCACTTCCTGACCGAGCACGTTGAAGACTTCCAGCGAAACCCCCGATTTGCCGCCATCGACCGTCACGTTGAGCGCATGGCTGGCGCCGACCGGGTTGGGATACACCCCGATGTCGAAGCCGCGGGACGCCGAAGGCGTATCCGCCACGCTCGTGGCGGTGCCGGCGAAGTATTGCAGCGCCTCGGCATAGACTTCGTTGGCGATGTCCGTCCCCACGCGCCGACCCGGGATGTCGTCGATCGGGGGATGGATGCCGCCCCAGATCCGGGAGAGACTGGTCTCATCCGACGCATCGCGGTACGTGGCCCACTGCAGGGTCATATCCACGCTGGGACCGTCCTCGAAGAGGAGGTATTCGCCGGCGTTGAACTGGAACTCACCGAGGCCGCCCGGGAAATACTCATCGCCCGTGAAGGCGGTCAGGATTTCAGAGGCCGCGCGAGAGAACGTGGAGTGTCCGGAGATGTACCCGGCGAACGGCGGCGTGATGAAGGACGCCTTCTGGTAGGTCCGCCAGTTCTCCGCGAGGATCCAGCCCACACCGGCGACATCCGTATCCGGATTCTCGACGTAGTCGGCTCCGCGCCATGCGAAGACCTTGATCTTGCCGACATTTTCGTTGCTTTCGCCGGCCAGTTCATCGCCTTCTTCCACGAGTTCGATGTACCCTTCATAAAGCGGGAGGCCCTTCGGATCGTAGCTCGCCAGCGTGGAGTCGGAGCTCTGGCCGTACGCCGCCATCGCCCGGATCGCCGAGACCGGCCGGATGAAGTCGTAGTAGCTCTTGATGCCCCACACGCTGATGGCTACGTCGTGCATGACGGCGCCCAGCGCAAAATAGCCCTTGACATCCCATTCCAGGTCGCTGACGACCTCGCCGACGCCGCCGATCTTCTTGACCAGCGCCGGGTGATCGTTCACGCCGTTCAGGATGGTGAACCAGTGTCCGGGCGGCGTTTCGGAAGCCGGACCGTCCGCCCAGAACTCGGCGAGCACACGGGCATAGTCGCCGCGCGGCACCATCTCGGGCTCGTACGGCTGGCCCGTATACGGGTTGACGGTGTGGCCCTGGCCGGCGGTCACGTAGCCGTTGAAGAGGTCGTAGAATTCCTTGTATTCTTCGACGGTCTCCGGATAGCTCTCAAACGGGTTGTTGCCCCGGCCAGCCGGCGAGATGTCCCACATGACCCCGTCGTTGGGATCCAGATGCGACGACCAGATGACGTTGGTGATGAAGTTCCACTTGTAGAAGTCGAGGCCGGCCTCGTCTTCCACATGCGGGGGCGCTCCCGGATCGTGGTACACCCAGTACGGCACACCGTCGCGTTCGTACACGGTCAGATCCTCCTCTTTCAACGAAAAAGGCGTGACCTGGCCCCAGTGCGGGCTGAGGAAGCCCGGCGTGGCACCGGGGATCACTTCGCCGTTTTCGCCCAGCGTATAGCTGAGGACGAGCGGCTGCCAGCGGTTGAGGTCTACAATGTCCGGATTGCCCGGCAGACCGACCACGAGTGCGGGGTTCGCCGGCGCATAGGCGATCGTCGAGGCGTAGTTGTTGTCTTCGTTCGAACCGTCCTGCAGACCGCCGTCGATCATGCACTGGGCGATGTAGTTGCCCAGCGCTGCCGGCCCGTCGTTGGCGTAATCGACCGAGGTGACGTTGGTGTCGTAGCCCAGCGTCGCCATCAAGTCATCAAACTCGGCCAGCGAGGTGGCGGCATTCGGTGAAATGGAGAAGCGATGCGAAAGTAGACGGTACGCCGCGTAGCTGATCGTCTCGTCCCGCGCGGCATCGACATCCGTCGGCACCGGGACGCCGTCAAACGGACACGCGTGCCCGCCGTAGGAGTTGCCCAGGATGTACGTCTTGGCGGTGGCGTCGTACGCGGCCCAGCCGTCGTACATCACGGCAGCGTTGTGGAACAGGTTGCGCGCATGGACGGTCGGGCGAGGCGTGTCGACGCGGACGGCGTCCAACTGCACTTCGTTCCACTGCCGTGCGACCGAGTGATCCTGCGCCTGGGCCGCCATCGGCGCCAATCCCAGAAGGCAGACGGCAGCCCATCGCGTGTATCGCGATGCGCGAGGGGAGGATGCGTGCATACCACGCCCCTGACCCCATGATAGTAGGGTGGTTTTCATGTTGGCTTGCAGTACTGATGAAAATTATTGCTTGCAATTCGGACGGAGAACGGAGGTCGTCCATGAGGGGCATCAATCCCCGTCTAAGGCCAGCGATCTGAATGCTAACCGTTCTATCTATCGGGGTGTGGGGATTGACCTTACAAATATGCGCTATTCCGGGGCGCAGAGTTGTCGCGGATATGCGGTTAAATGTTAAGAGAATGTTAAGTATATGGATTTGCTGTAACGTTGCTCCAGCTCATGTAACGCCGGCCAGCCGCGTCGCTGCCGCTATTGTACGACCAGCGGACGCACTGTTCGTCGGGTTTTCGACGCGATCTCAACGAAATAAACGCCGGCCGGCAAGCCCGTTAATTCCAGTGTTAGGCTCGACGAGGCCTCTGTGGTACGGCGAACCTCCTGGCCGAGTGCGTTAAAGAGCCGGATGCGCAGCCCCGACCCGCGAGCTTCCCCGGATTCGATGCGGAGTTGGCCTTCGCGTGGGGCGGGATTGGGGTAGAGGGATGGGGAGACGTGGGGGACGCCGGGCGTCGAGGCGGTCACGGCGGTGCGGGTGGCGCCGGAGAAGTACGCTTCGGCCGCCCGGAAGGCGTCGGTGCCGATGACGATGCCGATGCGCCGGCCGGGGATGTCGTCCGCCGGCGGGTGGATGCCGCCCCAGATGCGGGAGAGACTGGTCTGGTCCGACGCGTCGCGGTAGGTCGCCCACTGCAGGGTGACGTCGACGCTGGGGCCCTCTTCGAAGACGAGAAACGCATTGCGGGGCGCATGGAATTCGCCGAGTCCGCCCGGGAAAAACGCATCCCCCGTGAACAGGGTCAGCACTTCGGCCGCGGCGCGCGAAAAGGTCGAGTGCCCCGAGATGTACCCGGCGAAGGGCGGGGTGACAAAGGAGGGCCGCTGGTAGGGCCACCAGTCCCGGGCCAGAATCCAGCCGACGCCGGCCTGGTCGATGCCGGGATCGGCGATCGCTTCGTGGCCGCGCCACGCATACAGCTTGATCGCATCGACGTTTTCGCCGTTCTCGCCGGCGAGCGAGTCGCCGGGTTCGACCAGCTCGATGAGGCCGTCGATGAGCGGGATCCCCAGCGGGTCGTACCGTGGCCTCGTGACGTCGCTGCTTTGCCCCCGCTCGGCCATCGACCGGATGGCGGAGATCGGGCGGATGTAATCGTACCAGCCCTTGATGCCCCAGGCCGTGACGGCCGCGTCGTGCATGGCCCCGCCGAGCGCGAAATAGGCTTTGACGTCCCACTCGAGGTCGTCCAGCGGCTCGCCTTCGCCCCGAAAGCGCTTGACGAGCGCGGGGTGATCGTTGACGTAATTCAGGATCGTGAACCAGTGACCGGGAGGGGTCTCCGAGTCGGGGCCGTCCGCCCAGAATTCGGCCAGCACGCGCGCA